>DAIDHX010000058.1 GCA_027451885.1 Planctomycetales bacterium
ATGATGCTCGATCCCGAGTTTCTGCTTCTCGACGAGCCGACCGCCTCGCTCGATCGCCGCACTGCGGCTCAGGTCGAAGCCTTCCTGAGCGAGTGGCACGGGGAGGGCCAGGGCACGCGCGGGTATGTGCTCGTAAGCCACGATCCCGAGCAACCCGCGCGGCTTGCGACCCGGTGGTTGCGGGTCACGCCCAGGGGCCTTGAACCAGAAGGACGAACATGAGCTCGCATTACGAGCGACTGTCGGCGATTCAGTTGAGCGCGGCGGGCTTCCTGGTCGTGGTGTGCGCGGGGGCCTCGCTGGCACTCCGGCTTGGCGTCGAGCGCAGGATGCTCATCTCAGCCGCGCGGATGACAGCGCAGCTCGTGCTGGTGGGGCTCATTCTGGGCTGGGTGTTCGCGCTCGATCACCCGGCCGCGGTGTTGCTCGTGCTCGCGACGATGACCGTGATCGCGGGCGTGGCGGCGGGCAGGCGGACGGATGTGGGTTACCGCGGCATGAACGTCACAGGGGCGATTGCCGTGACCCTGGGATCGTGGCTCTCCTCGGCCGTTGCGCTCTTTGCGATTGTGCGCGTGCATCCCTGGTATGAACCGCAGTATGCCATCCCGCTCGTCGGCATGATTCTCGGCAACACCATGAACGGGGTCGCGCTCGGGCTCGACCGTTTCACAAGCGAGATCCTCGCGCGCCGCGGGCGAATTGAATCCGCCCTCGCTCTTGGCGCCACGCGCTGGGAAGCCGCTGCCCCTCTCGTTCGATCCTCGGTGCAAACCGGGCTCATCCCCACCTTCAACACCATGATCGCCGCGGGCATCGTCACCTTGCCTGGCATGATGACCGGGCAAATGCTCGCGGGCGCAAGCCCCATGGAAGCCGCCAAATATCAGATGATCATCATGTTTCTCATGACCTGCGCAGTCATGATCGGCACTCTGGCGGCGGCGCTTCTGGCCTTTCGCCGTCTCTTCACCCCCGACCACCAGCTCGATATCGGCCGGCTTTACGAACGCGCGGGCGGAGCGTGAGAGCCTGTCGCCGTTAGAGGATGAACCGGCTCAGGTCCTCGTCCTTGACGAGCGGTTCGAGCCGCTGGCGAATCTCGTCGGCGTCGATGACGACGTGCTTGTCCTCGCGGTCGGACGCGTCAAAGCTGATTGGCTCAAGCACACGTTCAAGAATCGTGTGCAGCCGCCGAGCGCCGATGTTCTGGGTTGATCGATTCACCTCGAAGGCGATATCGGCCATGCTCAGGATCGCGGCGTCGGTGAATTCGAGCGTGACTCCCTCGGCCGCCATCAGGGCCTGGTACTGGCGCACGAGCGACAGCCTGGGCTCGCGCAGGATGCGCACGAAGTCATCGCGGGTGAGGTCGTGCATCTCGACGCGGATGGGAAAGCGGCCCTGGAGCTCCGGCATCAGGTCTGAGGGCCTGGAACGATGAAACGCCCCGGCGGCGATGAAGAGCACGTGATCGGTCCGCACCGGCCCGTGCTTGGTGTTGACCGTGGTGCCCTCGACGATGGGCAGGAGGTCGCGTTGAACACCCTGGCGTGAGACGTCTGGCCCGCGTGGCGAGGACTCATCGCTCGTGATCTTGTCGATTTCGTCGAGGAAGACGATGCCTGAATCCTGGGCCAGGGTAATGGCCTCGAGGGTGATTTTGTCGGAATCGAGCATCGCCTCGATTTCGCGCTGATGGAGCACTTCACGGGCCTGGCGGACCGGCATTTTGCGCGTTTGAGACGGTCGAGGCGCCATCTTTTCGAACAGGTTCTGAAGATCCATCTCCATCTGCTCGAAGTTGCCAGCGCCCAGGATGGAGACAGGCGAGACGGATTTGGCGGGGAGAATGATTTCGACCTCGCGATCATCGAGCTCGCCGGCGAGCAACCGGTCGCGCATTTTCTCACGGGTGCGGCGGCGGCGATCCGAGACGGATTCTCCCTGCGCCGATTCCGCGCCCGGGCGTGCGTCGACCGGCACGGCGGGCAAGAGCAGATCCAGCAGCCGCTCGTGCACACGTTCGAGCGCCTCATCGGCGACCTTGGCTCGTTCCGAGGCCTTGACGAGCAAGATCGCCGCCTCGAGCAGGTCGCGGATCAACCCTTCCACATCGCGGCCCACATAGCCGACCTCGGTGTACTTCGTGGCTTCTGCCTTCACGAATGGGGCGCCGACCAGCTCCGCGAGCCTGCGCGCGATCTCGGTTTTGCCCACCCCCGTGGGACCGATCAGCATGATGTTCTTGGGGGTGGTCTGCTTGCGCAGATCTTCCGGCAAGCATCTGCGCCGCCAGCGATTACGAAGCGCGATCGCCACGGCGCGTTTGGCGTCGGCCTGGCCCACGATATCGCGGTCGAGCTCGCAGACGATCTGGCGCGGGGTCAGCTCGCGCCGGGACTCGAAGTCTGGCACGGAAGTTCCTCCACGACGACCTGGCTATTGGTGTAAATATCAATCCCGGCGGCGATCAGCAGCGACTCGCGCACGATCTCAGCCGCGGAAAGCTCAGTACGATTCACAAGCGCCCGCGCGGCCGCGAGCGCATAGCCCCCGCCGGAACCGGTCGCCAGGATTCCGTCGCTCGGTTGAATGACGTCCCCCGCGCCCGTCAGCATGAGAGATGCACGCGCATCAACCGCGATCAAAACGGCGTCCAGCCTGCGCAGCATGCGATCGGTTCGCCACAGCTTCGCCAGCTCGATCGCCGCCCGCGTCATGTTCGACGGATGATCGCGAAGCTTGCCCTCGAATCGCTCAAGCAACGCAAAACCATCCGCCGCGGAACCCGCAAAGCCCACGAGAACCTGGCCATCCAGCAGCTTGCGGATCTTGACGGCGTCCGCTTTCATCACCTGTGTGCCTAGCGTCACCTGGCCGTCGCCGCCGATCGCAACCGCACTCCCTCTGCGCACCGCGAGAATTGTCGTCGCGTGCCATTCCACGAATCCGCCTCCGCGTGTGGTTCAATCCCCGATCGCACACCTTGAACGGACAGCACGACAGCGCACGCTCGCCCTGCCCCTGCCTGAAAGGCGCAATTCACCTGCCAGGCCGGTGTCCCTCGAGGATACCCAGGACCGGTGTTGCGCGCTAATTCTGGTCAATCCAGTTGATCGCGCTCGACCAGGATGGCGGCGTGCGAAAGACGCGCGGGCCGTAATAGTTGCGGGACTCGTTGGGGTACACGATCGGCGAGAGCTCAGGCAAATTCGGCGTCGACGTCGAAACACCCGGCTGGGATCGATAAACCCCATCGTAGCCGCGCGTTGTCACAATCACGGGAGCGGTGTACGGCCGCAAGGGTGAGAACGGGCCGTAAAGGGCCATGGTCTGATCGCCGTAAATACCAAGAGGTGAATAACCTCCGCCGACGGGATCATTTCCGCGGACCATGATGTAGGGCGTTGGACTAAAGGTGCCCAGAGTGGCCCGTCGCGGTTCGCACCGGACCACCTGGGCGCGTGTGGGCACTGCCCGGCGAAAAGGCCGCCAGCGCGGGGGATCTCCCGCCGTCACAGACCCGGATTGAAGGCCGAAAAAAAGAACCGTAGCAAGAAGAGCGACCGCGCGAACGCGAGGTCCAGAAGTCGCAGCCATCGGGTACCTCAAGGATGCAGTGCCATGCGAACCGCCAGTCGGCGATCCGATGCGGGTTCTTGAGGAAATCTACCCGACAATTTGCGCCCGGGCGCGGAGATTGCGGATTTAAAGTGTGCCGCGATTGCGGGGAATAAGCCCGTGGAGCTCTTCAATCAACTTCGCGACCGACTCGCCCATGGGAGAATGGATGAGATCGTGCAGCTTTGACATCAGTTCGCCTTCACGGACATAAACGGCTTCGTGCGACGGATTGGAGCGTGTGACGGGATGCTCAACGGTGAAGCGTGAGTCATCCGGGCCGGGAACGCCTTTTCCATTCGCGGTGACCGGGATCGAGAGCGGTCCCCCTTCGGACGGGACCCAGTGGTTGTAGTGCAGCCGTCCCCCTCGCCGCGCGGGAGCGGGATCAGGGAACGCCGAGGTTTGAGGCTCTTCGTCATGGCCGAGGAGCTCTTCCATGGGAACATCGAGGGCGACCGCGATTCGCCTGAGCGTCCCGGCGCGCGGCAGCTCCGTCCGCCCACTCTCGATCTGGTAGAGTGCCGTCCTGGAAATCTCGGCACGGTTAGCAAGCTCGTCGGGGCCCCACCCCTTCGAGTAGCGAAAGTCGCGTACCCTCTGAGCCAACGACATCGATGTTGCTCCTCGACTTTGAGGTTTGTGGGAAGCCGTCCTTGCTTACCGAAATACGCTCGCGACCGCCGCACGTCCGGACGACCATTCGGTCACAAAAAGCGTAATCGGATTGGGCAAAAATTTACAAATCCCTCATTTCCGCGTCAAGACGATCGTAGCACGAAAAATAAAGCCGATTCAAGGAATCCTGGCCAAACTTCCGTAAAGAGCGTCAGGCAAATGCTTTCGAATCGGCAACGCGGTGAGGCGCATCCGCCAGGAATAACAGGTTTAGGCGTCCGCGATCGAATAGGATTGCGCCGAATGGGTTGTTTGTGTCGGGCGGATTCATTTTGGAGAGTTGCTGCCGCAAGGACCCCGCGATCCGTTCCGCACCTGCCTTGGCGCATGGGAGCGTTCGCGAGTGAGCTGGCGTGATCAGGCGAGAATCAAGCATTCTCAGACACGACGCCGGATACGAAGAGGTTATCCCTTGTTTTCCAGGCTTTTCATGATGGAGACGAGTGCGGTCGGATCGCGTTTTGCCAGGATGGCGGCGACCTGGGTCTCGGGGATTTCCAGTTTCCTGAGAAGCTCGCCGGTCTGGGCCCAGAGGCGTTCGAGCTTCTTTCCCTCGGCGAGATAGAGCTCGGTGGCGAGCTCGGAGAGGCGCTGGAACTGGATGGCGTCGAAGTTCTTGTAGTAGCGATCGATGATCTTGCGCTGGTAGGGCGTGTAGTCGGGCATGATGTCGGTTGCTCGTTCGTGCCTGGGCTGGCAAGGGATCTGGTGCTGGAGTCTGGCCAAAGGTTTATTGACTAGACCCGGAGCGTTCGGGCGCGTCAAGCAAGCGCTGATCTCCGCGTTCTGGCCCATTGTCCAGGGGAGCGGAAACGGCCCGGGGCGCGAAGTTCCCGGGCCGTTTCCAGATCAGAATCCGTTGCCTGGCTGGGGATCAGGCTTTCCTGGCGTGCGCTGCGTGGTCCATGTAGGCGTTCATGCTGTAGCGAACACGCGTGGGCAGAGCGTTGCGTACGGCGGCGTCACGATGAATCGAGACGACCGGCCTTGCTTTCTCAACTCTGGCGGACGAGCTGGAGGTCGTGCTCGCGGCCTTCACGGCGTGAACTCGTGGGGTGTAATCGACTGGAATCGCGGCCAGACCCCGCGCGGCCGGGTTGGCCGAGACGGCGGGAGTTGTCGCCCCGATCGCGGCATCGACGATGCTCGGGTTTCGTTTCTCAAGCTGGGCCAGGCGATTGTAGATCGTACCGCCGCCCATGTACTTCTTGAGCCGGCCGAACAGGCGGGCCGAGAACGGGATGTTGAGGACGGTGGCCTGGGTCTCGAATGCCGTTCCGTTATCGAGCTGGCCCTTGAGCGTGGCGGTCGTGAGACCGGCCGGCAGCTTGCCCTGATCCGCGCGGAAGACGAACGTCTCGGCCGGGAATTCGTAGTGGGGGATTTTGCGGTAGATATGTGCAAGCGCGGGAGCACCGTCGAGCGTAACGGTCGCCGGATTGATCTGTCCGACCTGGAATCCCGAGGTTCCAAAGACGGTCGCGCGGATCAGGTCGCGGTGGCTGGTATCGACGATTCTGTGCTCGTGGGGGTTGATCAGCACGGGGGGCGACGGCACGGGGTTGCCGGGCGTGACGGTTGCCTGGCTCAGGCTGAAGAGCGTATCGGGGAAGAAGGCATCGCTGATCCCGATATCATCCGGCGAGCCTGCGAACGCCCCCATTCCGATCTGGGTTGTGGACGTGAACGAGTGGCCTGTCATCGCCGCGTAGAGCTGCGAGAAGTGGTTGATGTTGAATTCCAGGCTTGGATGCGAAGGCGTTTGCACCAGGTAGACATTGCCTGTGAAATAGGGCAATGGCGTCCCGAAGGAGGGTTCGCCCGCGGGATTTGAGCCGTTCGGAATTGCGAGCGCGACCTGGTATTCCTTTACCGGTGCGGGATTAGTGGGTGTGGCGGGGGGCGCCTGGGGCGAGAAGCCTGCCACGATGTCGGGGATTCCGGTGCCGGTGAGATCAAGGAAGGCGGCCATGGTTTCGGGCCCGCCCAGGCCGTAGAACTCCGTGAAGCCGGGCGCGGCGGCTGCGACGGCGGGGTTGACAGTTCCCGCGGTGCCGTTATTATCCGCATCGCCCGCGATCACGGATGGTCCGTTGGGATTGCTCGGGTTCGCGGACGGTTGGTTGAGACCGATCGACAGCGTGTCCGTCGTCGCGTCGTAGGAGACGCGGATTTCCGAGATGTCGAAGCCGGAAACGCTGATATAGGGCTGAAGATTCGGCGGGATGATTGGATGCTGGATGTTCGGCGTGGTAGTGGAATTGAGTACGACGACGCCGGGTTGTTCTGTAGCGGGAAAATCGGTTGCAACGTTTCCGCTGAAGTTAACGCTGAGCAATTGCCGATGATCAAGATGATCCATGCTGAAAGCGTGACGGCGGGTCGTTCGGCGACCGCCTGGGCGTCCCCGCCACGATCGAGCGGCCTGGAGCAGCTTGGTGATCAAGTACATCGCCCCTCATCCTTTCTTTCAGGTCGGCGTCCGTCCCGGACGGCCGGCCAACTGGGTAGGGTCGTCCCTGGGCTCAGTGAGCATGCCACCGAGAATGTCGTCGACCTGACGGATTGAGACGTCGCGCCCGTGCGACCCACGCGTCGCCGGCCGGCTCGTCGTGAAATGACCATGGTGCCACGAGGGTGGCAAACGTCGAATCCCGGCAGCCGACATGCGGCCGTTTCCCCGGGACGAAGGACCTTAACGAGGAAGGAGCCTCGTCATGAATGCCCGTAGCGTGTTTCGAGTAGGTATTGCCGCCCTCGCGCTGGCGACCGCGGGGCAAGCGGTGGCCGGCCCAATCACGTTCACAGGCAACGTGGCGGCCGACTTCAATCCCGCGACCAATCCGTCTGTGGTCGTCATTCCGCACAGCAATGTGCCGATCCACATCGCTCAGCCTACCTGGATGACGAACAGCGGGCTCGTCTCCGGCTGGAACATCAAGGACATTCGCCTTGATTACAATCAGGCGACCGACACGATGTATGTCGGCGTGAATACATTTGGGATCGCGGGGAATGTGGACGGCAACGGCACGCCCGGCAGTCCCGATCCGCGGCTGGTTGCGGCGGGTGGTTCGGACCCGGCGAACTTCGGTGGCGACAAGGGGATGGCGGTTGGTTTCGCCCCGTTGATCGGCACCTTCAATCCGGCGAGCCCCCCCGCGCCTGTGATCGTGGCCGGCGTTCCCGGCGACAAGACCGAGGCCGGGACTGGTCTCGATGGCTTCTCCGTTGCCAAGTGGTCGCCGGCGGGGGGCACGGGCAGCCCGAATTACGACCTGATCACCAGTTTTGGCAAGCAAATCCCGGCGGGGATGGGCAACCTGGCGTTCGACCCCAGCGCCCAGCACCCTGGCTTTGAATTCACCATCACGAACTTCAGCAAGCTGGTGGGCTACAATCCGCTGAACGGGTTGGTGGTGAGCGCCCAGGACGGCTCGGTTCAGAGCGTCGTGACCGGCAAGGATTATGTGTTCTCGACCCCGATCGAGGCCCAGCAGGTTCCCGAGCCGGCCACGTTGCTGGTGTGGGCGGGCCTGGGGGGCGCGTTGGTGTGGAATCTGCGCCGAACGCGTCGCGTTCGCACGCAAACCCCTGGGGCGTGAAATCACAGGCCTCATCGATCGCATCCCTGCGCGAGACGGCGGCTGGTCCATCAGCCCGCCGTCTTGTTCATCGACGCGGGCGGCGGCGAAATGCGGCGGAAACCGACACGCCCCAAACATCGCCGCCGAACGCTCTGCACGCTCCGCTTTCCCTTCACTTCTCGCATGACCGGTATTCCCGGCTTGTCACGCGCCACGCATCCAACAGGCACGCCGGAATCAGACGCCGCTCGGGCCCTCTCAGGTGGCCGCGTTGCAACGCGCACGACCTTCTCTCGCACCGTCCACATGAACGAAGGTTGACGATTGCGCCACGGGCGCGGAATAATCCTCCCACAGCCCGTCACCCGTCTTTCCATCCGAGGCGCCCGTCGTGAGTTCCCTGCACCGCGTGATCCTGGTCTCGTTCAGCTTTGCCGTCCTGATCGCAACCCTGGTGCTTGACGACGACCGCCTGCTCGCAGGCCAGGCGGAGGGCTCCGGCCATGGGGGCTCGGCCGAGGCCGCGGGGCGATTCAGCATGTCGCGGGCTGTTGTCTGCGACACCATCGACGGTTTTGAGAATTACCGCGCCCTGAAAGGTGCAGCACTCACCAGCGACGAAAAATTGCTCGTCTATTTTCGCCCGCTCAATTTCAAGATTGAGTCCAAGGACGGTGAATTCCGGGCGCATCTCACGGAAGACGCGGTGATCCGCAAGAAGGGTGAGAAGAAGATCCTGCGCCAGAAGGAGAAAATGATCGAGTACCTGGCTCGGAGCGCGACGCCGCCGCGGTCGCTCTACATGCGCACGTCGATCTCGCTCAAGGGGCTCGAGCCAGGCGAGTACGACCTGACGTTGATTTTGCATGATGAGTTTTCCAGGGGTGCGACGTCTCAGGTCGTGCGGTTCAAGGTGGTGCCGGCTACGATTCAGAAGAAGCCCGAGGCAACGAGCGAGGACGGCAGCCGCGACTACATGGAACCCGCGTCTGATCGAGGAACGCCGTGAGCGACACCGGCTGGCGGCGGCGAGACTGGCTTCGTGGCGCACTTCTGGCAAGCGCATCCGCTCTTGCACCCATGGCTTGCGCCCCGCGCACGGCTCGGGATGACGCCTTCGCACCCGACGCCCCCATGCGTTTTCCGGGCAAGATCCCCATGCGGGTGGTCAACGATCGCCCTCCCGTGCTGGAATCGCCCTGGAGCGCCTACGAGCATGATCTGACGCCGAATGAGGCGTTCTATGTGCGCTGGCATCTCGAGATGATCCCGACCCGCGTCGATCCCCGCGCCTGGCGGCTCCGAGTGGGCGGCCATGTCGAACGCGAACTGTCCCTTTCGCTCGATGAGCTCAAATCGTTCGAGCCCGTCTCGGTGGTTGCGGTCAACCAGTGCTCGGGCAATTCGCGGGCGCTCTTCGCGCCTCGCGTGCCTGGTGGCCAGTGGACCAATGGCGCGATGGGAAACGCACGCTGGACGGGAGTCCGCCTCCGCGACATCCTCAACCGCGCGGGGGTCAAGGCGGGCGCTCTCGAGGTGACGTTCGACGGGATGGACAACGGCGCGCTGCCCACGGTGCCGGACTTCATCAAATCGCTCGCGGTTGATCACGCGCGCGAGCCCGAAGTCATCGTCGCCCACAGCATGAACGACGCCCCCTTGCCTTTGCTCAACGGCTTCCCCGTACGGCTGGTGGTGCCGGGCTGGTATGCCACGTACTGGGTCAAGGCTCTTGAATCCATCACCGTGCTGCCCGAAATTTACAAGGGATTCTGGATGTCCAGGGCGTATCGCATTCCGCGTGTCGCCGGGGCTCTTGAGACGCCCCAGAATCTGGCCACGGACACCATCCCCATCCATCGCATGAACATTCGCTCATTTTTTGTCCGCCCCACGGGCGCCGCGGCGGTGGCGTCGGGGAGCGCGATCGAGATTGAGGGCATTGCGTTCGACGGCGGCGACGGCATTCGCCAGGTGGATGTTTCGGTCGACGCGGGCAAATCCTGGCTGCCGACCACGCTGGGCCCGGATCTCGGCCGGTTCTCGTTCCGGCGGTTCAAGCTCTCGTGGGCGTCTCCTGCTCGGGGAACGTATCGCCTGCTCGCCCGCGCCACGAGCCGTTCCGGTGAAACACAACCGCTGGAGGCAGGATGGAACCGCGGTGGTTACATGCGCAACGTGGTCGAACAGATCGACCTCACGGCGACATGAGGGGCATTCCATGACAGGCTCGCACCAACCCCACGCGCCCGGCGGAGTGCTCTTGCCCGTGGCCGTGATCACGCTGCTGTGCGCGGGGGGTTATGTCTCGTGGCTTGGAACCAGACCGGCCGAGGGCACGGCCGCCCCCGTGCGCCCGCCCGCGCCCGCCGCGGGCTCTGTGGTCAGCATGAATCTCCCCGAGGCTGCCCTGTTGCTGCCGCCAGGCCCGAATCGCGGGCGATTCGAGGACTCATGCAAGATTTGCCATTCTCCGCGTCTGGTTTTCACGCAGCCCCCGCTTGCCGAGAAGCAATGGTCCGAGGTCGTGCACAAAATGGTCGCGGTCTACGGCGCACCCCTGAATGCGGCCGAGGAACGCGAAATCGTGGTGTATCTCAATGCAATCCTGGGTCGCTCGTCCCAGGGAGGCTGAGCCGGGGAGAGACTGGATGGCGCGTGACGAAGCAAGCGAAGCAACGCAGACCGCGATCGGTTGGGGAGAAAACGGGCTCGTTCGCGCGCACGCCGTTGCCGCGCTCGCGATGGTTGCGTATGTCGTACTGCTCGGCCTCGCAGTTGCACTCAAGTTTCCCTACCCCGACCTGATGGGCCGATCCGCCCCGCTCACCTGGGGCCGGATGCGCTATGCCCACACCCAGGGCGTGTTCTTCGGCTGGCTGGGCAATGCCTTCCTGGCGTTCTGCTATCACGCCGTCCCACGTTTGGCCGGCCGGCCGATCACCAGCCGGGCGCTCGGCTGGATCCTGTTCTTCGGCTGGAACTTCTTGCTCGTGCTGCCAGGCTGGGCGCTCGTCCAGAGCGGGCGCAGCCAGCCGCTCGAATGGGGCGAATTCCCGCTCGCGATCGACGCCGTGGCCGTCGCCTGCCTGGCCCTTGCCGGCTTGCAATTCGTGCTGCCGATCTGCCGCGCCCGGCTCGCCGATCTGTATGTCTCGGGCTGGTATATCCTGGGCGGACTTGTCTTCACGGCGTTCGCTTACCCCGTGGGCAACTTCGTTCCAGAAATCGAGCCGGGCGCCAAAGGCGCAGCCTACAGCGGGCTCTGGATTCATGACGCCGTCGGCCTGTTCGTCACGCCGCTCGCGCTCGCGATCGCTTATATCGTCATCCCCGCGGTCAGTCGCAAACCGATCTTCAGCCACTTCCTGTCCATGCTGGGGTTCTGGCTCCTCTTCCTGGTGTATCCCTTGAACGGGACGCATCATTACCTGTTCTCATCGATTCCCATGGAAGCCCAGAAGGGCGCAGTGGTTGCCTCGGTCTATCTGGGCGTGGATGTGATCCTGGTCGTCTCGAATCTTCTGTTGTCGCTGCGGGGTTCCGGGGGCACGGCGTATCGCGACGCCTCGCTCCGGTTCGTGTGGGTGGGAATCGTCTGCTACCTGGTGGTGAGCCTGCAAGGTTCACTGCAGGCGCTCATGCCTTTTAACCGCTTCGTGCACTTTACCGACTGGGTGATCGGGCATGCGCACCTGGCGATGATCGGCTTCGCGTCCTTCACGGCGATCGGAGGATTGCTCTTCGCCTGGCAGCGGCTGCCCCGAGCACGCTATAACGCCCGCGCGGCCGACTGGTCCTTCTGGCTGCTCACGCTCGGCCTCGCGGCCATGGTGCTTGACCTCACCGCGGCGGGGCTCTTGCAGGGGCAACTGTGGAGTTCCGACCTCGCCTGGATGGAATCGGTGCGGGCGTCGCGGCCGTACTGGTTTGTGCGCGTGCTCTCGGGCGTGCCGATCCTGCTCGGCTTCGCGGCGCTCGCCGTGGCAATCTCCACGGGAACGGCGGCCGCGGAGGCAAGCGAGCCCGGCCCCGCGGTTGAAGCCGGCGAGCCCGCGGCAGGCGCGCTTGCCGCCTGGCTCCATGATGGTTACGTCGTCGCCGGCGTGGCCGGGCTCGGTTTCTTCGCACTCTCGTTTCTGGCGCTCGCGGTCTGGCCGAACCGCACTATTAGTGAACATATGAACGCAGACCGCCCTCCGGGAGTGACGGAGCTGGCGGCCAATGAGCTCCGCGGCCGAGCCGTCTACAGCCGCGAGGGATGCGTGAATTGCCACTCGCAGTTCGTGCGCTCAAGCCTGGCCGACGTGCGCAGGTTCGGCGTGGCCAGCCAGGCCTGGGAAACCGCCGAGGAATTCCCCCAGCTCTGGGGCACGCGCAGAGTCGGCCCGGACCTGGCGCGCGAGCACGGGCGCAGGCCGGCCGATTGGCAGCTTGTTCATCTCTATAATCCCCGATTTGTTGTGCCTGACTCAATCATGCCTGGCTATCCCTGGCTCTTCGCGGGATCGCCGGCCGAGCCCACGCAGGACGCGCTTGACCTGGCCGCGTATCTGGAAAGCCTGGGGCGGGCAGCCGCGTTCACGCGCGACCCAGACCAGAAGCCCCCCGCCAGCGACCCCGAGACCGAGCGACAGATGGGGATCTTCTGCGACTGTGCCATTCCGCGCACGCGCGGCCCCGCGGTTCAGCTCTCCATGCGCATGCCAGACTCGGAGCGAGAACGCTTCACACTCCGGGGCGCGGAGGTCTTCAGCCGCGAGTGTTCCGGCTGCCACGGGCAGTCTGGCAAGGGCGACGGACCTGCCGCGCAAGCGCTTTTGCCTCGGCCGCGGGATCTGAGCTCCGCGCGATTTTCCGATCGTGCGCTCAGCGAGGTGCTCTGGGCAGGCGCACGGGGCTCGTCGATGCCTGGCTGGTCTGAATTACCGATCGACGACCTGCGCGGCCTGGCTGCCTTCATTCAGTCGAGCGGACCCGGGGCAAGCGCGCCCGGGCCGGCGCTTGATGCCTCGAGGCGCAAGACCGCGGCCGCTCTGTTCCAGGCCAACTGCGCCCTATGCCATGGCCGAGAAGGACAGGGTGACGGCCCGAACGCGACCGTTCTCGCCCCCGCGCCCACGGCTTTTCTCCAGATCCAGCCCAGCCTCGACCACGCCAAACACGCGATCGCGGACGGCGTGCCCGGCACGGCGATGCCCCCCTGGAAGAGCAAGCTCACCGAGGCCGATCGGGAGCTGCTCGCCCTCTATCTGCGAACGTTTTATCGTGAAGACTAGGAACCCGCGGTGGCTGTCAACCTGATCGTAAGTGCTGTGACCTTGCTCGGGACAGGCTATCTCGCCCTCTGGGCGCTCCGCCCCGACCTGCGACGGGCGATCGAAGCCCCGAAGTACCGGATCGCAGCCTGGACCAAGAAGGAACGCTAGCGCAAAGGCGCGTTCGCCGCGGGCTCAGGCCCTGCGCCCACCGCACCCGCGTGCGCTTCGGACTCCGCATCCTCCGCCTGAAACGGCAACCCCACGGCCGCGTGATCCGCCCGATTCTGCAGCTCCCGCGGAGTCGGAGCCGCCTTCATATAAACATCCATTTGTTCGCCGATATAGAGATTGACAGCCCGTTCGTCCGGAAGCGCATAAATCGCCTGCAAGACTCGTGTGTCCACCCGCTCCGAGTTATACCCCGTGAGACTTTGCTTGGGGATGACATAGGGCTCGACATAGACAAACTCGAGCGGGAACCGGACCTGCGGGCGGCCCTTGAGCGTGGCCACGGCTTCCACACCCGGAAGAAAATAGGGAAGGTCGTTCTCGTCGATATCCACGCGCACGTGCAGCCGCTTGCTATCACCCAGCACGATCATCGGCTCCTTCCAGACCACGCCGGCATACTGGCCCAGGCGAACGTTGAGCTGGAGCACCTCGCCGTCCATGGGTGCGCGGACGATCGTGCGTTCCAGGCTGATCTTGATGCTTTCGATCTGACTTTCGGCGAGGGTGACGGCGGTTCGGGCAACCTCGATGTCTTCCTTCCAGCTTCCCGCGAGGATGCGTTCGAGCTCGGCCTTGGCCTTGGCGTAGGTTGCCCTGGCCGCGGCATAGGCGAACCGATCCTTGTCATAATCGCTGGCAGGCGCAACCTGGCGCGTGAAGAGCTTGTCCGTGCGCGCCATGGCGGCCTCGGCGTCGTCCATGCGCGCACGCGCTTCATCAGCCACCGCCCGGGCAGGAGGCACGTCCTCGGGCCGAGGCGCGGCCACAAGCTTGTGCAACTGAGCCTGCGCAGCGGCCAGCTCGGCCTGCCGCACCTTGAGCATCGCCTTGAATTCACGGTCGTCGGTGCGGAAGAGCGGATCACCCGTCTTCACACGCTGGCCCTTCTTGACAAAGATCTCCATCACGACGCCAGGCACTGTCACTCCAATCGGAATATTCTCACGCCTGGCCTCGATCAACCCCGAGCCCGCGATCATCATCACCCGCTCCGGACGCGAGGGAGGCTCGATGATCGGCTGCGACGGCGGTGGAATCTTCCGCGCCTCGACCACGGAATACACCGCGAGCAGGATCCCCAGGAACGACAGTACGCCAAGTATGTTTTTTGATGATAACATGCTCTGGTTCCCACGCGGCCCGCGTCCGCGGCGCCTGTCCTTTAATGCGAATCGACGCCCGCCCGCTGTTCCACAACTTCAACCACCCGCCCGTCGTCCATCCGCGTGATCCGATCGCCAAAGTGGAAAACGCGATTATCGTGCGTGACCACCACGACCGCCCGATCCGGCCGCACCGCCTGTTCCTTGAGCAAATGCATCACGGTGAGCCCGGTTTCGTGATCAAGCGCGGCGGTCGGCTCGTCGCATACCAGCAATCGCGGCTCATGCACAAGTGCGCGCGCAATTGCCACACGCTGCATTTGCCCGCCGGAAAGCTGCCCCGGAAGACTCCCCAGCTTGGCTCCCATGCCGAGCGTCGCCAGGATTTCCCCCGCCCGGTTCACGGCCCTGTCTCTCTTCCAACCCGCGATCACCAGCGGAATCGCCGCGTTTTCCGCCGCTGTGAGTGCAGGCAGCAGGTTGTATTGCTGGAAAATGAATCCGATCGACTCCGCGCGGAAACGCGTGCGCTCCCGATCGGAAAGATGGGTCATTTCGCGGCCGAAAATGTTGACCGTCCCCTCATCGCAATTGAGAATGCCCGCGATCACGGAAAGCAGCGTCGTCTTGCCGCAGCCTGACGGCCCCACAATCATCGACAGCTCGCCGGTGTAGACCTGCCAGTCCACATGGTCAAGCGCGACGACCCGCTGTTCCCCCTGGCCGAAATACTTGTAGAGGCCCGTCACGCGGACTGCCTCCTGGCGCGGCTGCGGAGCCGTGGGCCCGGCAAGCCATTCATCCCGTGCCGTGGCAACCTCCGTCGACATCGCGCAATTACCTCTCGACCTTCCCCTGTCAACCGATCCCAATGGCAAGGGTCCCAGGCTCAACGAAACACGATCGCCGGCTCGAGACGAATCACCCGCTGAACCGACAGCAGCGAGGCCAGCACGCAGATCAGCAGAATCGCACAGGCTGTGATGGGCATGAGCTGCCAGGGCATGTAAAACGCGAGCTCGGTGCCGCGCACGCGCATCCCAAAGGCCGCCGCCAGACCAACGCCCATGCCATACCCCAGGAAGCCCACAATGAGCGCCTGGAGCAGAATCATCCCCACGATCCGCAGGTTGGTTGCGCCCATCGCCTTGAGCGCGCCGAATTGTTTCAGGTTTTCGATCGTGAAGTTGTAAAACGTCTGGCCGGCGATCGCCACCCCGACCAGAAACCCAAGCATCGCCGTGATCCCAAAATTGAAAGGAATCCCTGTATAGCGTAGATAGTAGTCAATCGTCATCCAGAGGAATTCATCGCTCGTCTTGGCCCCGAGCCCCGTGGCTTCCTTGATCTTACCGGCGACTTCGCCCGGAGTTTTGCCAGGCTCGGTCCTGGCCAGGATATAGCTCAGAATCTTGCGTTCCTGGGGTGCGTACTGCTTGGCCCGCGAATAGGTCGTATAAACGACCGCGTTGGTCTGGAACGTGCGCGTGGCCTCGCATACACCCACGATGATCGCCCGGTGGTCGTTCATCTCGAACTGGCGGCCGATAAAGCGATCGTAAAACCTGAGCCCCTGCCGCGCGAGCTCGCCATAGGGCTCGTCAGGGTAGAGCTTCTCGAGCCGAACGTTATCGACGATGACGGCGTCGGGCAAGCGCAGGTCGCGCAGGCTGCCCGCCAGGATCTTATTGCGCTGGGGCGCGCCCACCAGCGTCGCATCGTCCAGCCCGAGCAGCACCACCTGCTCGATCACGGTCGGCTGCTCTCCGCGCGAGATGGAAGGGTTGATCTTGGCGCGGGCTTGCCCCTTGTAGAACGGCACCGCCCACTTCACGCCTTCCACGCCGCGGACGCGGTACAGGTTGCTCTCGAGCATCGGCTTGACGTCGTCGATGTAGCGGACCGATGGGTCCATGACCCAGAGATCCGCACCCGTCACGTCCGAAATCTGGGCGCAGGTGCGGAGCATCAGACCGCAGAAAATCGAGCCCTGCTGGGTAATCAAAAGCGCAGCGAACGTCAGCCCCAGCACAATGCCCAGGAACTTGGCCCGATCGCCCACCAGCATTTTGATTGCGATCCAGATCATGCCCCACGCTCCGACTACTTGACACCCGCAGCCGCCGGGTCAGGCTCGGCAGCCGCGGGCGCGAACTCCATGGCCTTGATCGCTGCCAGGCTGAACGAGGAAATGTGCTCGGTGAGGAACTCGAGGTCGAGCGATTCGAATCCCTCGCTCCCGATCACCCGCTCCGCCACCGGCCTGCCCATCCGGTAATACATGCACTGGCCGACAATACTGAATGCAAGCGCGTGCAACCGCCGCTCTTCCGCCTCGGGCCGCAACTCCCGCAAGATCTCCATCAATCGATTGAACTTGGGACGAATCACCGTCCGCACCAGAACATCCGAGGCCGCGGTCGGCAGAATCAGCTCGCGGAGCATGAGCCGGTGCCGCCAGTCCTGGGGGTCCTGAATCGCCAGCACACGCGCCAGAAAGTGACCGATAAACGCACGCAGCCTGGTCTCCGGACCCGCATCCTCCCCACAGGGCGGCTCTTCTTCATTGCCGCAACCGTGGACATGCACCACCGTCTCGACATAAAGCTGTTCCTTGTCGCCGAAGTGATAGTTCACCGCCGCGACATTCGCCCCCGCACGCTCGCAAATCTCACGCACACGCGCAGCCGCGAACCCCTTCTCCGCGAATTCCTCCCCCGCAGCCTGGATCAATCGAACCCGCGTCGGATCCTGCACATCCATCGTTTTCTCTTCTCCCAAACACCTGTTTCAAACAGATGTTTCAGAGAAGTCTATGCAGCAGCCACAGACCGTCAAGAGCGTTCTTGCGTATTCCAGCCCAGAGAATCACGATGAACATTCAGCCCGCGCTGTCCGCCCGGGGCCGAATACCCGACGAGATTTTCCATGCACGCACTTGAATGGTTACGCAAGGCCAAGGATGAACCCGAGCGGTCGGTCTACGTGGTGCATGGTGACGATCCGTACCTGATTCGGGAGTCGGTGGCGGCGATTGTGAGACGCTTCTTCCCGGATGGCGACGCGGCGGGAGTGGAACGCTTCGCCGGCTCGGAAACCGCACTTGCCGACCTGCTCGACCTGCTCCATACCTTGCCGTTTTTTGGGAAGTGGCGGCTCGCCGTCGTCGAGGAGGCAGACCCGTTCGTAACCCGATACCGCTCAGAGATTGAACGTTACGTCGAGAAGCCAGCGGCGCGTGGGGTGCTGGTTCTGCAAACCAGGTCGTGGCCGTCCAACACCCGGCTGGCAAAGGCGATTGAAGCGAGCGGGCTTTCGATCCAGGCCGCGTGCCCACGTGAGAGTGAGTTACCAGGCTGGCTGGTACAGCTTGCCAGATCAGTTGGCGGAGCAAAGCTCGACAAGGATGCCGCCCAGCTCCTGGTGGAGCTCGTCGGGCCCGCGCCAGGCGCACTCGCGGCCGAGGTTGAAAAGCTCGCTGTCTATGCCGGCGAGGAACGGCACATCACCGCGGCCGACGTCTCAACCATGGTGGGTGCCGGCCGAATCGAAAGCATCTGGAAAATCCTCGACGCGGCCACAAACGGCCAGGCGGCCGAGGCGCTCACGCAGCTCGATGCGCTCATCGCCTCCGGCGAGCCACCCATCGCACTCCTCGCCGCCATGAGCACCAACCTGCTCAAACTGCACCACGCCGGACTGCTCCGTACCCGCAAGGTCAGCCTCGGCGAAGCGTGCCAGGCCGCTGGCATACCCCCGTTCGCCGTCGATAAAACCAGACGACAGCACGCCCATCTCGGCCCTCGCCGCACCGACCAGCTCCCCCGCATGCTCCTCAACTGCGATCTCGGCATCAAGGGCGGAAGCACCCTCGATCCCCGTGTCATCCTCGAAAACCTGCTCGCTCAGCTCGCCATTCCAAGACGCGACTAATTCGCCCCACCCAGCCCAATTATCCCGCCTAACCTCGCCTATTCAGACATCCAAGATAAGCCGCACAAATACGCCTAATCGTGCGCTAATCGTAGCCTACGCTGGCTGAAATCAGCCACGTCCTCCCAGGTTGGTCCCAGATTATCGAAACCTGGCCACTTGCGAACTGGCCATTTTCTTCGGCTTTTTCTTGTAATCCGGGGAACGCGCGTTAGCATGTTGCGTGCATCCCACGCGGAATGTTCTAGGATACGGGCGTCTTGATTTGCACGCTTTTTATTTCGTACAACACGCTGAGAGATGCAACATGGGCATCAAGGGAATTGGTGTTGATTTGAATCTCCTTGAACAGGTTGAGAGCAATGTCCGCCAACTGACGCACGGCCGGATTCGAAACCTGGTGGTGAAGGAGGTCCAGGGCCAGGTGGTTGTGAGTGGTCAAGTGACGACACGGCATGCCAAGCAGCTTGCGCTTCAGGGTGCGCTTGAGCTTCTGTCCGGCGATCGATTCGCGGAGCGTATCACGGTGATTTGATCGCGCCTGTTCTTCCCTTCCGCGTGGCGGCCGGGCGATCGTTCTGGCTCGCCGCGCCCGGGCCTGAATCACGTCTCATGTGCACCGGCCTGGCTCGCGTTCTCCGCGATCGCCCTTGAGCGGCCAGTCCGTTTCGCCGATAGTGACGCGCAGCGAATGCAGGCGCGAGGCCGAGCGTCCCTGGAACCATGGACGAGACCTGGGTGGGATTTCGGGCCGCGAGGGAGGGTCGACATGCAGCGGATCCAGTGTCGGGCGGTTTGGCGGTGCGCAGCCAGTCTCGTGGGATTCCTTTGTCTTGCCGTCGCGACCGCCCAGGGGCAGGAATCCTGGGACGCGGTCTACATGGGGAACGCCAAGATCGGCTGGGTCCACACCTTCGTGGAGAAGGTCTCGGATCGAGGCCGGCCGCTGCTCCGCGTGCGGATCGACATGGAGCAAACGACCAAGCGCGGCAACGACTTCGCGGTCGCGAAGGTCATGTACGGCACCATTGAGACGCTCGAGGGCCGCGTGCTCCGCCTCGATACGCTCACAAGCGTGAGCGCGGGCACGCGGATCCAGGCTCATGGCGACGTGATCGACGGCAAGATGGATCTGAAGCTCGAAACGCCCGGGGGCAAGCAGGTCGTTACCATCCCCTGGGGGCCAGAAGTTCGCGGGCCATACGCGGCCGAGCAAAGCATGGCGCGCAAGCCCATGAAGCCCGGCGAGACGCGCAAGTTGCGCACGTTCATCCCTGACCTGAACAAGATCTGCGACCTGACGCTGGTCGCGCACAAGGTCGAGCCAACCGTCCTGGGCGACGGCTCCTCGCGCGCGCTGCTCAAGGTCGAGCACCAGTTCGAGCTCGACGGCGTCCGCAAGCCGGAGTTCGAGCTCACAAGCTGGTCCGATGAAGCCGGCCAGATTCTCAAGTCCGAGCAGGATCTCATGGGCGGGATCATCACCTACCGCACCACCAAGGAGGCGGCGAAGTCGCCCGCCGGGCCGATCCAGTTCGACCTGATCCGCAACACGCTGATCAAGGTCCGCGACATCCAGAATCCCGAGCAAACCCGCCGCGTCACTTACCGGCTCAAGCTCAAAAACGGGGACCTGGCACGCGTGTTTCCCAACGACGCGCGGCAGAAGCTCGATCTCAGTGACAAAATCACCGGCACGCTCGTTGTGGAGAGCCGCACGCCGGTCGATGGCGAGGCCGTGCCGGGCGAGGTCGCGGCGGAGTTCATTCGCTCGAATGCACTGATTACCAGCGACGACGAGGTCATCCAGCGGGCGGCGGCACGGATCACCCGCGCGGCGGCCGACCCCTGGGGCAAGGTCGAACGCATCACTCACTGGGTCTACCAGAGCATCCGGGACAAGAACTTCGAAACCGCCTTCGCACCCGCGTCCGAGGTCATCCAGAGCCTCGCCGGCGATTGCACCGAGCACTCCGTGCTTGCCGCGGCTCTCCTTCGCGCGGCAGGCATACCCACCCGCGTCGTCGTCGGCCTGGTTTACTTCCAGGACCAGCGGCTCCGGGTCAAGGGCTTCGGCTTTCACATGTGGGACGAGGTTCATGTCAACCAGCGCTGGGTGGCAATCGACCCCACCTTTGATCAGACGACGGTGGACGGCGTCCACATCAAGCTCAGCGAGTCGAGCCTTGCCGGCGTCGCGCCCTTCGAGATGTTCGTGCCCATCATGAGCGTGGCGGGGAAGCTCGAGATCGAGCCGGTCGACGTCCGCTGAGCGCCCGCGGGGCGAATCCCGCTGGGTGAATTGCTGGATCCATGGCCTCGAGCTATTGTCGTGGTGGGGGGACTATCTTACGATCCTAATAGAGTGAGAGCGGTTGTGGCGCACCTGGGCGTGATCAAATCTCGGCTGAAAGGCGTCCACCATGTTCCCGCAGGTGTCTCGACGGGTGGCGGCGTGGTTGGGAAGTCTGGCGGCGGCCTGGCCCGCGCTGGCGATGGGGCAGACAGAGGGGGCTCGGTCTCGGCCTCGCCCAGCGCCAGTACCCGCTCAGGCTCGCCCGCTTGAACGCCACGATGTTGGACTGGAACGCGCATTCGACCAGAATCCGACCACGTCGGGTTATGGCATCTCGGCGATCTGGCGCAAGGGTGCGATCGATCTGGAAGGGCGTGTGGGCACCCGGCAGATCCACGACGCCGCGGTGCGCATGGCGATCGCCCTGGGAGAGCCGTTCCGCGACAGGCTGGTGATCGACACTGCCGCCGCGCACGCCGTGGCCGACGCGGCCGCATCCAACCCGTCCGCGCTGGCGGGCACGGGGAGCGTCGCGGCTGGCCTGGCCCAATCCACCGTCGGCGCACCTTACATTTACCCGCAGCCGCTCTTCGGCAAGGTCGACGATCCCTTCTTCGGCATGACGCCGCCCATTTTGAGCTTCCCACCCTGGTGGCAGCCGGCCAATCGTGATGCCATCCCGGTCAAGCCTCGACCCGCCCGGGACATGCCCGCGCAGGCCCCTGCCTCCGCCGCGCGCGAGCCATTCGGGCGCATTACCGCCGCTCCTCGAGCCGCCGCGCCCGAGCCGAACTCGGTCAAGGGAAACATCGAGATCAGTGTCGACCCCTTCGGCAATGTGACGCTGCGCGGAGTCGTGGCCAGTGAGGAAGCCGCGCGCGAACTCGTGGAATCCGCGCGAAGCGTCCCGGGCGTCACCAACGTCAGCACCGATTTTCAGATCGTGCCGCGGCCCGCCGCGCCGGGCGCACAACCGCTCCCCGCGCCCGTCTCGCCTCCACCGCCCCCAGAACCAGCCGCGGCGTTCTCGCCCATCACGCCCCGGCCCGCAGCCCCAGCACCCACGGCCGAACCCGCGCCTCGGCCAAGCCCCAGCCGCTCAGGGCCCATGACCCTCGATGCCAGCAATCTCTCTCGCAGGGTCGCTGCCTCAATCCGCAAACGCGATGCGCTCGCCGCTCTCCCCGTGACCGTCCGCTCGAACGATGGGATCGTCACGCTCGCCGGCAAGGCTCCCTCCGCCTACGAAGCCATGATGGTCTACAGAGCCGTTCAGCAAACACCCGGCGTTCAAAACATCATCGATCGACTCGAGTTCCCGGTGCCTGACGAAGACCACCCCAACCCCCTGCTCGAACGCGGACGCCCAGAAGATCTCGAGCCCTACCTCGCCTCCCAGATCCGCCGCCATCTCGGCGATCTCGCCCAGCTTGACCGCATCCAGGCCCGAGGGAACGTCCTGTCTCTTCGCGGCACGCTCGCAAACGCCAGCGATCGAGACAGGGTTCAGGCCATCCTGCGGTCGATCGCGCTCCTGGACGGCTTCAAGATCGAATCCGCCTTCGCCGCCGACGATTGATCACATCCACGACCCGGTCAGGAATTCGAATTCGCCTCCGCGAGCCCATCCACGCATCCCCCCGCGCCACGCTGTTCACGAATGGGGTCGTTCGACTGATCAAGAAAACTAGGCAACCTTTGCGGGCGGTCGCGTTCCTGTGATCGCAATTTCGTCACAAAATCTTGCCGGGGTTTCATCTTGATCGAGTTGGCGTGACGCGCTTAGGATGTGCACGAATTCACAGATCGAAGGAAGGGAACGGGTTGTAACGGCACGTCTCGTACTTCGATTCGCAGGTCTCCCCGTTTCCGGGTTGGAAGGAGAGGTTTGCTCAAGCATGATCGCCAACAGGGACGGAGGCGCGGCGCTCCGAGCTGCGGAGGATTCTTCCACGGGTGCCCTGGGAGAATCAGGTTCGGCGTGGGAGCGTGTGGCAGCATCCATTGACCGCACACTGGACTGGCTGCTCGATCGCCAGCACGAGGCTGGCTACTGGGTTGGCGAGCTCGAGGGGGACACGATCCTCGAGTCCGAATACATCCTGCTCATGACCTTCCTGGGTCGTGAGGGGGACGAATGCTGCAAGGCCTGTGCCCGCTATATCGAGGACCAGCAGCTTGAGGATGGGGGCTGGGCGATTCATCCGGGCGGGGCGACGGACGTGAGCGCCTCGGTGAAGGCGTACTTCGCGCTCAAGATCGTGGGCAAGAGCCCTGACGATCCCGCGATGGTGCGTGCGCGGCGGGCGATTCTGGAGGCTGGGGGCGCGGGGGCCTGCAACAGTTTCACGCGTTTTTACCTGGCGCTTCTGGGTCAGATATCGTACGACGATTGCCCCACGGTGCCGCCTGAGCTGGTTTTGATTCCGCCGCGGCTGCGATTCAGCCTGGCCGCGATGTCGGCGTGGACGCGTACGATTGTGATTCCGCTGGCGATCATGGCGTATCACAAGCCGGTGCGTCGGCTGGAAGCGCATGTGGGGATCGCGGAGCTCTTCGATCCCAATCAGCCCACGCCATCCCGGCGCACGGCGCGGCTGTTTTCGTGGCACAACTTCTTCCTCGCCGTGGACCGCTGCCTGAAGTGGTATGACCGGCTCATGCCGGCCGTCCTGCGCAGGCCCGCCCTCCGCGCAGCCGAGCGCTGGATGCTCGATCACTGCAAGCATACCGACGGCCTGGGTGCGATCTTTCCGCCCATGGTCTATTCGATCATTGCCTTTCGCTCGATGGGCCTGGCCCTCGACCACCCGCTCAATGTCTGGGCACTTGAGCAGCTCGACGACCTGCGGATCCAGGAAGGGGATCGCATTCGGCTTCAGCCCTGCCTGTCGCCGGTCTGGGATACCGCCATCGTCTCGATCGCGCTGGCCGACGCCGGCACGCCCGCTGACCACCCCGCCTGGGATCGCGCGGTGTCGTGGTTGCTCGAAAAGGAGATCCGGACTCCCGGCGACTGGTGCATCAACGGGCCCAACGTCGAGCCCACCGGCTGGCATTTCCAGTTCCATAACCCCTACTATCCCGACCTCGACGACAGCGCGATGGTGATGCTCGCGCTCGCGCGGTCGCCGCTTGCGGGAACGGAGCCGGTCCAGGCCGCCGTCAAGCGCGGGGTGAACTGGCTGCTCGCCATGCAGAATCGCGACGGCGGCTGGGCGGCGTACGACATCGACATCGATAACCAGGTCCTTACGCAGCTTCCCTTCGCCGACCACAACGCCATGCTCGACCCAAGCTGCGCTGATATCACCGCGCGGGTGATCGAGCTCTTCGGCACCCTGGGCTTCGCGCTCGACCACCCTTCGGTGGCCAGGGCGCTCGATTATCTCTACAGCACGCAGGAGCCGGAAGGCTGCTGGTACGGGCGCTGGGGGGTGAATTACATTTACGGCACCTGGCAGGTCCTGCAGGGTCTGGCGGCGATCGGTCATCCCATGGACCACCCCGCGCTTGTGCGCGCTGCCGATTGGCTGGAATCGGTCCAGCAGCCCTGCGGCGGCTGGGGCGAAAGCTGCCTCACCTACGACGATCCGGCGCTCAAGGGCACAGGCAACCCCACTGCCTCGCAGACCGCCTGGGCTGTGCTTGGGCTCCTGGCCGCGGGCCGCGCGGGGAGCTCTGCCGCACGCCGCGGCATCGAGTTCCTCGAACGCACCCAGAATCGCGACGGCTCCTGGGACGAGGCCGAATTCACAGGCACCGGTTTCCCTCGCGTCTTTTACTTGCGATACCACCTCTACCGGATTTACTTTCCGCTCATGGCGCTGGCGCGATATCAGAAGGCGCTCGAGCGGGCGTACTCGCCGGGTCGGCCCGCACTCGCCTGCCGGGTCCCCGCTCAGCCGCTGCCAAACGATCCCTGAAACCGATCACGCGCGTGGCGCTGCGCCCGGTTTGATCCAGGCGCGATGGCACGCCCAGGTTTAGCCCCGCATACACCCGTTTAGCGACTGGGTTTCCAGCCGCGGATCTGAACAAGGAGGCTCGAAGCCCCATGCGTTTCCCTCTCGAGATGACAACGCGAATCGCCAGCTATGTGGCCCGCAAGCGGCTGGCCCGCGCTGAGAAATTCCCCATGGTGCTCATGCTCGAGCCGCTCCACGCCTGCAACCTGACCTGCACGGGCTGCGGCCGCATCCGCGAGTACGAATCGACAATCAAGCAAAAGCTCACGATCGACGAATGCCTGGCCGCCGTCGACGACTGCGGCGCCCCCGTGGTGTCGATCTGCGGCGGCGAGCCCATGATCTATCCCGGCATCGCCGAGCTCACCGCCAAAATCCTTGAGCGCAAGAAGGTCGTCATCCTCTGCACCAACGGCATGTTCATCCGCAAGAAGCTCGCCGATTTCCGCCCCAGCAAGCGGTTCTTCTTCAACGTCCATCTCGACGGCATGCGCAAGAACCACGACATCGCCGTCGAGCGCGAAGGGGTGTTCGACGTCGCGATCGACGGCATCAAGGCCGCGAAGGAAGGCGGCTTTCTCGTCTGCACGAACACCACCGTCTTCAAGGAGACGGACATGGCGGAGATCGATGAGCTCTTCGCCTATCTCACCAGCCTGGGCGTCGATGGCTTTATCATCTCGCCGGCCTATGGCTACTCCGCCGTGGGCGAGCGTGGGATCTTCATGACGCGTGAAGACATCAAGCAGAAGTTCCGCGCGGCGGACGCGATGTTCCGCAAGTACAAGTTCCACACCTCGCCCCTTTACCAGGAATTCCTCCAGGGCAAGCGTGAGATGCCCCAGTGCACGGCCTGGGCCAGCCCCACGCGCAACATCAAGGGCTGGAAGGGCCCGTGCTTCCTGATCACCGACGAGCATCACAACAGCTACCACGACCTCTTGAACAACACCAACTGGGACAATTATGGTTACGGCAAGGATCCCCGTTGCGAGGACTGCATGGTCCACGTGGGGTACGAGACTTCGGCCGCGGTCGGCGTGAACAGCCGGCTTGGCGACACGCTCAAGATGCTCGCCTGGCAGCTTTCGTGATCTGATCGGGTGCTCATGGCACAAACGGGCGAGCAGGGTGATGGTCAGCCGGGGAGACGCGCGGACTGGACCGCGCCCGCCCCAACCCCAGCCGATGTGGCCGTTCTGGCCGCGATGGACATGGAAGTCGCGGACCTGCTCCCGTTGCTCAAGTCTCCGCGAAAATTCAGCTCCGCGCGCCTGGTGGTGCGTGAAGGCGAGATCGACGGCAAGGTTGTGGTCGTGGCGGCGACGGGCATGGGCGTGGATCGCGCCCGCGCCTGTACCGACCTGGTTCTCGCCGGCCACCGCCCGCGCTGGGTGATCTCCGCGGGATTCGCAGGCGCGCTCGATCCGGCACTCAAACGCAACGATCTCGTGCTCGCAACCGAGGTCGCCGACCTGGAGGGCCGTTCGCGTCCCATCGACGTGCCCGAGAACATCGCAGCGCTCGTGCCCAGCGTCCACCGCGCCCGGCTGCTCACCGTGGATCGCGTCATTCTTGCGTCGGCCGAAAAGCAAGCGCTCCACATCACTCACTCCGCAGCCGCCGTGGACATGGAAACCGCGGGCATCGCTGATCTCTGCGAGGAGCGCGGCGTGCGCTTCCTCTCCGTACGCGTCGTGAGCGACGACGCCCGATCCGAACTGCCGCCGGAAGTGGCAAAACTGGCCACCAGCACCGGCGGCTACCGCCTGGGCGCGGCCGTGCGCGCGATCTGGAATCGCCCCTCGAGCCTCAAGGATTTCTGGAGGTTGCACGAGCATTCGCTCGAAGCCGGCGACCGCCTGGCGCGGTACCTCGCACTTTGTATCCGCAACTTGCCGGCGTGAACTGCGCCTGGCCGATCACTTCTTCGCCGGCTCTTCTGCCTTGGCAGTCGGCGGCGACAGCGACTTCCGCACCGGTTCCCTGGGAGCAAACGCCTGCGCTGCCGCCGAACCAGGCGCAGGCCGGGCAAGAATCCCATCCACGCCCATCGTCGCCAGGCCAGGCACAAGCAGCATCGCCATGAGCCCCAGCCCAAGCGCGTGCCAGGGATGAAACCGCAGCACCAGCATGAACACCAGCACCCACGCGATCCCCTGCAGTATCGTCCAGGCAATATTTGACGTGAACATGGACTCAAATGATGCTGGCGTTCCGCGAACCTTGAACCACGTGAGCAAGATCGACAGCAATAGCGAGCCGCCGGCCACCTTCAGCCCCGCGTAGGGCGTGATCTCGTCGTAAAGCGCGTCCTGCGCGATCTCGACCATCACGAAGCACGCCACGAAGAACGAGAGCCAGTAAATCAGCAACGTGAATATGATGGTGGACATGGCTTGCCAACCCGCGCTCGGGATCGAAAATCGCTTCACTCCGCCCCGCTTGAATCGTACATCACAACGCCGTGGGACGCGAGCGCCTGGCGGATTCGAGCTCGACTGCTAAGATCAAGGCTCGAACAGGCGCCCCGCACGGCTCGAGAAACGGACCAGGCCCATGATTCGCATCTCCGCGTTCGCAGACGAGATCTCGCAAGACCCCGCAGAACAAATCGAGGTCCTCGCCCGGCACAGGATCCGCCATATCGAGTTCCGCGCGATCCTGGGCAAGAACGTGCTCGACCTGAGCGATTCCGAGCACGCCGCCTTTCGGGTTCAGCTCCAGGAGCATGGCTTTGGACTTTCGGCCATCGGCTCGCCGATCGGCAAGATCAAGATCGACGACGACTTTGATGCACACCTCGCGCGCTTCGATCGGGCGCTGGAACTGGCGGATTTTTACCAGACGCCTCGGATTCGCGTGTTTAGCTTCTATCTTCCGCCCGAGGACGAACCCGAATCGCACCGGGCTGCGGTCATGGCCAGGATGACCGAGCTCGCCCACCGTGCCCATGGTCGTGGCATTGTGCTCTATCTCGAGAACGAGAAAGGGATTTACGGCGACAACGCAGCCCGTGTGAAGGACATTCTGGACACGGTTGCCTCACCCGCGCTTGTGCATGCGTTCGACCCCGCGAATTACCTGGAAGTCGGTCAGCCGGTCGAGGCGGCCTGGGCGCTTTTGCGCCCGTACGTGCGGCACTTCCACGTCAAGGATCTGGACTTAAGCACGCACAGGAATGTCCCGGCGGGGACGGGCGACGGCCGGATTCCCGAGCTCATCGCCGACCTCGCCCAGGCGGGTTATGACGGATTCTGCACGCTGGAGCCGCATCTTGTGGTCGCGGAGAAGTCGTTTGGGTTCACAGGACCGGAGCGATTTGGAGACGCAGCGCGGGCGCTTCAGGGCGCGCTTGACGCCCGCGGGATTGCCTGGTGCTAGGCCGCGCTCACCCCGGCAGCGGGCCGAAACGGCGGTTAAACGTGTCGCGATCTCCCAGACCTCCCTTGAGGGGCACCTTGGGCTCGGGCTCGGGGGCCCTGGGCGTGTCGTCTGCCTCGTCCTCGGCCTCGTCGATCAGGGCCGAACCATCCGCCGGGACAAGCGAGAGGCCGATCCGCTTCTCGTCGGGATCGACGGTCAGCACCCGCACCTCGACTTCCTGCCCGACCTTGACGATGTCGGACACGCGGCGGACCCGGTTCGGCGACAGCTCGGAGACGTGAATCAGCCCCTCGATCCCCGGCTCGAGCTCCACGAACGCGCCAAATTCCGCGAGCCGGGTCACCTTACCCGGGACCATCGCGCCTCGCCTGTACTTGATCGGTGCGGTCTCCCAGGGGCTAGGCGCAAGCTGCTTGAGCCCCAGCGTCAGCTTGCGGGCAACCGGGTCGATCTTCAGCACCTTGACCTTGATGGTATCGCCCGAGCGGACAAGGTCTTCCACCCTGGCGACACGCGACCAGGAGAGCTCGCCAATGGGCAGGAGCCCATCCACGCCGCCGAGGTCCACAAACGCACCAAACGGCTTGATCGACCGCACCACGCCTTCGCGCTCCTGGCCTTCTTCCAGGCTTTTCCAGGTCTTTTCGCGCATCTCCTCGCGCTCGCGTTCCATGAACTCCCTGCGCGAAACGACCAGGTTGCGTTCGCGGGGCGAGGCGTCGGTGACAATCGCCTTGAATTTCTGGTTGAGATAGGCGGCCGCGTCCTCGACCCGGTTCAGGTCGATCTGGCTGATGGGCATGAAGCCGCGGATGCCGCCGACATCGACCTCGAGGCCGCTCTTGACGACCTTGGTCGCGCGGGCCTCGACAACCACCCCGCGCTTGAGGTTTTCCCAGTTGGCGTCGACCGCTGCGCCCTTGAGACGAAGGATATGAAGTCCCTCGTCGGGGTCGAAGTGATCGACGTCGACCTCGATGGTCGCGCCCGGCGCAGGGGGTTCGCCCGCGAACAGGTCGACCGGCAACACGCCCTCGCTCTTGCCGCCCAGGTCGATGAAGACGCTCTTGCCGCGAACGGCGATGACCTTGCCCGTTTTGCGCCCAGGATGCGCATCCTGGGCGCGCCCGCTCCTGGGAGCGTCGGATTTCTCCGCCTTCTTGCGCGGGGCCGCGACCTCGACACTCGACGCGTCGAAACCACTCAGGGCCTGTTCGAGCTCCGCCTCGAGCTCCGCGTCCCACATCCGCTTGAGCTGGACGTCGGGCGGGGGCTGAGCCTTCTCGACTTCCCGCATCGCCTGTTCCATCTCGGCGTCGGCAACGGCTTCGGCCCTGGCCGCTTCGCCCAGTCCCGATCCCTCCCTGGGGAGCGGCCTGGCGGTTGGATTGATCCTGGACTTGAAATCGGACATGGGCAAGATCCGTCGGTCACGCCTACGTGTTCATTCCGCGCCCGGGGTCGCTCGCACGACCACCGCGGCTACCTGCCTTAAGCGTAGCGTCTTCAACCATCTCGGCCAAGGCATGCCGGGCCCATTGCCATTCCGGACCATGCAGATTGGGAGTCGAGTCACGATCACGCCGATCCGGACGGGCAAAGCCCAGCGCCGGCTGGAACTGGCTCTCCACTTCATCCGCGGGTTGAGCCACGCTTCCGGGTGCGGTACGCTCGACCATCTCCGGTCGAGCATGAGATCGAACGTTTCGCTCGCACGCTCCCGAATCAGGACCAGACTTGCCATGACCACGCCGATCGCCACAGAGGCTGAGCTCGAGGCCCTCAAACGCTACAATTCCCCCACGATCTCGAATGCGATTGAGCTCTTTGACGTCCGTCCGCGGCATGAGGGGTTTCTGCCGCACACGATCCGTTGTCTCACGCCAGAGATTGGGCCGATTGTTGGTTATGCGGTGACCTCGTGCACGCGTGCCCTGCCCCGAGGCGCGGGCGAGCCGGTCGTTGATCTCACTGCCGACTATTTTCGTTACGTCGCCAGCCAGCCGGGACCCAGAATCGCCATCGGATCCGACCTGGATGATCCCCCAGGCTGGGGCGCCCAGTTCGGCGAGGTCACGGCCACAATTCATCAGAAGCTCGGCTGCGTGGGCCACGTCACGAGCGGATGTCCGCGCGACCTGGACGAGGTTCGCGCTCTCGGATTCGCTCTGTTTGGGCTCAACCCGTGCGTGAGTCATTCGTATGTGCGGATCACGGAATTTGGGAAGCCTGTGCGGATGGCAGGCACGCTGGTTCATCCTGGAGATCTGATTCACGCCGACAAACATGGTGTGTGCATCATTCCCCACGCCGTCGTGCCCAAGCTGGCCGAGGCGTGCGCCCAGGTTGAGCGTAACGAACGCCCCTTGCTCGAAATGTGCCGCCGGCCGGACTTTGATCTCGAGGAGTATCTGGCGCTTCGCACAGGTGCAACGAAGGCGATCAGGGAATAAGGCGGCGGGCGCGGCTGGTGTCGGCCACGGCCTCGAAGGGCTGGTCGCGGCCGACAGCCTGCTCGGGGCGAGTCAGGTCGAGCCGCCTGCCTTCAACACGCCAGCGGCCGTGATGGAATTCAAAGACAGCCGTGGAGTGCCCAGGTTGGTGGAGCGGGTTGTAGGGACCGTCGAAATGCACCCCCACGAGCGCCTGCAACCTGCGTGTGCTGCGATCGCGAGCCCAGAGTACCTCGTCATCCCAGTCGGCCGACTCCCACCGCTTGCCTGCCGCAAGGTCAAGCTGGCCGATCACGGTCACAAACCGGGCCTCGAGCCATTCCCGCTGCTGCCGGAACAAAACCCGCGCCTGCTCGAAATGAACTTCCTCGACCACCTCACGAAGCGGGCGCCTGATGATCAGCCAGCCCGCGGTGAAGCAAACCAGAACGATGCCGGAACCGATCAGTATTCCCATGGATGGCACTCCGGCGGCTTCCCTGATCAGGCACTCAATCTCATTCTAGAATCGAACGCCAACGATCCGCAAGTGACGGATTTTCCTACAAAATGAAGCCTCAGCAATCTGCTCGATCCAGGGCCGCGAAACCGGCCGTCAAAACCAGCCACTCCGCCGCGTTTCGCCGGCTCGGGGCTCACATGTCGATTGCTGGCGGCTGCGACAAGGCCGTTTTGCTGGCGCAGGCCGCGGGTTGCGACGCCGTTCAGCTCTTCACCAAGAATAATAACCAGTGGAACGCCACGGCACTCGACGAGGAGCATATCACTCGTTTTCGCCGGGCGCTTGAGGAAACCAAAATTGAAGCGCCGGTGGCGCACGCGTCGTATCTCATCAACCTGGCAAGCCCCGACGATACGCTCTGGAACAGGTCGATCGCGGCGATGATCGACGAGGTCAATCGCTGCGCCCAGCTTGGCATTGGTGATCTTGTGGTCCATCCGGGCGCTCACATGGGCCAGGGGGAAGATCCGGGGCTCACGCGTATCGCGCAGGCGCTCGACACGATCATCGAACGCGGCTCGGATCCGGCGGTCACCATCGACCTCGAGACAACCGCCGGCCAGGGGTCGAGCCTGGGCTGCCGCTTCGAGCATCTCAAGGCGGTGATCGATCGCTGCCGGCATCCCGAGCGCATCGGCGTCTGCGCAGACACCTGCCACCTCTTCGCCGCCGGTTACCCGCTCGCAACCGCGGCCGAATATGAAGAAACCATCGGACGCATGCAGGAGACCTTCGGGCTCAAGACGCTACGCGTGTGGCATGTCAACGACAGCCTGCGCGGGCTTGGCAGCCGCGTCGACCGGCACGCGGGGATCGGGCTCGGGCTCATGGGGCTAGAGCCGTTCCGCAACTTGCTGAGCGACGCGCGATTCCAGGATCGGCGGTTCATCATGGAAACACCCAAGGGGACCATGGACGGCGAGGATCTGGACGTCCGCAATTTGCGGGTGTTGCGCGCGCTCGTCAAGCCGCGGCGAGGCCGCACTCGGTGAAGTCGCGCGGCCGGTTCGCGCCGAGGCGCGGCGCGGCCGCGTTCCGCTCGTCAAGATCTGGCTTCGAATTCCTGCCCCCGAGCGGTACGATAAAAGCCTGTGGGGCTCCGGGTTCGCGGCGAGGATTGCCCGCCGATACAATTCGACCATCGGCCGCTCGCGACTCCTCGCGCAAGCGCATGGTCTCCTGGCTGAAAGTGAGCGGGGCGGTGGATATGTCGACGATCGCACTCAACGGCCAGACGACTGCGCCGCAGCCGCCTGCGCCGGCGGGCGCCCTTGATCCAACCTGGTTCATCAATCGCGAACTGAGCTGGCTCGACTTCAACGAGCGCGTCATGGAAGAAGCGCGCGACCCCTCCAACCCCCTGCTCGACCGCCTTCGATTTCTCTCGATCTGCGGCTCCAATCTCGATGAATTCTTCGAGGTCCGCGTGGCCGGGCTCCAGGCCCAGCTCTACGAAAACACCGAGCCGCAGGATCCCCCTCCCGACGGCATGGGGCCGCTCGCCCAGATCCTCGAAATCGCCCGCAGGGCTCACGACTTCGTCGCCCGGCTCTACGACATCTGGCACGCCGAGATCCGCCCCGCGCTCGCCAAGCATGGAATTCTCGTCTGCAGCCCTCAGGATCTTTCCCCCGCTCAGAATGCCTTCCTCGACCAGTTCTTCAACACCCAGGTCTACCCGGTTCTCACGCCCCTGGCCATCGACCCCGCGCACCCGTTTCCCCATGTGCACAACAAGAGCCTGAACCTGCTCCTGCGAATCGAGCCGGCCAAGCCTCCGGTACGCCCGCTCTACGCCGTGATCCAGGTTCCCTCGGTGATCCAGCGGCTGGTGACCCTGCCCGATGAGTCGGACGGCCAGCGCAGGTTTGTGCTGCTCGAGGACGTGATCGGCCCCAGGGTCGACGCCCTCTTCGGCGGCTATCGCACCGCGGAGCGGGTGGCCTTCCGCGTGACTCGCAACAGCGATCTGACCATCCAGGAAAACGAGAGCCGCAGCAGTTTGATCTCGACGGTTGAAGAAACGCTCCGCATGCGCAAATGGGGCGCGCCGGTGCGGCTTGAGATCTCCAACCAGGCCGACGACGCCTTCCTCGGCCAGTTGCTCTCGGCCTCCGCGCTCGAGCTCGAAGACCGCGACGTCTACAAGGTCCCCGGGCCGGTTGATCTCAGCTCGCTGCAGGCGCTTTGCAAGCTCGAAGGGTTTCGCGATCTCAAGGAGCATCCGTTCGAGCCCCAGGAGTCCTCCGCCCTCGCCAAACGCAAGAGCGTCTTCGACGCGATCCGCGAACAGGACGTGCTTGTTCACCATCCCTATGAATCCTTCAGCTCGGTTGTACGCTTCATCGAGCAGGCGTCGGAAGATTCCCACGCGCTCGCCATCAAGATGACGCTCTACCGCACCGCGGAGGCAAACCCCGTCATCAACGCGCTTGCCCGCGCAGCCGAAAACGGCAAGCAGGTCACCGCCCTCGTTGAGCTCCAGGCGCGGCTCGATGAGGAAAACAACATCGACAAGGCTCGGATGCTCCAGAAAGCCGGCGTCCACGTCGTCTACGGCATCGTGGGGCTCAAGACGCACTGCAAGGCCGCGCTCGTGGTGCGCAGGGAGCACGACGGCATCCGCCGCTACGTCCATCTCGCCACCGGCAACTACAACCCCACCACAGCGCGGCAATACACAGATCTAAGCTTCTTTACGTGTAGACCCGATTTCGGCGAGGACGCAAGCGCCCTCTTCAACTTGCTCACCGGCTATTCGCGCGCGAACGAATGGAAGAAGCTCATCGTCGCCCCCGCGCACCTCGCCAGCCGGCTTTCCGCGCTCATCGACCGCGAACGCGGCTTCGCCGAGGCCGGGCGCCCCGCCCGGATCATCGCCAAGATGAACTCGCTCGTCGACCCTCAGATCATCATGCAGCTCTACCGGGCCAGCCAGGCCGGCGTGCGGATCGACCTCATCGTCCGCGGCATCTGCTGCCTGCGCCCTGGCCTGCCGGGTGTTTCGGATCATATTCGCGTTATCAGTATTGTCGATAAGTTCCTCGAGCATTCGCGGATCTCTTACTTCCAGAATGGCGACGAGCCCGAGGTCTTTCTTTCCTCGGCCGACTGGATGCCGCGGAACTTCCGCCGCCGCGTCGAGATCATGTTCCCCATCGAGGATCCGCAACTGAGGAGCCGTGTCGTTGACGGCATTCTGGGTGTTGTGCTCGCGGACAACGTCAAGGCGCGGCAGCTTTCGGCGGATGGGGTCTACCACCGGGTGGCGCCCTCGCGGCCGAACGACCCGCTGATTCGCTCGCAGCTCGAGTTCCAGAACATGGCGCTTGAGCTCTCCGAAGGCGCCGAGGCAATCAACGACGAGACCCCCGCGCTCAACAAGGCATAAAGGCCAGCAGGCTTCTAATCCCGGGCCAAACGGCGGAAAAGCCGGGGCGTCGCCAGCCACGCCAGCTCGAGCTGATCCTCTGCCGGAGATTCCCCCTCGAGCGCGGCGACAGCCCCTTTCTTGAGCGCGAAGGTCGCCGGGCCGCCGCCTCCCTGGATGAGCAAGGCGAGTAGCTCGCTCAAGGTCGGGTCGTGCCCCACGAGGAGCAGCCGCCGTTCCGGACGCGTCCGCAGAAAACGCCTGACCCCCTCGGCCGTCGCCCCGGTCTGGATCACATTCGAAAACTCAAGCGCATCTTGCAGGCCCAGAATCTCAGCCACAATCTCCGCGGTGCGCCTGGCTCGCGCGACGGGGCTCGAGACGATCCGCTCGAGACCCAGATCAAGCCGGTCGAGCCCGCGCGCGATCCGCTCGACCCGTTTCTCACCCCGAGGCGTAAGCGGCCGATCAGCGTCCGCCAGCCCCGCCCCCGCATCGACCGCGATCCCGTGCCGCATCAGGTAGAGCTCATACACCGCCGGTCTCTCCCAGCGCAATTCGCGCCTCGTTGTACTTCCACGCCGCGGCTTCCTCGCCGTCGATCCGGAGCGTCAAGCACTTGGCGCTCCCTCCCGACTTGATGAACTCCGAAAACGCCAGCGGGCGCACCTGGAACCCGCAATCCAAAAGGCTCCGCGCCAGCTTCGGCGCCCCTTCATTCAGCACCACCGTATGGCCCACAACCACGGCATTGCAACTGAACGACACCGCCTCGTCCGCGGCCGCCTCGATCAGCCGCGGAATCCGATCCCTGAGCACCGCCCGGCCGTATTCGTCAAACGCGCCTGGGTAATAGATGGCCGTGTCGAGCGCGACAGGGCAAAAGCAGGTGTCGAGATGATAGAACCGCGGGTCGACAAGCTCGAGCGGCAGCACCTCCACGCCCAGCCGCTCGCCGATCCACTGGTGGCTGCGCGCGTCGCTCCGAAAGCGGTAACCAGCAAAAAGCACCTCGCCGCAAAACAGGGCGTCCCCAGCGCCTTCAAAGTGCAAGCCGTGCGGCAGCGACAGAACCTCAAAGCCGCGTGCCCGCGCCCAGCTCTCGAACAGCGGTGATTCGCCTTGCCGCACCCGGTGCCGAAAGCGCGAAGCCACGAAGACCTCCTGATAGACGAGCCCGGCGTTCGCCGTGAAGACAAGATCAGGCAAGCCGTGCACAGGCTCGATCAGGTCGATCTCCGCGCCAAGCTCGAGCAGGGTCTGGTGGAAGGCGCGCCATTGCTCCCCGGCACGCGCGGCGTCCGCGCCCCGGCTGAGCTTCATCCAGGGATTGATCTCGTACTCGATCCCGAAATAATCGGGCGGGCACATCAGCAGCCGAGGTTCAAGGGGTTGGCTCATGGGGCTATCCAGGCGCGAGCTCGGCCGCCAGCAGCCGCAAGAACGGCTCGACGTCGGTGACAAGCCCAATTGTCTGAAACGTGCCGCGATCCGCGAGCTTGGTGACCGTGGCCGGGTTGATGTCCACGCAGACCACCTTCACCCGCGCAGGCAGCAGATTCCCGGTCGCGATCGAATGCAGCGCCGTCGCGACGAACAGCGCAAAATCCACGCCGGCAAGCGCGGCCCGCATCCGATCCTGCGCCACCAGGACGTCAGTCACCACCTCGGGCAGCGGACCATCGTCGCGGATCGAGCCGGCCAGCACGAACTCCACACCCGCCTTGATACACTCATACATAATTCCCGATTTGAGCACACCCGCATCAACCGCTTGCTTGATCCCGCCCAACCGCCGGATCGTGTTGATCACGCGCAGGTGATGCTCATGCCCATGCTCGATCGGCTGGCCGTCGGTGAGCGAGACGCCCAGGCTGGTGCCAAGAATCGCCTGCTCGATGTCGTGCGTGGCGAGCGCATTGCCCGCGAACAGCACCTGGATAAAGCCATCGCGAATCAGCCTGGCCACATGCGTGGCCGAGCCGGTGTGCACGATCGCGGGCCCCCCCACGAGCAGCACCTTCTTGCCCGCCGCGCGGGCGCCGCGCATCGCCTCGACAACGCTCCGCACGCCGACCGCCTTGGGCTTTTCGCTCGAGACCGTGGAGTTCATGAAGCCAAAGCCCGCGGCGTCTCGCGGCCGTTCCAGCGGCGTCACCCGCACCCCCGCATGGCCGACGATCATCGCCATCCCCGGCTCGACACGCGCCATCGGCACGCACCGCGCTGTGCCGGCTCTGGCATCGACCGCGATGCCGCAGTCCATCTCCTGATCGGACACGTCGATCCAGCGCCCCTTGTGGCGGACCTGGGTCGGCATGTTCGTTGTGCTGTAGAACCCGTCGGGAAACGCCCCGGCGATATCGGCCGTGGCCAGTGCGGCGTCCTCGGCATGGACAGGCCATGCGCCATGCTCGACCAGGTCTCCCAGCAGCGTGGAAAGCACATCGGGATCATCAGCCCAGATGGCGATTCGCGCGTGGCTGGGGTCGGTTCTGCGCTCGCCGATCTTGCACTCGCGGATCTCGAACGACGCTCCCGCCGTCAAGATCCGGTCGAGAATCTTGGGCAGGATCAGCGAATCGATGATGTGCCCGCGGACCTCGACTTCCTCGACCACGCCCGCGGGCGCGGGGCTTGCTCCGGCCGAGCCTTTTACATGCTTCACGGCGCGTTCCTTGGTGATCGCGAGCGGCTACCGCCCGCCGGTTGTCACGGCCGCTGGCGCGGGAGACGGCCGCGGCTCATACTTGAGCTCCCCGGCCTCGATCGCAACCTTGAGCCGGTTGCACGGCGGCGCCAGCGGGCACGTCGCGTACGGAATGTACGCGCACGGCAAATTCACCGCCTTGTTGAAGTCGAGCTCCACAAACCCATCGCGGGGCGCGTCGGTCTCAAGCTGCCTGGCGCCGCCGTGCGTGGTTCGCCCAGAAGTCCCATCCCGAAATACAAACCAGAGCCGGCCGTCCCTGAGCTTCGCGGGCGTGAGCTGATACTCCTTGCCCTCTCGCTCGAAGACCACGTAACCCGGGCTCTCCTCGATCTCGGTCTCACCCACAATGGTGTCAAACGCCAGCTTGACCGGCTTCGGATGCCCCACGAATCGACCGCGGATCTTCCAGTCCTCGCGGGCTGGATACCACCGCAGCCCGGCGAACGACTCGCGGAGCGGGCTGCGTTTATCCTTCACGCGCAAGGCGTGCCGCTTGCCGCGTTTGAGCACAATCAGCTTGATGTCCCCCGCGGCGAGGATGTCCGGCTCGCCATCGGCATCGCTGCGCACCACCCCCGCGTGAAACGGCTTGCCGCCCAGCGTGAGCCCCACACCCCCGGCCGGTTCGAACCGCACCACCCCGCGCTCGAGCTCAAGCGCGCCCAGGACCGCGGGCGCGTGCCCGGGCAGCACGATGTCGTTCGCGGGATCGGAGCCGATCTTCGTCCGCCCCTCGCGCAGCCAGTGCAGGCCGCAAACGCTCAGCCAGCCGTCCTCCCCCTTGAGCTTCGCCTCACGCGCCTTGCGCCAGGCGTCGACCTCCACGCGATAGGCCGAGGCCGCATCACCCGCTCGGATCGCCGCCGGCATCACTGTGAGTCCAAGCCCGATGAACCAGGCCAACCTCATCGCCGCCCTCCTCGTGGTGTTGCATTCACAAGGCTGATTATACCCAGCAGGCGCAGGGGTGTTCCACCGTGAGGAGGGCGGAGCCAGGCGGCCGATCAGGGTGCAACATGGATCGTCGCGGTGAGATCGAGCGGCGGCTCGCCGGCGATGTCGGTACGCACGCGAAAGACCTTCTTGAGATCGCCGCGGGTGTTGCCCGTTTCCGGGTTGTACGCCACGGTGACAACGTGGGCCGACGCACGCACGCCCTGGGGCGTGCTGGCCGTGAACCCGTCCCCCGCGCCCTCGATCGCCTGGATCACAAACGGACGCGACGCACGCACCACAAACCGCCCCTTGACTTCACCCGCCGACTGCGCTCGCCCGAGCGCAAGAATCGACGGCGCCGCCGAGAGCTCCCCCTTGATCCAGCCGGTCACCGTCACCGGGATGCTCGGCATCTCCGGGTCGTTGCTGATCAGCCGCAGCTCATCCCGCAACGGACCCGCCTGCGCATCCGGCTTCACACTCACCGTGAGCTTGTAACCCACCGTGCCGCCGTCACGCGCTGTCTCCACCAGCTTCGCCGAAAGCGACCGCGTGCCCGAAAGCATCCGCGTAAACCGCCACCCAGGCGCGTTGATGCGATCGATCGAAAGCTCCCGCTCCACGCTCGAACCTCGCGGCACCATCCCAAAGTCGATCGCGCCCGGGTTCAATACCAGTTCGCTCATGATGTGCGACGTCACACCCAGCCTGGCCTCAACCTCCTGGCCCGAGGACGTCATCATCGTCACAAACAGAATTGTGGATTTGAGCCCCACGAAATTCCGCGTGTCCATCTGGGCTTCGATCACCGCCGATTGCCCAGGCGCCACCACCCGCGCGCTTGCCCGCCCGCTCGTGCACCCGCACGATGGATGCAAGTTCACGATCGTCAGCGTCTCCTGCGACCGATTCACCAGCGTGAAGTCGTGCTTCACCACCGACCCGCGCGGCACCGCGCCAAAGTCGTGCCGGCTCGTGGGAAACAAAAGCGCAGTCCACTCGTCGCTCCGCGCCTGGCCGTCTGACGCCAGTACCAGAAACGCCGCCGCGACGAACCCAAGCGCACGCCACCGAAGCTGCTTTTCGCCGCCCATCATCGCGAACCTCCTCACCATCCTGGTCAGCCGGGAATGAGCCGGCCGCGTCCTCAAGAGATAGTTATCGACCACACCTTCAACTTGCGCTCAGTCTCGCAATTTGAATCGTTTCGGGCCTTTTTTCGCCGCGCCGCAGGCTCTACCCCCCTCAGGTCCACGCAACTAGAATTCTCATGCGCCCCGGGTCAGAATCGAGCGCACGTCCGAACCTCCCGGGCGCAGCCGTTTTGCACGAGGTTTCCCATGCCCCAAAATGTGCCGCTTGCGTTGAGTTTGCCGGCCCGGTATTACACGAGCACGGAGTATTACGAGCGCGAGCTCGACTGGTTCTTCCGCGCCATGTGGGTCCACGTCGGCCGCGCCCAGGCGCTCGGGCGCAAGGGTGCGTTCCAGGTGCACGAGATCGCGGGCGACAGCCTGATCTTCACCCGCGACGACGCCAGCCGCCTGCGTGCCTTCCACAACACCTGCCGGCATCGCGGCACCCGGCTGTGCGCGCAGGCCTCGGGCACGTTCGCGTCCACGATTCAGTGCCCCTACCACGCCTGGACGTTCGGTCTTGATGGCTCGCTCATCGCCGCGCCCGGCATGGATCGGATCGAGGGCTTCGCACGCGCGGATTACCCCCTGTTTGAAGCGCCCGTGGCCGAGTGGGACGGCAATCTCTTCGTCCATCTGGGTGAATCGCCCGCGCCTCTGGAGACCCAGCTCGGCGGCCGCGATCGCATGTTCCAGGCCTGGCGGATGCAGGATCTCGCGCCCGCCAGGCGCATCGTTTACAACGTCGCCGCCAACTGGAAGATGATCATCCACAACTATTCCGAATGCCTGCACTGCCCCGGCGTCCACCCCGCCCTCCAGAAGCTCTCGCACTACCTGAGCGGCGAGAACGAGCCCGCCGAGCCCGGCGTGCTGGGTGGTAAGATGAAGCTCCGCGACAACGTGGGCACCCTGACCATGGAAGGCCGGCTCACCCGCGCCTGCCTGCCCGGCCTCTCGCACGAGGAGACACGCTCGGTCTATTACTACGCCTTCCTGCCCAACCTGCTGCTCAGCCTGCACCCCGATTACGTGATGACGCACACGCTCTGGCCCCGCGCCACCGACCAGACCGAGATCGTCTGCGAGTGGCTCTTCCATCCCGGCGAAATGGCCAGGCCCGGCTTCAACCCCGACGACGCCGTTGAATTCTGGGATCTTACCAACCGCCAGGACTGGCATGTCTGCGAGGAAATGCAGATCGGCCTCCGCTCGCGCGCGTACCGCCCCGGCCCATACTCGCACCGCGAGGATCTGCTTGCGGGTTTCGACCGGCTGATCCTTGAAACCGAACAGCGCGCCGGTAACGCCAGGAACCCATGATCGATCAATCAGGAAGAGTCTCCCCATGTCGCGATCATTCCGCGTTTCTGTGCTTACTCCGCCCTGAGATGCCTTCGCGCTGCTTACCGGGTACACGGATCCCGAATGCCTGGACTCCGCCGCCAGAGCCGGATGAAGCGCGCGCCTCCGCTGCAAGCTCGCGCGCCAACCGCGGGCCGCCGTCACAAGCCGCTCCGTCGTCAAGAAACGCATCCCGGGACAAATCCCCCCGCCTCGTCTCTTCGACCACCGCGATCCCGTCTCCGTCTCCTCATCCATCGCAAGCCCCCATCCCTGCGCGATCCCGCGCGGAACGATTCCGCCGCGGTCGCGACCACGCCGGTTCGCCGGCTTCGTTTCGGTGGGCCGGGTTTGGTTCGGTGCGCCGTGGTCTGTCCCAGGGCAGACTTCGCTTTTTCCGCGCGCTGGGTTCGGTCCGCGCAGGCTGTTGGGTTCGGTTCGCGCGGGCGCAATGGGTTCGGTTCGCACGGGCACAATGGGTTCGGTTTGCAGTCGACGGTTCTCATTTACTGGCTTCATATTACGGAGAGCCATGGCTCGATTTTGCGCAGCGGTTGTGGCACCAATTTCTGACAAGTCTTGGCATCACTTTTTGACACGCCTGGGTTCGGTTTCTGGCGTGCTTGGGTTCGGCTCGTCGCCGCGGAATCCACACCCTCGACCGCGCCTCCGATACGACCACGACGCGTCCGCTCGCGCGTGCATTCGTGCCAGGTCCGCCCCTCAACGCCGCTTCGTCGGCGCGAAACAACACCCTCGACCGCGCCTCCGATACGAGCACGCCGCGCAAGCAAGTGCGTGCATTCGTGCCAGGTCCACCCTTACCGCATGTGCCCAGCCGGTCACGATTTTTCCGCGCGTTGGGTTCGGTTCGCACGGGCACAATGGGTTCGGTTCGCGTGGGCACAATGGGTTCGGTTCGCAGTCGACGTTTCTCCTTTACTGGATTCATATTACGGAGAGCCATGGCTCAATTCTGCGCAGCGGTTATGGCCTCATTTTCTGACGCGCCTGGGTTCGATTTCTGGCGTGCTTGGGTTCGCTCCTTCGGCGTGAAAACAACCCCCTCGACCACGCCCCCGATACGAGCACGCCGCGTCCGCTCGCGCGTGCATTCGTGCCAGGTCCGCCCCTCAACGCCGGCGCCCAGCCGGTCAAAAAGCGAACACCAAGCGCATGCGAAATGCTCAGACCCAGCTCGCATCGGATTTACGGGTTGATCGACTCGGGAATCGCCGAGGTGCTTTGCGTGAGTCGTGAGAGGTGAAAGACGGACGGCTCAGACGCCGTTCCAGGTTCTTCTCATCCTGAATCTAACGCGCGTTCGATCGGCTCGAATCAAGAATTTCCCAATTCCTGCTCGATGGGGTTTGACTCTGCAAGGATTGCGGGTTCTCGCGAACATCCCAATCATGACGCCCGGTGACACATCCTGATGCCCGGGCCTTCCCACCTCGGCCAGCGGCGTTCGCTTCCGTACAACACTGCGCAATGGCATGTGTAGTAATGCGACTGCCAGGGCGGACAGGGTATCTGGGTTGGGACACACTCGCTTGCGCGTCGTGCTCGTATTCGCTCGTGCCCACGCGGGCGATCAGGACGACGCCGGGGCCTGGCAACGTTTGCCCCGGGAAGGTCTGGGACAGTGCTCGAATCCGAGACTTTTGTGGACAGCCCCTTTGACAACCGAATTGGTACGGTGTCGAATAGAGTGACGACGTGGACGCTCTACGACGGCTCGAGTCCGATCATGGATTTCAGCGGTTCGGGCGCGCTTGAGGTGCGTTATTTGCAGGGTCCGGCCGGGATCCTGGCGCGGGAGTCCGCGAGTGGTGTGATCGCGTGGTATCTGTCCGACCGGCTGGGCACGGTGTCGGACGTCATTGACAATTTGGGGAACGTGATCGACCACGTGGATTACACGGCGTTTGGGGCTGTGATCGACGAGACCGCGCCGGGCGCGGGGGACCGGTTCGTGAGCTTCGCGAGGCTTCTCCGCGACAACGTCACGGGGCTGAATCTGGCGGTGGAACGTGCGGAAAACCCCGCAATCGGCCGCTGGACGCAGCAGGACCCGCTCTCCTTCGCCGCCGGGGATGCGAACCTGTATCGGTATGTGGGGAACGATGATGTCGGCGCCTCCGATCCATCGGGGCTCACTCCCAATCAGTCGGATGCTCAAACGTGGGAGCAGTTCGTCAGATATCTTATGGAGTTCGAGAATGCTCATGGGGGCCCGGCTGGTACATTTCCCGAGTTACTGGAGCAACTTCGGGCTCTGGCCCAGTCGTACAGGGGTGATCCGAAGTACGTCTACACGCGAAAACATGGATGGATTGATCTCAATCACTTCTTCAACGCGGCTCTCCTCCCGGCTCACGGTGGCGGCGGCATCATAGGCGACGTGCTAGGCGCGGTATCGATTCTGGGCGGGATCGGAGTTGAATTTATCCAACTTCTCGCGTACCTGTGTCCGGACCAATTTCCCGATCAGGGCGCGTCCGCATTTACATTTGAGGATCTCCCGTCAAACCAATGGGGCGCCTTTTTCGGTGCGGGGTTTCTTGACCCCAGCCGCCGCAGGTTGAGTCTGGCTGACCAGGTGCGTCTTTACTTTTCGACAACGATGGGAGGTGTGCTTCCACCAGAGAGCGTACCGGGTTATCTCTCCCTCCCAACTGACGAATTAACCCACCAGAAGCAATGGCAGAACTCAGCATGGGGGTGGATAGAGGCTATTATCAAGGCCCTTGGGGAGGTAGGCAACACCCCGGGCATAAACTAATAGCGCTCCACTGAGGGATTCCTGGCAGCCTTTGGCTCCCCGTGTGGCGACTGGGTAGCCGGGTGGCGATTGGATCTCGAGGATCTCGAGACTGTTCCCGCCTTCGGGCGGGCGAATCGAAGGGGATCCTGGTACTGCATGGCTACCCATTCACATTCCGTGCGGTCAGGTTGCACGCCGCTGGCCAGACACGAAAAAGATCGATATCCAGGAGAATGTGAGCCCGGGCTACGAGCTTCCATTTCGCGGCCCGGCGGAGTCGGGCGACATCGCCCTTGTCAAACTTGCTTACGACGATGCGATTCCCAATCCGCTCGCAGCGTCGCCATGCCCCGGTATTCCCTCCTGTGGAGCGAAACCAAGATCATTCTGGGGCGGTAGAATGACGGTAGCGAGGGGTCCTGATGCCAAGCATTGAACGTCATCCAACTCGGGGTCGTAACGAGGGGCCAGCCGCCGTCGGCTGTTTGCGACGCATCCTGCTCGCGATGCTCGCGATGCCCGTCGCGTTTTTGGTGCTTAACTCTGTCATTCGCATTACCATGGGCCCTGGCGCGGAATGGTCCGAGGCGGACGTCATCCAGATAACCCACGACGACGATGATCTCTTGATTCTCATCTCGGTCCACCTCATGCAGCGTCGTCACGGTCTACTCATTTCGCATCCTAATCTCGCAATCGATATAACCCACCACCTCATACGAGTATCTAAAGACGAAGCGATTCAGCAAATTGCGATCGAGAGCATTGCTGGTACCTCACCACACAGCTCACGGTATTTGGGCATGCTGGAGTACAACGGGTCGCCATACATCATTGACTACACCGATAAAGCACAGCCCTATGCCTGGAATCATTCGAAGGCACGATTCGACAAGGTTGAAGACCCACGAAAGTTGCTGCAGGAGATCAGGGCGGCACTAGGAGAGGGTGCTCTAATGTGGCTTTCGCAGACAGGAAGGTTGTTCGAACAGCACGGGACCATGAGTCGGATAGACGGCACATTCTCCTGGCGTGGCCGTGAATACCGAGTGAGCAAAGAAAATGATTCCGTGATCCTCAGGTGTCTCGGTCGGGATCGAGCGCAACCTGAACGCAAGAACCAGTCCATTTTGCTCAAAAGTGGGATCGTTTTCCGGTATGAGTGAGCTCACGATGAGCGGTCAGACTCCTGGTCGCTTCGACCGCGGCGGAGCGGTACGCCGGCGACAGTGCTGGACACCCGGTCGTTGGTCTACGACCCCTTTTACAACCGAATTGGTACGGTCTCCAATGGTGTAACGACCTGGACGCTGTACGACGGCTCGAGTCCGAATCATGGATTTCAGCAGTGCGGGGGACCGGTTCGTGAGCTTCGCGGGCCTGGTGCGCGACAACGTCACGGGCCTGAACCTGGCCATCGAGCGTGCGGAAAACCCCGCAATCGGCCGCTGGACGCAGCAGGATCCGCTCTCGTTCGCCGCGGGGGATGCGAATCTGTATCGGTATGTGGGGAATGGGGTCACATCAGGCACTGATCTGTCCGGGTTACAAGAACTATCGTTATATGGCTACGGGGGTTTTCGATTCGGCAATGGCCAGATTATTCCATACGCTGGTTTCAATTGGTCACTCACGAGCCCCGGCTGGAGCGGTCCAACGACCTTTGAGTTCAATCCCATTCACTTCTACGATGACGTGCTGATTAATCAAAACCCTTATGGGATCAATCCGGGCGTCCTGGGCAGGCCGATTGGAATCACACCATTTAAGCCTGTGCTTCTCCCACCGCTGATAGGGCCGGTCATGTCCGGTCTTTCCGGTCCGCGCAAGTACCATTGGCTTTATTATCCTGGGCTCCGCTCGCCTGTTTTGGGAGTACGATGCACCGATGGCAGGATCTACCCAACCGAAAATGGAAGGCCGGTACGGCAGCTTCCGCATCCGACCGTGCCAGGTTACTATCTGGGACCAGGTGAACTCCCGCGTCTCTTCGAGCGCTAAGCGACAGTCACGAGGTGACGGGATGGAGTCAGAAGCAAACGTAAAAGGAGTATGGATCGATGCGCTGCTTCCCTGGAACGCTCCTACGAGCGGCCGTCCTTGCCGGCTTCTCCTGCGTTTTCCTCTCGCTTCCCCAACTCGGGGCGCGCTTGCACGGCCGGTCAAGGCCGCGCATCCTGCGAACTTCAGAAGTCCGTCTCATCGCGCCGGATGGTCATGTCTCCGGCCTGCTCTCGTGTGCGACTGACTCGTTTCCCTCGCTCTGCCTGAAGACGAGACAGCAACAGGTACGGCTCGGCCTGGGGTTTACCAGGGATCGGGAGCCCTCGATCGACCTTTTCGGCGTTGGAGGCCGGGCTGCTCTCAATGTGCTGCAACGCCCTCATCCCGCGTGTATCCTGCTCGCATCGGACGCACAAGACAAAACCCGAGCGCAGTTCGGGTTGAGCCCTGAAGGATTCGCGGGCGTGGCCTTGCGAAGCTCAAACGCTGATTTCAGCGCATCCTGCGGCGTGCTGGAAGACGGCACGGCGACTCTACGAATCCGACAGCCTGAGATGCCGTTCTGGACCGGGTTGCGCCTCGCAAGGGACAACAGCGATTATGGCTTTGTCGTCTTTGGCGTGGAGAACCCTCACGTTCTTTTCAGGCAGCGTACTGGCCAGGACGCGGAATTGTGGCTTCACCAGGGTGAACGCCAATTGCGGTATCCGTGACGTTGCCCCAGCGCCAGATTAAATCAAGCCGCACGATTCCGGTTACTGCGACCAACCCGACTGGACTTTCGCAAGACAATCTCTTCAGCGTGTGAGCGAAGGCGTTGTTCCCTTCGAGGGGGGACGGTGCGTGAGAGGACAGTGAGTCGGCCGCGCACCTCAAGTAAGACATGCGATGCAAGACCCATGCGATGCAAGACCCACGCACTTTGAATAGACATGCGATGCAGCACCCAGTGATCTCAGGGGAGGAGACCCAATGACTCTTGAATCGGCAAAGATCGTGGACGTGGAGAGACTTGACCGAGAGCGACGCGGCTGGAGGCTCGCGTGCGTTCTGTCCTTCCTCGCCAGCCTCGGGCTCGTATCGATCCTGGGAGCGCAAGTGCCCCCGCCGCCGCAGGACGGCCTCCCCGAGGACGTCGCTGTGAGCGAGCTCACCCTCGTCGATTTGTTGGGCCGGCGCAGGGCCGTGCTCGGCACGGGACTCGATAACTCGCCTCACTTCACAATGCTCGACGCTCAGGGTCAGGAGCGGCTTCGCCTCCGCCTGTTGAAGAACGAGTTCCCTTCAATCGCGCTCCTCAGTGACAAAGGGGTCGAGATGATCAGCCTCTCGATCAAGGAAAAGGATCAGACGGAGCTGAGCTTCAAGGACGCGAAAGGGGTGACGCGGTCGCGTTTGACGCTGGGTGGAGGGAAGGCCGAGTCGTGTTTCGCGCTCTGCGACGCGGAAGGGTCCGACCGGTGCGTCCTTCGAACCGACGCCAGTGAGTCGAGTAGTATTAGTTTTCTGGACAAGGGCAGGCGCACTCGCCTCCAGCTCGGTGTCGATCGAGCCGGCGCGGGATTGGACCTGATCGATGGCCAGAACAGGACGATCGCGCGGCTAGGTGTCACGCCGGGCGGCGAGCCAAGGCTCACCTTGATGCGCGGAGGCGAGGAGAAATCCCTGTCGCTCCCCTAATTATTACTCCGTTCACCAATCTTGTCCGAATCGTGCCGATCGCTCGAGATCGGAATCATGGACACAGGGAAGCTCGTCACACTCGGGTCGGATCTGGCGGCGCCTGGACGCCGTCGTGGGCACCTTGGGCGAGGACAGAAGCAGACACCCAAGAACGACAGAATAAGGCACCCAAGGAACTGGCCGGCGAACTCAGAAACTTTCACTTTGACAACCGAATTGTTACGGTGCCCAATTGCGTAATGATCTGGACGCTTTACGACGGCTCGAGTCCGATCATGGACTTGAGTGGTTCGGAGGCGCTCGAGGTGCGTTATCTTCAAGCGGCTAACAGGCCACGCAACGTCGCTCAAAGCGATCGCGTCAAGCTTTATTTTCGCTGAGGCTTGTGATCGAGGAGAGATCTCAGAGAGGCCTGCATCCGGGCTCGAGCGAACGGGGCGCTCGCGAACGAGATCAGCCGAAGGGCGTCCATCGCGATGGCGCACGGCGGCTGTCTCTTGCCGCGGATTGGTCTCTCGCTTACCAGGGGCGTTCATTGAGTCGCCGCGAGGACTGCGGGGCGCTGGGGTGGTCCCGTGCGTGCGTGTCTTACTCGCGGGGTTGTTACTCGCCTAGTTGCTCGCTGTTGGGATCAGGCGCGAAGAGCGGTTCGGCGGGGTAAGTAAGCTGCGTGCCATCGACCCGTAAGAACTCGGTCGGCTTGTGCGGCGTGGTTTTGCCCGCGGCCATGATGTCGAGCACGCTCCAGCCGCGGACCGAGAGTGCGTCGGCGATCAGCCTGCGGTGGCACTGCCAGGGCATGGCCTCCGAGCACATGATCGCGGTGGGCAGTTCGGCCGCGGTGTTTTCGAGCGAGGCCAGCGCGTCGAGGAATTCACGCGTGGTCATGTGGTCAGCAAAGGCGTTGAAGGCCTGTACGCGCCAGCCGGTATTGGGAGAGCCTTCGAGACGGGCGCTTCGCCTGCCGCCCATGGCGGGGATGTGGTGATAGGCGATGCCGCGCTCGGCGAGGCTTTGCGCGAGCGCATCGGCGTTAAAGTGCGGATGGCGGCGGGAGCCGGGGAAGCGCCTGACGTCTGCAAGGGCGCGGATGGAAACACCCTCGAGCAGTCCCAGGAACCGCTCGAGGGGGTGGTTCGAATGGCCGATCGTCCAGATGGTGCGCGCCAAGGAACCGCTCGCTGGGTCAGAAGCCCTTGCCCCTGGTGGTGAGCTTCACCCGGCCGATGTACATGTCGGCCGTGATGTAGAGCGTCGATCCGTCGCCGCCCCAGCCGCAATTGGCGGTTGCCTCGCCGGTGTTGAACGTGCCCAGGTGCTTGCCCTGGGGCGACCAGACCATCACGCCGCCGGGACCGGTGGCGAAGAGGTTGCCGTGTGCGTCGACCTTCATCCCGTCGGGCAGTCCCTTTCTGGTGGCGCCCAGGCTGGTGACGTCCGCGAACACCCGGCCCTCGCCGAGCGTGCCGTCTTGCTTCACCGGGAAGGCCTTCCAGATCGCCATTTTGGGGTCGGAGTTCGCCACGTAGAGCGTCTTTTCATCCGGCGAGAATGCGATGCCGTTGGGGAAGGTCATTTCCTTCGTGAGCAAGGTCACCTTGCCATCCTTCGCCGAGACGCGGTAGACGCCGTTGAAGTCGAGTTCCTTGGCGGGGTCCTTGTTGAGGCCGAGCAGGCCGTAGGGGGGGTCGGTGAAGTAGAGGTCGCCGTTCGACTTGTAGACGCCGTCGTTGGGGCTATTGAAGCGCTTGCCTTCGTATTTGTCGGCGATGGTGGTGAAGGAGCCGTCGGATTCGAGCCGGGCGACTCTGCGGTCGCCGTGCTGGCAGAGCACGAGCCGGCCCTCGCTGTCCATGAGCAGGCCGTTCGAGCCGGGTTCGCCGCCGCGCGCGACCGAGCCGGTGTATCCGCTCGGCTTCTTGAAGACGCTCACGCCCTTGCCTTCTTCCCACTTGAAGACGGTGTTCATGGGGACGTCGGAAAAGAGCAGGAAGCCTGCCTTGCGATCCCAGACGGGTCCTTCGGACCAGTCGAAGCCTTCGGCGAGTCGTTCCACGCGTGCGTCCCTGGGGACGAGCGTGTCGAAGGCGGGGTCCTCGCGCTCGATGGTTCCGAGCGTGGGGGTTTTCTCCTGCGCGGGGGCGGAGGTGGTAACGCTGAGCGAGCCCAGCAGAACGAGGCAAAAGACCTGAGCGGCGTGCACGATCCGGCCGCGGATGATTGGCTTCATGGCGGGTTGATCCTGGAGAGTGAAGGAAACGCGCGGACTGGCTGCTGCCGGGCGCGTGCGTTTCGGATATCGAGAGATTAGCCGGGCGGCAGTCGCGGGGCAACGATCCGCCCGGGCGGCTGGCGGATCACGCTGCGCTTGTGTGAGAGGCGGGCCCAAGCTCGTCGAAGCAGTCGAGCAAGAGCCGGGCAGCGCGTTCCCAGGTGAAGCGCTGCGCCTGCGCGAGTGCGTGCGCGGCGAGACTCTGAGCGCGATTGTGGTCGTCCAGAAAGCGGTCGATGCAGTGGGCGATGTCGGCGGGATCGAGCGGGTCGAAGAAGTCGCCGGCGGGGCCGACGACCTCGGGGAGCGATCCGGAACCGCGGCTGGCGAGCACGGGCGTGCCACAGGCCATGGCCTCGACCGCGGGCAGTCCGAAGCCCTCGAGCAACGAGGGAAACACAAGCGCGCGGGCATGGCGATAGAGGCAGGCGAGATCCTCGTCGGGCGTGAAACCGGCGAGCACGATCCGCGCGCGGGCGGGGGAGTGCTCGGCTGCGTGGCGGATCTCGGACGCCTGGCTGTGGAAGCTGTCGTTCAGGTCGCCCACGAGCACGAGACGGGCGTCCCTGTGCTGGAGCCGACCGAAGGCCTCGATCAGCCGGGGCAGATTCTTGTGCGGGCTGGGCCCGCCGACGAAGAGGAGCAGTGGATCCGCGCCTGGGATGCCCAGGCGGTCGAGGATCGCGCGGGTGCGGGGCGGGTCGCTCGCGGGGTTGAAGATTGGGTCTGGACCTTCGGTGATCACGCGCAGCTTGCCGGCGGGCCAGCCGGCGTGCTGGGCCAGCATGGCGCGGGAGGCTTCGGAGACGGTGACGATCCGATCAGCGGCGATGCCGGCGACGGCCTCCTTGAGCCGCCAGGCGAGCCGGCACTTCAGGCTGTCGAACACGAGAGTGGGATGAACATACTGGAGTGCATCGTGCATGACGACGACGATCTTGCCGGCGTTCCAGGTGGGGAAGTAGCTGTAGGTCGCGGGGAAGAAGAGGAGGTCGAGCCTGGCTTTGGCGGCGGCCCGGCCCATGGCGAGCATGTCGCCAAGCGCGCGTCTGCCGCCGGCCCTGGCCGCTGCGGCGGGGGCGTTTGAGACGTTCACGACCACGCGTTCGAAGCGGTCGGGGAGAGTGACCGAGCCGTCCGAGGCCGAATCGAGAAGCATGACGAATTCGTGGTTGGTCTCGGCCTGGGCGAGCGCGTGGGTGAGCTGGCGTGCGAAGCGTCCGAAGCCTCGGCGATTGGAGAGGCAGCCGCCGTCGATGCCGATGCGCATGGGGCGATCTCTAGGCGCCTGAGCGCCAGCGTGTGAAGGCCGATCGCCTGGCGGCCACCGGCGCGGGGATGGACGGGGCCTTTGCATCGCGTCGCCGCCTGGGGCTGGACCAGGCCGCCGCGGGCCGGCCGATCAGCGTCCAGTAGCCAAGCGCGAGCACAACCGCCGCCCCGCACGAACAGTAATAGGTCAGGTGCAAGGGGAGCGCGGCCGCCGCAAAGAACGGTCCTCGCGTCCGCGCGAGAAACCGGAAGAACCGCCGATTGAGCGCCCACACGGCCGCAACCGCCGCACTTGCCCCCGCGAGCGCCCAGGGAGAAACGAACGCAAGCACGCCGAGCACGAGCGCCAGCCCCGTGAGCGCCACGCAGACCTTTTCCTTGTGCTTGACGTTGAGATCGGTCTCGACGATGCGGGTGCGCTTTAGCAGGATCATCCAGGGAACGCCCCTGCGCATGACGTCGGTGCGGACCATCTCGAAGAGCGACCAGGGCTTCATGTGGGTGGCGAGCACGTCCCGCGCCAGCATGATCTTCCGCCCCGCCCGGGTGATGCGGTAGCCGAGCTCAATGTCCTCAATGGCGGGTTTGGGGTAGAGCCGGGGATCGAAGCCGCCAAACTCGACGAACACCTGGCGGCGAATGGCGCCGCAGCCGGTCCAGAAGGTATGCGCAGGCCGCGCGTTGTCGCGGAATTCGCCCTGCTGGTGCACAAAATGATGCAGCAGGTTGCGATACTGGCTGACGAGCCCGGGGGCCGTGGGCTGGTCGTCATAGGAGCCGAAGAGCGCGGCGAGGCCGGGGTCGGTGTCGAAGCGTGCGATCGCGCGTTCGAGCGTGTCCTCGTGGACGAGCACGTCGGCGTCGAGAAAGAAGATGACAGGCGCTTTGGCCTCGATCGCGCCCCGATTGCGCGCCGCGGCAGGGCCGAGCGGGCGCGCGTTCGTGAGTATCCGTGCCTCAGCCCCGCGAGCAATCAGATCGGTATCATCGGTCGAGCCGTCGTCCACGACAATCAGCTCGAAGTCTCGATAACTTGACTGCCGCAGCCGACGAAGGCAGCGCTCGAAGTCGCGACCCCCGTTTCGCACAGGAATCACCACCGCAAGCGACGGCCTCCGCGGCTCCGGGCTCGCCGGACCGGCGGGGACGTCGTCCATGATTCACCCTCGCCCGTCTCTGCCTGACCGCGCCGGAATGCGCCTCCGTCCATGAGATCGCCCGAGCACGGCCAGACGCCATGCAAGACACCGGGTCGCTGGTAATCGGAGGTGTGCGTCAAGGGAGCACGACCAGGCGGTCCTTGCACGGTCGCGACGTGCGCCGGGCAATCTAGCCGCATCTCCCAGAACTGTCAACGCGGGCCAAACCAATCAGCCCGCGGCGCACTTCTCCACCCTCATCGACCCTCACCTTGCACCGGGAAAAGCGATTCCGCCTCGATGCCCACGCGCGCGCGTCGATCAGTCCGGTCGAGCAGGATTTGCGGCAGCGGAGACGCTCTCGAGTGGATAAGGACAGTGCCGGCAACCGCTGCCGCAACACGATCCACGCGACGCAAGAAACGTGCTGGTAAGGACTTCGTACCCCGTGGCAGGGTCGGTGTAGCTGGGCCGGCCCAGCGCGCGGGCCTGGTCGTGGAGCGCCTGTGCACGTGCTGTTGCGCGCGCTTCAGCGTGGTAAATCCAGGCTCTGCCGTGGAATCCGCCGGGGTAGCCGTGGAGGATCTCGGCGAGAATGGCGGCGGTGTCGGCGATGGTGGTGCCAGACCGATTGAAGTAGGCATTGCCGTCGGCGAGTGCAACCCGCCCGCGTTTGACCGCCCGCAAATCGAACCAGCCGGGTAGGGCCTCGAGCGTGGGGATTTCGCGCACGGTGCGGGCGAGGTTAAAGCCGCAAGGGGCGATGATGAGCCAGTCGGGATCCTCGCGCACGATCCGCGACCAGTCGACCGCGGCCGAGTGCGTGCCCGCCTCGCCCAGAACCACGCGTCCGTTCGCGATCTCGACGAGCTCGGGGCTCCAGTTGGCCATGGGGAAGATGGGGTCGGTCCATTCAATCGCGGCGACCTTGACGGTGGGGCAACGTGAGCAAAACTGGCGGATCGCGCTGAGCTGATGCTGGATCGCGGCGACGAGCCTGGCGGCCTCTGCCTGGCGATCAAGGGCGCGGCCGATGGCCGTGATATCGGCGAAGATCCCCGCCAGCGTGCCGGCCTGAAGCGCGAGCACGGGGGCGGAGATCGCACACTGCGCGCGTGCGACGTCGGCCGGAGTGACCGCGCAGACCTCGCAATGTTCCTGCGCGATAACGAGATCGGGCTCGAGCGCCTCGATGAGGGCTCGATCCACATGATAAAGCGGCGCTCCCACGCGGAGCCTGCGCCGGACCTCGGCGTCGATCCACGCGCTCGATTGCTCGATGTCGAACGCCGCGCGGGTGCACTGGGGCAAGCGCGCAACCCAGGCGGGGTTGTCGCATTCGTGGGATCGCCCCACGAGCGAATCCCCCGCGCCGAGCGCGACTGCGATCTCGGTGCCGCTCGCCAGCAGAGAAACGATCCGCATCAGAGAATCCTCGCAATCAGGGCCTGCACGGCGGCCAAAGAAAAATCGATCAATCTACATATGATTGTGCATATACGGGAGGAATGTCCCCGGCCGAGGCGGCGTGCGCTTCGCCTGGCGGCAGCAGGTCGGCGTAGAAGCGGCCTTCGCGGCAGACGATCTCGCCGCGTTCGATCGGCACCGGCCGCTGAAATCCCGGGCCGTCGTGCACGAACGTGTGGAACTCGCCGTTCTCGCCGCAGGGATCGACGCCGGGCGGCAGGTCGGCGATGAGCGCGGGGTTGTAATCCCGGCCCGCGAAGCCGGGACCGATCTTCCCCTCGACGCAGGTGAGGATTGCCCTGTATCCCTGGTCGAACAGGAATTGTGGAAGAGTTTGCGTGTCGTGCTTCCAGATGGGGAAGACGGCGGACATGCCGCATGCCGCCAGGCTCTGTTCCCGCCAGGCGCGCAGGTCCTCGAGAAAAAGGTCGCCGTAGCCGAGGGTGAAGACGCCCCGGGCGCGGATCGCGGCCATGGCGTCGGCCATGATTTGCTCGTAGACCGCGTTTGTGCAGGGGGCGTTCTTGCCGGCGGGCAGGTCGACCTTCAGGAGCGGCAAGCCCAGCGCCTGGGCCTGGGCGTCGAGCAAGACCTCGCGCACGCCGTGGTGGCTGATCCGGCGATATTCGTCAGCGATGGTGGTCAAGAGCGCGGCGACGTGGTACCGCGCGTCCGCGCAGAGGGTCTGGAGGGCAAAGGCGCTATCCTTGCCGCCGCTCCACGACATCACGACGGGAATGCGGCCGTCGCGCGGGGGCGCGATTCCTTCGAGAGCGGCAAGGTCCATGGCGGGCTCCTGGTCGACGGCTCGGCGGGACGAGACGCAACCAGCGCCTGCGCGGGGCGCAAGTAGGTTGCATCGGGTCCTGTACGTGAGGACGATGCAGCCTGCCTGGCCGGTCTTCTGGCTTCGGCCGCCTCAGCGCCTTCCCGCTTTCGCAGTGGCAAGTTGAGCCGAGGTTTTGGGGGCCGTTACAGCAGCACGCCTGCCCCGGATTCGCACCGGGTTCCCATGCGCCAAGCAGCTTCTCGAGTCGATCGATTCGAGAGCATGAAGTCTATCGCCGACCTGTATGTTGCTCAAGAGGCCCCGCGCCGGGCGCGGATCGCCCCGGCCGGCTCAGATAGGGCCGGCAGAATTCGAGGAGCGCAAGATCGGAAAGCTCCTCTTCGAGCGCCTCATGCGAGCTTGAGCCGAGCGAGTCTTCAACCTCACGCAGCAGGAACTTCACAAACCGCTCCCGGGCGCGCAGCACGCTCTGGCGGAACGCGCCCGCGGTAAGCTGCTTGCCGATCTTGGGCGCGATCCGCTCCGCAAGCTCGGCGGAGCGCAGTTCCGGATGATCCACCCGCGCCTTGAGCACGGCGTGATAGTTGTTGCCCGTTTCATGATCGTCCTCGCGGAGCATCTTCCAGGCGCGGTCGAGCAGGTGGGTGCGCCAGCTTTCTTCGAAGGCGCGCTCGAAATCCGCGAGCCCGTCGGAAACCGCCGCCCGGTCCGCGATCTGCGCGCCGGTGCTGGGCCGCTGCCGCTTCTTGCGGTAGTGGTCGCTCACCAGGTTGCGGAGCGCCTGCTTGACATAATCACGGAACCGGCCCCGGTCGGGATTGCAGTTGCGAAAATCGCCGCGAATCAGCCGGGCGGCGAATTCTTGCTCCAGGTCGGCCGCGGCATCCGCGTCGCGGAGCGCGGCAATCAGAAACCGATGAACCGCCCCGGCGTAACGGCTGTGCAGCCGCTCGAGCGCAACCTTGGCCAGCTCAGGCGAGCCGGAATTCGCGTCCTGGAGCACACCCCAGAGCGTCGAAAGCTGGCTCAGATGCGTACTCTCGCCTTCACGATCCATGGCCCACCCCCCCCAGCGCGGTCGATCCCATTCGCGATTCTCGTGCGGACGCGGGGCTTGCAAACTGGAATTGGGCCTAATTATAGCCGGTTGCTGGATTAAGGGTTCACTTGCCCCCAAAAAAAACGTGATCGCGGCGTGACACGGCGTGTCGGCGGCCGTACTGGAAAGCGAGCAAGACAAAGAGGCAAAACCCACGCCCGGGCTCACGCAACGGGCATTGTTTTAAGTCTCGGGCCATGGCCTCAGGGCCCCGTCCGCCCGAGTGACGGCTGGTCGGCCGGCGCATGGCTGCTTAGGAGCGGTCATGCCCCGGAAACGATGTCGTTTCGCCGGCCGACCCCATCTCGCCGGGGGCGGTCCTGGTGCAGCGTCCGCGCAGCTCCTCTTGGCGTTCATGCGCTGTGAATGTACCCTCAGGGAATAATCGCCCGTCCCTGTTTCGCGGGCGGCGAACCCCTCTGAGCGGTGAGCGCGATGGCCGATCGGGACCGAAAAGTCGAGCAGAATTCTCCCGGGCGATTCTACGTCGACGACACCTGTATCGACTGCGATCTCTGCCGTGAAACCGCTCCCGCCAGCTTCGCGCGCGACGATCGCGGACGCAGAAGCTACGTCCAGGCCCAGCCCAGGGACGAGCTCGAGCAAGCCGCCTGTCTCGCCGCGCTCGAGGAATGCCCGGTCGAGGCGATCGGACAGGACGGCTGATCCGATCCGCGATCGATCGGCTCGCAGGCTTGCTCCGTGATCGCTCCGCGTTTAACTTACCTCGGTCCCACGACCTTTTCCTCAAGCCCCCCTGGAATGATTCGGATATGACGACGGCACGCGCGCATCTGGTCGATCCACACGTTACGCGTTGGTATCACTGCGTGATTCGCTGCATCCGCAGGGCCCATCTGCTCGCCGATGGTTCGCAGAATCGCAAGCTCTGGCTCGAGCGGCGGTTACAGGAGCTCACCGAAGTCTTTGCGATCTCGGTGGGGAGCTACGTCATCGTGGACAATCATTTGCATGTCCTGGTGCGGCTCGACCCCAACGCGGCGGATCGCTGGTCGAACGAGGAAGTCTTCAAACGCTGGGGGCGGATTTTCCCGCCGCGGGCGAAGACGCGAGAGGTGCTTGCGGTCTCCCGCGAGTGGATCAAGCAGTGTGCGCGGACGCCGGGCGTGCTCGAGCAAACGCGCGACCGGCTGCGGAGCCTGGGCTGGTTCATGAAATGCCTCAAGGAGCCGCTGTCGCGCGCGTCGAATCGCGAGGATCAGGTGCGCGGCCCCTTCTTCGAGGGTCGCTTCAAAAGCGTGGCCATCCCCGACACGTTCACGCTGCTGGCCACCAGCGCGTTCATCGACCTGGTGCCGATCGTGGCGGGGATCGCGAACGATCCCGAATCCACCCGCTACACGTCGATCCGGGCCCGGCTCGATCACGTCCGATCCCTGCGTCGCATCAAGGATCTGAAGAGCTCGCGAGGCGCCACGGGCGCAGCCCTGAAGGCGAGCGCGGGTCTCGAGCAAGATCTCTGGCTCTGCCCGATCCTCGATCGCGGAACCGGGACTCGCCGCGAGGGTATGTTCAACGGCGTCTCGCTCGGAAGTTACGAATTACTCCTGGATTACTCGAGCCGCCTGCTGCGCGAGGGACAGGCCACGCTTCCACGCGAGCTTACCGGCGTGCTTGAGCTCCTTGAGATCACACCCGAGAAATGGCAAGCCAGGCTGGCAAAACTGCGGCGGCAACATACGAAAAGCGGCTATCTCGCCACCCTGACCTAAGCCCAGAACCGCGAAGTCCAGACGGCCAGGCTCAGGCAAGAGCCTGGTCGTCCACCCCCTTGCCATTCACTGCCTTGCCGTCGTCCCAGCGAACTTCGATCGGGCATCGCCGCGCTGAGAGCGGCCAAAAGCGTCCGCCGCCGATCTGGACCCAACCGCCTCGCTTCTTCCCCTCGGGTTCGAGCGCTTCGATTCGGTAGATCATCCGCGTGCTTGTTGCATCCCTGGAGAAGGGATTCCCCCAGAAATAGAGCCGCTCACGCTTCCGCTCAAGCCGCATTCCCCCGCTTTCAAGCCATTCCTCAAGCGCCCGGGGAGCAACCCGAAGCCGGAAGTGAAAGGCTGAGAGCATCATGGCAACCCAGCACGGAAACACCACGAACAGGAAAATGAGCCCGAGAAACCGATTCAGATCCATGAGCGTGGCCCTCCCCGTCTCGTATTCGCGGAGCCGCAGCGCTTATTGGATCAAGGCTTGCTCATGGAATGGAAGCAGGCTCCGGAATGGGTCGCGGACCCGCTCGGGCGTTGCAAGGCGGAAGGGCCAAACGAGGGTCAGGCCGCATCGACGGCATGCGTCGTTCCCAAGGCCGCATCCAGGGATCATATCGTTACCTCGGAAGCGCCCCCTTCCCTCGGGACCCTCCTTTCCAGGACGATCTCCGTGCTTCCTTCGCATTCGCGATGTTCCCCGACAGGACTCTTGACACGCTGCCGTTAAGTCATTAGGACTATAGAAATCGATGGCACGTTCGATGCCGTCGACCTGGCCCTGACCGCGTTCGGTCCACTCAGGTCCCAAGGATCTGCTATATGCGAAGCCTCAAGCCTCAAGCCTCAAGCTCCAAGCCTCAAGGGGACTGATTGCACTCAATCGTGTTCGGCCCGAAGAACGTTCGAGTGCCGCGGTCTGATTGCGAGGAACGTTGAATCTCTCAGGGCTTGCGTGTCGTCGGCACGCTATACCTATTCCGCCCTCAGGCTTGGGAGCAGGCGCAAGTCCAAACGGTTTAATTTGCTAGTTCATCCGCTCCTCATCTTCGCCGTGATATTTGGGGATCTATCTCGATCCTTGGCCGTAAATGTAACAATCGCTACACCAACCAGCGGACAGATCTTCCAACCTGGTGCGGTTGTAACGGGCGCCGGAACGTTCAGCACGTCCAACGAGCCCATCGTGGACATGGTTCAGCTCTACACGGTTCGCAATAAACCAGATCCGAACAACGGCGGTGTCACGATCGATTCCCAGTGGGCAACGATCAGCAATCTCAAGGGCGACTACACGAAAGGCTCAGGGGACTGGGCGACAAATTCGACACAGGAGCTGAACGCTCCGAGATCGAGGAGTATTACGTTCTATTTCACGGTGATCCCCTACCATAATGGAGCCAAGCCATACGTAAAGACCGTCGGGGGTACTTATTACGCCGATGTATCGCTTGTGGTTCAGGCCCCGCCATGAACTGAGCCGGATAAAGAGCTCCCGGGTGTGCTGGAATCAGACCGATAACCATGCCGTTCGAGACCCTGGCCGCTTCGATTGCGAGAAGCCATGAATTCGAGAAATGGGCGGATCTCCAGGGCGAGCGCGGTATACCTCCTGACTGTCCTTACGATGATCGCGGCAATCGCGCCTGGCTGCGGGAGCGGCGGCTTGTCGCCTCGGCCGCCCGGCGGTCGGGGTAGCTCCGATCCGAAGTCGCATGACTCCAACGCGCCGGCCTTGCCCAATGCCGGGGGTGGCTCCGTTGCCGGTGCTCATGGACAGGGCTCTCGGCCCGTCCCCGCGAACGCCCAGGTCAAACCCGCGAGTCAAGCAGGTTCGAGGAACAGGACCCGGATCATCACCAGGGATTGGCCTTCCTCCACTCCGGATGGGGTGCTTTCGGTCGTGCTCGCAACCCCCAAAGATGGGATTCATTGCCGAGTCGGGGATCAGTTTGAGTATGAGGGCGAAATCGAATATCGGGACAGGCGCCCGGGTCTCCCCATCGTCATCGGATACCTGACTCGAAACGACGCGATCTGCGACAGTAAGATGCTTGCACTCAAGGTGGAAACCGTCGAAGCGTCGAGGCGGTTGAGATTCCGTGGTTCCTGGAACATCAAGCCCGCCATCAAGCCTGGAAAATATGAGTTCGTGGTCTGGGCCTATCAGTTCTGGCAAGAGGATCCAGACCCAGGCAGTTCCGCCCCCAGGTCCGAGGAGCGCTCCGTGCGTTCGGAGCTCAGGGAGATCGTGGTCGATGCGTCGCACCCGGGCAAATCCTCATCGAAAATCGGCGGAGCGGCTCGCCGCGTTCACCCTCATTGAACTGCTTGTCGTGTTGCTGGTCGTCGGCCTCCTGGTCGGTCTCGTGATCGCGGGGGTGTTGCGTGTTCGCGAGGCGGCAAGGCGCATGCAATGTTCGCAGAACCTCCATCAAATCGGTGTTGCCATCCAGAGCTATGCGACCGCTCAGGGTTCGTTGCCGATGGCACATCTGCCCGAAAGCGGCCTCTCATTCCTCGGATCGATCCTGCCGTACGAGGGGCAGGGACCTCTGCTGGATCTCATTGCAAGCGGCGGAATCACGACTGCGCAGAGCGTCACGGTGTCGAATTACCTGTGTCCGAGTGATGGATCCGCGCCCCTCTTCGGCGGTGCCACCAATTACGCCGGCAACGCGGGCTCTGGGGTGCAAACTTTTGGATACAACGGCGCGTTCGACACGTTCGGTGTCGTGACGCCAGCGAACTTCACGGATGGAATGAGCACGACCGCGTGTGTCAGCGAGTGGCTGGTCGGCCCCCCGGACGTTCTGAATCGCAATCCCCTTCGTTCGGTATTTCACACGCCGAGATCGTGGATGGCGCCGGATGAGCTCGACCTCTTCGCGTCGGCCTGTCGCGATCTCGATCCCCTTACCGCGGAGCTGGCCCCGCCTCGCATCGGCTCCCTTTGGACCAATGGAGACATGGGCCACACGCTCTATACGCACGTCCTCCCAATTGGGCAGCACACGTGCTTGAATGGCTCACTACACCAGGAAGGAGCGTGGACCTCGAAGAGTCTCCATCCCGGCGGGGCGAACTTGATGTTTGCGGACGGGAGCGCCCGCTTCGTCACGTCCGGCATCTCTCTGGCGATCTGGCGAGCGCTCGGCAGCCGCGCCGGGGGCGAGGTCGTGGGCGCAGACTATTGAGTGACGCTGGCAAGGAAAGGATCGTCGCAGGTCCACCAGGGCGCTAGGACGGCGTACAATCCCTGATGGAACGATCACGAAAAGTGTCGGGTCGGAGCCGGGTCGCGTGCGCTCGATGCGATACGCGCAGGGCTTACGTGCCGGGGAGGGCCCCGGCGCTCTGCGCTAGCGCGGGGTCGCGTTCCAGCGCCTGACCTCAATCCGTTGGCTGAGGCGAGAGCCGAGCCGGTAGAGTGGGACCGCCGTGACGATCTGGTATCCATCCGGCGTGAAGGCGATGCCGCTCGATCGCGGGAACAGGCTGGAGTCATTCCCCTTGAGCGCAAGCAGCTTCCGCCCGGTCACGGCATCCCAGAGCCCGACCTCGGTCGCCTTCAAGCCATAGATGCTGGCGAGCCGGGTCCCGTCGGGGCTGAAGGCGAGCGTGCCGAACTCGCCTTGCACCACGTGCCTGAGCCGGCCGGTGCCAACGTCCCAGACCGCCAGGAACGATGACCGAGGGTGATTTATGTTCGTGCGCTCCGGGTCATACTGGTCGATCGCCGCCGCGAGTTTCTGGCCGTCGGGGCTCAATGCCATGCTGGGCGCAAGGGCGGTCAGCGTGCGATTGGCCGCGAGCTCGGGCATTTCCAGGCGAGTCAGCTCTCTGCCGGTCTCGGCATCCCAGACCCTTCCCTGCCACGATCGGTCGGGCAACTGAACGAATCCCGCCAGGCGCCTGGCCTGCGCATCGAGCACTCCATTCGTGCAATTCGGGATCGTCGTCAAGACCCGCCCGGTCGCAAGGTCCCAAACTTTTGTCTCCATCCGCCCGTACCGAACGTCCCAGGCCATCAGGCTCTTCGTGTCGCCTTTTGGCTCGAACCGGATGGCGGCAACACGGGTGCCGTCGACGCCAAAGGAAGGATATGCGAAGAAGCCTCCTTCCTCCTCGACGTGGAAAAGCTCCTTGCCGTCGAGGTCCCAGACGATGAGGATGGCTGTGGCGCTTATGATCCTGGGCGGAGCATCCGCCGAACGTAACCAATGGCCCGCGGCGAATGCGACACGGTCCCCTCGGGGGCTCCATGTGACGCGTCCGAAGGTGAACTCACGGTCCTTGCCCGGTTCGGATCGGCCGAACGTGCGGATGAATCGGCCCTTCGCGTCCCAGAGCTTGACGACGGGCGTGGGGCCACCCACCATGGCCGTTCCCGGTCTCACGAGACAGGCAACGAAGCGCGCGTCGGGGCTCACAACCACGCTGCTCAGTTGTCCCTCGGGATCGAGCACGATGTGATCCGTGCTGTCCTGGGCATTCCAGATCAGGACCGAGCCATTGTTATCCGCCGCCATGAGGTCGCGGCCATTGCGGCCGTAGGACAGTGCGTACACATGGCGGATGGCATCCTGGTAGACCGCCGCGTTCTTCCCGCCGGCAACGTCCCAGACGCCGACCTGGCGCTGATCGAGCACAGCGGCGATCTGTGAGCCGTCCGGGCTGAAAACCGGCGTTGCAAGATGGCGCACCGACCCAAGCGGAATGGTGAAGCGCGGGCGCGAGGTCCCGATATCCCACGTCTGCAGGATGTCCCCCGTGGGATAGACCGCAACGGCCGCCAGCGTCTTACCGTCGGGGCTGAAGCAGAGCGCTGCATCGTCGAGCAGGCCGGCCGTGGGAAACGTCGCGACCTCACGACCGGAATCGACCTCCCACAGCTTGACCTCCCTCGGGCCAGGGTTGCCATTTGCCTGGACCACGGCCGCCACCCGTTTGCCGTCTGCACTGAACGCGGGCCTGGATCGATCCCTCGGGAACGTGCCCGGGATGGTCTGGATCTCGGCACCTGTTTCCGCGTTCCAGACGAGAAGCGCGGTCGCGGGACCGGGTTTCTCCTCGGACCCAGGCTCGTGCGGACTGACCAGGGCCGCGAGCCTCTGGCCGTTCGGGCTGAACCAGACGTAGTAGTAAGGGTTATGCTTCAGCGTTTGTCTCACGATCTTGCGACCGGTGGCTGTCTCGACCACCAGGAGCACGTGCTCGTGTGTGCCGGCCGCCTCGTCGTATGTAAACATGACGATCGCCAGGCGTGAACCGTCGTGGTTCAGGACGGCGGCCTCTCCATCCGCCTCCGGATATTCGACCGTGGACACAACGCGCCCGCTCGCCACGTCCCACACATTCCACTTCACCACGAAGCTGCCCGAAATTCCCCTGTGCTGGACGGGGTGCCGCCCGGCAGCCGTGAGGTAGCGCGCGCCGTCCGCGCTGAACACGGGGGTGGAAGTCCAGGAATCGGTGGGTGCGAGAATGGTCCTTGAAGCCTGGTGCGATTGACGCATCCAGTAGTTCCACTCGAAACCGATGAGGTCCGGGTTCTCCGCCTTTTCGCGCGCGAGGAGAGTCGTCACCTCGCTGTGCCGGCCCCCTTCCCAGGCAGCCTGGATCAGGCCCATGTCGGCGGCGTAGAGAGTGCGGCGGAGGTTGTCGCGCGCGGCCTCGGCCTCGGTGCGGCGGGCGGTCGCGTCGTCGCGCTCCACAACCGCCGCCTGCTCGGCTTGCAGGGCGATCTGTCTCGCCGTGAGGGCGATCTGTTCGGCCCGGCGGGCGCGGATCGCTTGCCAGACGCTAAGCGCAGTGCCGAGCACCATCGTAACCGCGATCAGCGCTGTGGTCACAAGCGCGGCCCTGTGACGTTTCGCCAGCTTCTCCAGCCGATAAACCGCCGAGGGCGGACGCGCCTCGATGGGCTGTTCCTCGAGATATCTCCGCACATCCGCGGCCAGGCCGCTGGCAGTGTCGTAACGCCGCCGGCGGTCCTTCTCGAGCGCCTTCATCACG
>DAIDHX010000059.1 GCA_027451885.1 Planctomycetales bacterium
GCGCGGCGTGCTCGTATCGGGACTGGCTGGGCCGGGGCGGTCACGGCGGATCAGGCACGAATTCACGCGCGAGCGTACACATCGTGCGGCGCGATCGAGGGCGTTGTTTCCGCGGCGACGAACCGAACCCAATCGCGTCAGAAATCGAACCCAGGCGCGTCAGAAAGTGATGTCAAAAGCGTGTCAGAAAATGGTGCCACAAGCGCTGCGCAAATCCGAGTTCAAGAGCGCCAGAACATGAAGCCATCAAACGAGAACCGTCGACTGCGAACCGAACCCATTGTGCCCGTGCGAAGCGAACCCAGCGCGCGGAAAAGGCGAACTCGGTACGCCGCGGCGAAACGAACCCAATCGCGTCAGAAGCCGATCCCGGGCGCGTCAGGAAATGGTGCCATAACCGCTGCGCAGAATTGAGCCAAGGCTCTCCGTAATAGGAATCCAGTAAAGGAGAACCGTCGACTGCGAACCGAACCCATTGTGCTCGCGCGAACCGAACCCACCGCGCGGAAAAAGCGAAGCCGGCCGCCTGTTGCAGGCCGGAGCCAACCGCCCGCGCGGACCGAACCCAACCGCCCGCGCGAACCCAACCCATTGCGCCCGCGCGAAACGAACCCAGCGCGCGAGGTGACCTTGAGCGTTGGATGCGGCTGTCGCTCGGTCATGAGGCCGGTTTTGGCGGGACGGGTCGTGCCGGAAAGGTCCTCTTTGACAGTTGGGTGGCTTGTGTCGTGGGGATGCGATTTCACCTGTCGACCACGGTTGCCCAAATCCGCGCCGGTACCATCATGAAGCGGGCATGGGCCCTCCAAGGGAGGAGCGGCATGCACTCTCCAGGGGAGGAGCGGCATGCACTCTCCAAGGGAGGAGCGGCATCAGTCCCAGACGATCCCCAAATACTCGACGGTTCGAATCGTCTCGCTCCTGGTCAGGCCGCGCTGGGCGATGCCCAAGGCCGCGCTGGGCGATGCCCAGGATCAACAGGAGACCGTTCAGGCTCGAGATCGATCCCACGCAGGATCGAATGGCCGCGCTGGGCGATGCCCAGGATCAACAGGAGAACTGTCCGAACCGATCCGGCTCGTGTTGACCAAATTCGGGGTCAGGCGTATGGTTCCAATATCGACCACCCCTCAACTCCCGCCCTGGCCGTGTCGCGGCTGGTAATTCCCCGAGTGGTCGACCGGGACCTTGACGGCCTCGCCTTCCCCGGGATGGGTGGTCCGATGTGCAAGCCCACGAAAATCTGTCTCGGTCTCGGGGTCTGTCTGGCGATCGTTGTGCTTGCGCCATTCGGCGTGTGGAAATGTCTCACCTACCAGCCATCTTATTATTTGGACATGATTCGCCAACCCCGCGATCAGAGCGTTGCCGGGGCCAGGCGATTCGCTGCCCAGAGCCTTCAGCTTCGCAACGATATCTGCAACGAACCCAACTGGGAGGCGGTGTTCAGCGACCAGGAGGTCAACGCCTGGCTGGCTGAGGATCTGGTCGCCCATTTTGCCGATCAGCTACCGCCTGAGGTGAGCAATCCGCGGGTCATGTTTGAGCTGGACAGGATCACTCTCCTCTTCCTGCTCAAGCACCGTGGGGTGGAGTCGGTGATCACGGTGGTGGCCCGTCCGCGCGTTCCCGAAGGGAACACCGTGGAGCTCACGCTTGAGCGGATCCGGGCTGGGGTTTTGCCCGTACCGGCCGATGCGATCCTGGAGCAGATCGTCCAGCATGTTCGCTACCAGGGCGTGGACGTGAAATGGTTCCACCGTGAAGGTTGCCCGGTTGTGGTGGTGCGTTACATGCCCAAGCTCGATCGCGACGACGTCCGGCTGGAGGAGTTGCAGATTCGCTCAGGGCAGATTCGTCTGGCGGGCAAGTCTGACATGGCCAAAGGGTCGTTTCCGCGCCCTAGCCTTCCCTCGCGCAGGGTCCTTCAGTCGAAGTTTCCCAACCGCAAGATCCACGTCTCCGCGCCTGCGGCGTCCGAGGCGAGCAACCGGATCTCGACCGCACCAACAAGCTGATCGCCCTCAAGACGTACGGAGACGCGATCTCGCTCCCAGGCCACAGTCTCGTAGAATCCGAACGACAGGCGCAGGACGTTCCCCCGATCGCCCGAGACCGGGCCTTCGTAATCAAGATAGGCGATCCGGTGGTCGGGCAGTCTGCGTGCGGGGAGATCAAGTCCAGGCGTCGGCCACGCATCGATTGCCCAGGTTTTGAGCACCCCCTCGCGTTCGAGCATGAAGTCGTAGTGAATCCCATCCCAGGAATGCTCGAGCACCACGAAACGCAAACCCATCCGCGGCCTCCTGCTCCAAGCGCCTGGCACCCGAACGGGCGCAGAGATCGACTCGATTTTTGGCTCCTCGTGTATCGTAACCCTCGTCTGCGTTATAAGAAGTAGTTCGACTGACGGCCGGGGCGGCGTTCTGCCCTTAGCCGTATCCGCCTGAGAGATGGGAGAGCCCGCGTGACGCCCAAAGAGGTCCTGGCCCGTATCCGCCAAAGTGAGGTGACCACGGTCGACCTCCGGTACATGGATTTTCCCGGAGTTTGGCAACACTTCTCGATTCCGGCGGACGCGCTCACCGAGGAGACCTTCGAATCCGGCGTTGAGTTCGACGGCTCGAGCGTCGTGGGCTGGCGCGCGATTAACGAGGCCGACCTGCTCGTCGTTCCCCAGCCCGAGACCGCCCTCCTGGATCCATTTCCTGAGCGCCCCACGCTCACCATGATCTGCAACATTCAGGATCCGATCACCCATCAGGATTACACGCGAGACCCCAGAAACATTGCGCGCAAGGCGATCAGCTACATGCGTGGGACGGGGATCGCTGATCGCTGCCTGCTCGCGCCCGAGCTCGAGTTCTTCGTCTTCGACACTGTGCGGTACGAACAGCGCGTGCACGAGGCGTATTATCACGTCGACTCGGTTGAGGGAATGTGGAATCGCGGGCGGGACGAATCACCCAATCTGGGATATAAACCGGGCTCAGGGCTGGGGCATTTCCCTTGCGCGCCGACGGACAGCCTGGTCGATCTGCGGAACGAGATGACCCAGCGCATGGGGGAGTGTGGGATTGCCGCCGCGGCCCATTTTCATGAGGTTGCCACCGCCGGCCAGTGCGAGATCGACCTGCTCCCACGCCCGCTGGTCGAGATCGCCGATCACGTGATGCTCGCGCGTTACATTATTCGCAATGTTGCACGCAGGGCCGGCAAGACTGCCACGTTCATGCCCAAGCCACTGTTCGGCGACAATGGCTCTGGCATGCATACACATCTTTCGCTCTGGAAGGAGGAGCAGCCGCTTCTGGCAGGTCACGGTTACGCGGGTCTGAGCGAGCTCGGCATCCACGCCATCGGCGGGCTGCTGAAACACGCCCGGGCGCTTTCCGCCTTTGCCAATCCCACCACCAATAGCTACAAACGGCTGGTGCCCGGCTTCGAGGCGCCCACCAAGCTGGCCTACAGCAGGCGCAATCGCACGGCGATCGTCCGCATCCCGTCGAGCGGGCCCAATCCGAACAGCAGACGCATCGAGTACCGCGGACCCGATAGCTCCGCCAATCCCTATCTCCTCTTTTCCGCGATGCTCATGGCCGTGCTCGACGGTATCCAGAACAAGCTTCGCCCTGGCGACCCGCTCGACAAGGATATCTACGACCTGGGTCCCCAGGAGCTCGACAGCGTGCCGACCACTCCGATCTCGCTTGAGGACTCGCTTGACGCACTCAAGGCTGATCAGGAATTCCTGCTCCGCGGCGATGTCTTCACGCCGGATGTGATCGACACCTGGATCTGGTACAAGCACCAGCACGAGGTAAGCGCGATTCGCGAACGCCCCCATCCCTATGAGTTCGCGCTCTATTACGATGTCTGAGGCGGGTTTACGTTGGCAGGATCAGGCAGCGACCGTGGTCTCGGCTGTTTCGGAGGGATCACGCGCGGGGGTGCTTTCAGGGCGGATTGCGTAGAGCACGAGCGTGGCCGACCCAATCACCAGCATGTTGTCGGCAAAGTTGAAAATCGCGCAGTCGAAGTTGACGGAGTCGACGTGGAAGTGCATGAAGTCGCGTACGTGGCCGAAGACCAGCCGGTCGTAGCAATTTCCGATTGCACCCGCCATCACGAGCCCGAGCGCGATTGTCAGGACCAGGTTTGAGGCTGCCCCGCGCACGAACAGCCAGTAACAAATCACAATCGCGGCGATTACCGATAGACCTGCGAAGATGAGGCTGCTATACGGGAGTTGAGATCCAATGCCCCAGAGCGCACCCGAGTTCAGGCTGGTGCGGAGCTCAAGGATATTGGGAATGACCGCGACAGGGGACGCTGCCGGCGGCTCGCCGACACGGGCAAAGATCATCGATTTCGAGGCCAGGTCGAACGCGGTGCCCCCCAGCGCGATCGACCAGAACAGGAGCCAACGGCTGGCCCCGACCTTGACCCCGCTGCTCATTCGCCTTCCTCCTGCTTCCGTGCGCAGCGGATGCAATACCTGGCATATGGGATCGCCTGAAGCCTTGGCCTGGCGATCATCTCCCCGCAGCCCGTGCATTGCCCGTACGTCCCTGTATCCATCCGGGAGATTGCCTCGTTGATCAGTTCGAGCGTCGACTGCTCATTCTCAATCAGCCCCAGGGTAAATTCCTGGTCGTAATTGTCCGTGCCCAGATCGGCCATGTGCAGCGGAACCTTGGAGTGGTTTCCACCCGCGCCGTTCCGCCCGAGCGCTTCGTCGGTCATTTGATCCAGGTCGCCGCACAACCGCGATTTCAGTGCCACCAGGGCCTGGCGGTACGACGACAGCTCTTCAGACTTAACCACGCTGGCCATCACCCGCACCCCTTCCTCGCCACGCGATCCACGTCCGAGGAAGCCCAGACTTTCGCATCGTAGGGTCTCGGTCGGATCCTGTCAATTTTGGGACGCACGCTGCCCATTTCTCGCGTTGCCAGGATCCACAACCTGACCCTGGCCACAAATCCAGACTACACCGATCGGCCAATTCAAAACCACCCCCCAAATTGGATCATTTGCCCAGCCCTCATCTCGGAGCCTCTCTTGCGGGTCCGGTCGGTTCGAGTACGATCGAGAGTTCGACCGATTTGACAATCGACACTTGCCCGCGCCTGTCGGTCGCGAAAATGCAACATCCGGCCTGCGCGGTCTTTTGAATAGGGGTATGCGTGACGAATCCAAGTGAATCCACCCTGTTCATCACGGGTGCGACGGGTCTGGTCGGCGGTCACGTTGCCGAGCGGGCCAGGGAACTCGGCTACCATGTGCGTGCTCTCGCTCGCTCCACGAGCGACACGCGCAGGCTGAAGGAATTGGGCGTTGAGATTCTGATCGGCGACCTGGAGGATGAGTCCGCGCTCAAGGCGGGTGTCGCAGGCGCGCGCTGGGTGTTCAATTGCGCGGCGAAGGTGGGCGATTGGGGAACGCTCGCCGAGTTCCGACGCCTGAACGTTGACGCCCTGCGGATCTTGCTGGATGCCGCGCTTGAGGCCAGGGTGGAGCGATTTGTGCATGTGAGCTCCCTCGGCGTCTACGAGGGGCGCGACCATCACGGTACTGACGAGAGCACGCCGCCTGCCGCGAATTCTCTCGATGCGTATACGCGCTCAAAGACCGAGGCCGAGGCCCTGGTGCTCGAGTACCACCGCAGCCGTGGGCTGCCGGCTGTGATTGTGCGCCCGGGCTTTATCTATGGGGAGCATGACCGCACTGTCCTGCCCAAGCTGCTCCTGAATCTCAGGCGGGGGTCGTTCGCGTATTTCGGCTCTGGCGATCAGGCACTCAATTGCATTTACGTGAAGAATCTGGTCCACGGCATCTTTCTGGCCGCGGAAACCCCCGCCGCGCTCGGCGAGGTCTTCAACCTGACCGACGGCGAACCGGTCTCGAAGAAGCGATTTGTGGGCAGCGTCGCCCAGCTTGCCGGTCTCAGCCCGCCGACGCGGCATATTCCGCTCGGCCTGGCGAAGGCGCTTGCGACGGTGGTCGAAAGCGTGGCAAAATTCCGCGGGGCCAAGAACCCGCCGATCATCAACAAGGCCCGCTTCAAGTTCCTGGGCCTGCACCTGGACTACTCGATTGAGAAGGCCAAGCGTATTCTCGGCTACGCGCCCCCCTACTCCTTCGACGATGCGATCCGCCGCGCCATGGCCGAGCACCGGCCGCAGGCGCAGGCTGAGAAGTCATGACCGCAGGCTGAGCCGACCACACCAGGGAGAATTCTAATGAGCCGCATCGAGGGCAAGCGCGTCGCTGTTCTGGTCGAGAAGTTCTACGAGGATCTCGAGCTCTGGTACCCCGTTCTGCGCCTGCGTGAGGCCGGCTGCACGGTCGAAATCGTCGGCCCCAGGGCCGGTGAAACCTACGCATCAAAGCACGGTTATCCGTGCAAGTCCGAGGTCGCCGCGGCGGACGTACGGGCCCAGAGCTACGACGCGGTGATCATCCCTGGCGGCTACTCGCCCGACCACATGCGCAGATGCCAGGCGATGATCGATCTCGTCACTGAGGCGGCGAAGCTCGGCAAGGTGCTTGCGGCGATCTGTCACGGCCCGTGGATGCTCTGCTCCGCGAAATGCCTGAAGGGGCGCAAGGTGACCGGATTTTTTGCGATCCGCGACGACGTCGAGAACGCCGGCGGAGTCTGGGAAGACGCAGCCTGTGTGCGCGACGGCAACCTGGTCACGAGCCGCACGCCGCAAGACCTGCCCGCGTTCATGGAAGGCATCATGGCCGCCATGGCGGAGGCGAAGACCCACTGAGCCAGGTGTCAGCATGTCGGTATGTCTTTACTTCTCCGCGCAGGGCGAAGGGAAGACACGGCGGGCGTGGCGCTCGAGCTGGATTTCCTCTCCCCGCTGCCGGTTGCGGTGCGGGGAGAGGGTGCGGGTGAAGTGGGGAAGAACGCGAGGTTTCCTGGGTTCAGGCTGCGTCCGGCTCAAAGGAACTCATTGATGAGGTTCTCGAGCAATTCTTGCCGGCCGCTCTGGTTCCGAGCAGCGTCTCCCTTGGGCAGGATGTAATCCTCGAGATCCTTGAAGCTCGCCTCGCCTTCCTCGGCTCTGCGCCCCAGTTCGCAGTCCCAGCTCCTGTAGCGATCCTTGACGAACGCGCCGAGCCGGCCGTCAGCAAGGATGGACTTTGCGATTTTGAAACCGCGGGCGAAGGCATCCATGCCGCCGATGTGGGCATGGAACAGGTCGATCGGCTCAAAGCTCTCGCGTCTGACCTTGGCGTCGAAGTTCACACCGCCCGTCGTGAACCCCCCCATCTTGACGATCGCCAGCATGCACTGGGTGGTGAGGAGGAAACTGGTGGGGAACTGGTCGGTATCCCACCCCAGGAGCGGGTCGCCGGTATTGGCATCGATCGAGCCAAGCGCATTGGCCCCAATCGCCACCTCGAGCTCGTGTGCCATTTCGTGCCCAGCGAGGGTCGCGTGGTTGGTCTCGAGATTGAGCTTGAAGTGCCCAAGTAGGTCGTATGTCCGGAGGAAGTTCAGGCAAGCCGCGGCGTCGGAGTCGTACTGGTGCTTGGTTGGTTCCTTGGGCTTGGGCTCGATGTAGAAGGTGCCCGGGAATCCGATCTGCTTCTTGTAGTCGACAGCCATGTGCAGGAAGCGGCCGAGATGGTCGAGCTCACGCTTCATGTCGGTGTTGAGCAGGGTTGAGTAGCCTTCGCGCCCGCCCCAGAAGGTGTATCCCGTGCCGCCAAGCTCGTGGGTGACCTCCATCGCCTTCTTGACCTGAGCAGCCGCAAAGGCGAAGACGTCGAAGTTGGGGCTTGTGGCTGCGCCATGCATGTAGCGCGGGTTGGAGAACAGATTGGCTGTGCCCCAGAGGAGCTTCACGCCGGTGCGGGCCTGCTCGTCCTTCAGAACCTTCACGACCTCGTCGAGGTTGGCGTTGCTTTCCTTGAGGTTCTTGCCTTCGGGAGCGACGTCTCGATCGTGGAATGCATAAAAAGGCGCACCGAGCTTTTCCAGGAACTCAAACGCTGCCCTGGCGGTGCGCTGGGCGTTCTCGACCGAGTTCGAGCCGTCATCCCAGGGACGGATCGCAGTCGGCAGCCCGAAGGGATCGGAGAGCCCGTTCTTGAACGTGTGCCAGTAGACGACGGAGAACCGCAGGTGGTCCTTCATCGTCTTGCCGTCGACCACCTCGTCCGGGTTGTAGTGCTTGAACTCGAGTGGATTCCGCGACTTGGGTCCCCCGTACACAATTTTGGGGACATCGGGAAAGAATTCGGACATCGACCTGGTATCTCCGGTTAGGCGGGGCTGGCGAAGGCACAGCCGTGTCCCCGTCAATCTAAGGAGGTTGCTCGGACTCGACAACCCCCCACAGGCCAAGGTGGCATCCTGGCGCGTGGTCCGGCATGCTCGACTTGCCGACGGGCGGCTTGCCTGCTATTTTCAAATTATGCGAGACGCGGCCCCGACGGGTAATCGCGTTCTCGGGCGGCTAACTCAGCGGTTAGAGTGCCATCCTCACACGGTGGAAGTCGCAGGTTCGAATCCTGCGCCGCGCATGATTTCCCGGCTTGTTTCCGGCGGCAGTGCCCTCCCGGAGCCATCTCCGGCCCCTCCATGCCATCATGATCGGCAATGAATCCATCCCCCTGGATTGTGGGTGGTGTCGAATCTGTTTCCGCGGCTTTCATGACTATCTTGTGGCTGGGGGCGGGCCGTTTCCGACGGGCGGCAAATAGGCTGGCCGATCCGTGGGAACGTCGCTGGGCTCGCCGGGCGGCTGGTGGAGGGTGACTTCCTGCGCGGGGTAGCCGAGTGCGTGAAAGAGCTCGAACTGGGCGCGATTATACTCGGCGACGGTTGAGAAGTAGTCGTCGAACGCAAGCTTCATATGTTCGAGTGAGAATACGGCTTCCTGTGGCCGGTAGGCGAGATGAAGTACATCGCCGAACCGAATGGTTTCGCGCAGGCCCTCCATGTGGCCGTTGAAGGTGGTGATGGCGGCGCGGACGGAGCGGTCGGCCTGCTCGACGCGGATCGCGGCGGATGCGAGCCGTGCCTGGGCGCGGGTGACTTCCGCGACCACGCGATCCTGGGTGCGGAAGAGGTCGACGATGGCCTGCGACTGGTCTCCGCGTTGTTGCTTGATCCGCGCCAGGTTGCCGATGCCGAAGCCATCAAGTTGCCAGATGAGTTGGAGGCTGACGTCGACCCGGCCGTCCCACTGGTTCAGGCTGCTGTTGGGTCCAAGGCCGAAGATGCCTGCCTGGATCCACATCCCCGCGCTCTGGAAGCCATTCAGCATGAGAATGGGCAGGAGCGGCCGGTTTTTCTCGCGCCTGACGCGTGCCTCGGCGGCTGAGACGAGCGCCCGATACGACGCGAGCTCGGGCCTGTTGGAGATGGCGATTCGTTGAAGATCGTGCAGCGACTGGGCGGGATCGACAAGCGTGAGCTGCAAGTGGTCGGACTCGAGCGGTACCACCACCGCGCGGGGATCGAGCCGCAGAACCTGCGTCAGATCCGCGCTCGCCACGCGCCAGTGTTGTCGTGCCGAGACCGAGCGTTGTTCGAGATCGGCAAGCATGTTGCGGGCGCGTTCGGCCTCCACCACCGGAACAAGCTCGCGGCTCAGGTGATCGATGCGCTCAACCAGATCGCGCCCGCGTTCGACGCAGTAGAGCGAGCTGGCGTACATCCCCCTTGCCTGGTGGACCCGGAAGTAGGCATCAGCGGTTTGCAGAAGCGAATCGTTCTTGGCGGTCTGGATCTCCCAGTGGCGAGCGCTCAGCACCTGGCGTGCGACCAGGGGCTCGAAGATGGCGTCTGTCAGATTGACGTACTGGATCGCGGAGCCGCCGGCGTAGAAGAAGTTCACGCTGGGGGCGGTCATGATGCCCTTGTTGAAGTCGGGTCCGCCGCCGTCATGTCGAATATAATCCGCACCAAAGACCAGCATAGGGACCCAGAGGAGCCTGGCGCGGGTGAGCCGCGCTTCTGCTACCCAGACGCTCGCCTGCGCCGCCGCAACGACGAGCGGTCGCGCATCGGCCAGCCGCAGCGCGGCGGCCAGATTGATCGGAAAGCGCAGGTCGGCCTCCTCAAGCGGCGCGGGTTTGAGCTTGAGCGAAAGATCGCCTGGCGGAGGTGCGAGATCCTCAAGTGCGCGTTGCCGGGCCCGATCCTCCGCAGGAAACTGAGGCCGCTCGAATGCGGAGGCGTAATTCCACGTCATACGGCCTGTCCTTGCCGCATTGCTCGCGAATGCCACCACATCAAGCATCGACGTCGCCAGAAAAGGCGCGGCCTGCTCAGGGCCAGGCCCGATCATCCTCGGGATCTGCCTGCGTTCCGGCCGTTCAGGGATAGTTTGCGTGCCAACCCGGAACGGCCGCGGAGCTGGAATCGACGTCTGTCCCCTGGCGCGATCTTGCGAGGCGTTGCCGCGGGGCTGGCCCGGCCGGGGCGGAAGGCCGCTTTGAGCCCACACCCGCGGTGCCAGTGGACAGACGCATTCCAGCATCAGGATGAGAATGATCAGGTTGCTTGATCGCTTCATCCTGGGAACCTCGCGGTCGCGAGCGGGAGTTCTCGAATCACGTGTTCGGAACAGCCAGGCCAGGTGCGTAGCCCAGGCGACGAACCCAGGGCACATCGGCCTCGATTGATCATCGGTCGCGAATGAGTGCGAGGATTAACCGGATCGTATCGTGCGGGCGCGTGGCGTGGCATTCGCGGGAACTGCCGCCTTCGCGATCAGAAATGCCCGGCGAAGTCGATGCGATTGGTGTTCGCGTTGACCAGCAGGTTGATCGCCGTATCGGGCAGGCCCAGCTTCGCACCCGCCCCAAGCTGGGCGCCCTGGCCGTAAGCAACGATCCAGTCAAGAGTTCGCGCGAAGGTAGCGGGCTTGTACGGCAGCCGCAGAAAGACTCCTGAAGGCCCCGGGACGAGCGTTGAGGAACGCCCTGCCGTCTGGAGCTGGAACCCGCCGGCCACGAACGACACGGAGTAATATTTCTTGGTGAGCACGTAGAACACGATCCACTGATTTGGCTTCCAGACCTGGTCCCCCGTGAGTACCGGGAAGCCAGCAAACGAGCGGGGCTGATTCGTAAGGCGGACGGTGAATCCGCTCCCGGCGGTGAAGGTCTGGGCTGTGCCGTTCTTCACGGCGACATAGAGCACGTTGTACACCTGCCCCGGAATCGGCTGGCGATGCTGTACCAGTACCTGGCCAAACGGGGGCCTGAGCCCCACGTTGAAGTTGATTGGGTTGGTGATGCGGTAAATCAGGTAGCCGGCAGGTGCGCTCGTACGGGGCGAACCGCCATGAAGCGCGAGTGTTGCGGCGGATTCTTGGTGGTGTGTCAGGAACGGGTGCGGATGTCTCTCTTGCACCAGGATGTTGCGATGGTTGATCGGATACGCTGCGAGCGGGCTCGCGCTGGGAAGCTCCCGCGCTTCGAACCGCTCGAGCGTGGGGCGGCAGATTCGAAACTTTCTGCGCATCTTCTGGCCTCTCCCTGGCCGATCGAGCTCGCAGGCTCGGGACTCGATCTCATCGTCGGCAGAAAGCGCTGCGGTGGATCACTGTTCCGGCCTGCCAGGGACGATCGCGGGAGGCGCCGAGCTTGTATCGGAGTGCGAGAAGGGATCAAAAACGCTGCCGGTCGCAGCCGCCCTGGCCGTCGAATTGACGTGGGAGGATGGGTAATTCGATGCGCCTGTATAGGGGCCGAAGCCACCGTGATAACCCGTGCCGCTCCCCTCTCCGCTCATGGTGCCGAAGTAAGGAGCGGCACTCGCGGCCGATCTTACTCGCCCAGACGCGGCTGCCCCCATCCCCGCGTTGGCGAGCCGAGGGTCGGACGGACTCATGTCGGTGGAATACTCAGGCTTGATCACCGAGCCGGGTGCACCCGCGACGGCGGGACCGCCATCGTAAGTCATTCCGCATGTGGGATAACCGGGACCGCCGTAATAAGGCTCGCCGCCAAACGGCCCTGCTCCCAGCGCGCATCCACCATGGCCATATCCAGGATGGAAGCTGAGCCCGAAGCCGTAATATCCTGTGTGAATTCCCGCGGGACCCCAGCCCAGCGCGCCTGCGCTGATTCCGCGGCTAATCTCGAACGCGAGCCGTTGTTCCTGGAGCCATGCCTGGAGCACACTCACCCCCGCGCTTGCCGCCCGTCTCGAGGGAGCGTACTCGATCCAGTAGCCTGGCCCCGAGGTGCGGCTCCACCACCGCGCCTGCTGCACGCCCGTGATAGCGAGGGCGGTTGCTCCCTCACTTGGAGAGGGCTCGACGAGCATCTGCGCGGAAGCCAGCGGCGGAATCGCCGCAAAGACGGGTACAACCAGCACGATTATGCCCAGTCTACGCGTCAGGTTGCGGGTACCGTCAATCATGGTCGTGAACCCAGAGGAGCCGCCGGTCAAGCGCGGTGGGAATGAAGGACGCGCTTACGTTCGAGTTTGCTTACGTTCGAGTTTACCGCGCGGTTTTCGGGTCGAGCGACGGGCGGAATCACATTTGCGAAATCCGTGCCTAACGCGTGGCCGGCGGCGGGCCTGTGCCCACGGGAGGCAGGTATGCTGGCCGCTCGGTGTTCGTGGGCTCAACCTTGCCCGCGGGGTGGAGATAGGTGATCTCCTGGGCAGGATATCCGAGGGCGTGGAAGAGCTCGAACTGGGCCTTGTTGTATTCACCAACGGTTGAGAAATACTCATCAAAGGCGAGCTTCATAAGCTGGAGTGCAAACACGACCTCCTGCGGGCGGTTCACCAGAACGAGCACATCGCCGAATCGAGTCGTCTCGCGCAGCCCTTCGAAGTTGCCGTTGAAGGTGGTGATGGCGGTCCGGAGCGCCCGGTCGGCCTGTTCGACACGCAATGAGGCGGACTGAAGCCGGGCCTGGGCTCGCGTGACGTCCCCCGCGACCTGATCCTGCTGGCGGAACAGCTCGATGATGGCCTGCGACTGCATCCCGCGCTGTTCCTTGATCCGAGCCAGATTGCCGATCCCAAAGGCCTCGAGCTCCCAGAGTCCCTGGTAGCTCAGGTCGACGCGCCCGGTCCACTGGTTCATGCTGCTGTTGGGGCCGAGTCCAAAGATACCTGCCTGGAGTTCCTCGTTCGGCGTTTGAAAGCCATTGATCAGGATGCTCGGCAACAGCATGCGCCCGCGTTCGCGGCGGATGCGTGCGGCCACGGCCTGCACCAGCTCGCGATTCGAGGCGAGCTCGGGGCGATTCGTCAGTGCGACGGGAATCAGGTCGTCGAGCGTGCGGTGGGGGTCGATGAGTGTGAGCTGGAGGTGGTCGGATTCCAGCGGCACCACCACCGCGCGGGGATCGAGCCGCAAAACCTGCGTGAGATCCGCGCTATGGACGCGCCAGTTTTGCCGCGCGGAAACCGATTGCTGCTCAAGCTCTGCCAGCATGTTGCGGGCGCGTTCGACTTCGACGAGCGGCACCAGCTCCCTGCTGAGCCGCGAAATCCGCAGCACCAGATCCCGCCCGCGCTCCACGCAATAGAGCGCACCCGCATACATTCCGCGATACTGATGAACGCTGAAATACGCCTTCGCGGTCGCGTAAAGTGCGTCGTTCTTGGCGGTCTGGATGTCGTAATGGCGGGCGTTTAGAACCTGGCGAGCGGCGAGCGGCTCGAAGAACACATCGGTCATGGCGACGTTTTGCCACATGCCGCCGCCGGCGTAGAAGAAGTTTACGCTGGGGGCGGTCATGATGCCCTTGTTGAAATCGGGCCCGCCGCCGTCGTGGCGAATATAGTCCGCGCCCAGGTTAAGCCTTGGAACCCAGAGCACCTTTGCGCGTGTGAGCTGCGCCTCGGCGACCCAGACGCTCGCCTGTGCGGCGGCGATGAGCAGAGGCCGGGCGTCGGAAAGCCGAAGCGCGGTCGCGAGATTGATTGGGAACCGCAGATCGCCGGGTTCAAGCGGGGCGGGTTTGAGCTTGAGCGAAAGATCCCCCGCGGGCGGGGCCAGAGCCTTGAGTCTGACCTGATCGCGGGCAGCGGTTTGAGCGGCCTGGGACGGCCCGGCCGCCGGCGTTCCCGCGGATCCATTTCGGGAGAGCACGAAGCTCCGCGGCGGCGGGATCGTCGCGCGTGCCGCGGTCGCCACCGTCGCCGTGGGCATGGGACTCTGGCCAAACGATCGGCTGGCGAGCCCGCAGGCGCAGAGGCCAAGGAACCCCGTGCGTCGTGCGGTAGCCGATGAATTCGACGTGAC
>DAIDHX010000060.1 GCA_027451885.1 Planctomycetales bacterium
TGGCGAGGGCGAACCGCTTGTGCTCTTGCACGGCGGTGTGGGCGCAAGCGACATGTTCACCCCCGTGTTGCCCGCGCTGGCGAAGAGCAGGCGCTTGATCACGATTGAGCTCCAGGGCCACGGGCGGACTCCAGATATCGACCGCCCTCTGCGCTATGAAAACATGGGCGACGACGTCGCCGCGGTTGTCCGCTCGATCGGGCATGAGCGCGTTGACCTGCTCGGGTACTCGCTGGGGGCCGGAGTGGCCCTCCGCGCGGCGATCCAGCACCCTGCGCTCGTTCGCAAGCTCGTGGTGGTCTCGGCTCCTTTCGCCCAGACGGGCTGGTATCCCGAGATCCTGGCGGCCATGGCCAGGATGGGGCCCGAATCCGCCGCCGGCATGAAGCGCTCTCCCTGGTTTCAGCTCTATCCCCACGTGAACTGGGGGCTGCTGTTCACAAAGCTCGGCGAGCTGCTTTCGCGCGGTTACGACTGGTCGAGCGAGGTCGCGGGCCTCACGGCCCAAACAATGATCATGTTTGCGGATGCGGATTCGATCCACCCTGCGCATATCGCCGAGTTTTATGGACTGCTGGGGGGCGGGCGCAGGGATGCCGGCTGGGATGGGGCCGGCCGGCCGAAGGCGAGGCTTGCGATCCTGCCCGGGCAGACCCACTACGACATTCTGTCTGCTCCCGCCCTGCCCGACATGGTCACGGCGTTTCTGAGCGCGCAGGACGATAGGTGAGCATCCGGCGCGTTACCCCACGCGCAGGCCCCGGCGCTTGAAATACGGCTCCAGATTGGCGGGATTTCCCTCGGCGTCGGCGAGGGCCACGTAACCGTCAGGCCGCAGGAGATAAAGCGCCCCCTGGGTAATCCCCGCGTGCCCCGCTGCCGGCGTCCAGGGGAATTCATGGAACGCGAGTCCCAGTCGGGCACAGGCGGCCGCGATCGCGCTTTGGTTGTGTATTGCGCCATAGACATGTACCTGCCAGGCCAGAGTGTGCAGCGTGGCAAAATTGTGCTCACCAGGTGCGAACTCGACCCACGGTAAACGATCGCCCCCCCACACGCCTGCGGCCTTGCCCTCGGAAAGCGCGCTTGCTCGATAATCGACTCCAATCTGCGATACGGTGCGAAAGAGAAAGGTTCTGGCTCGACCCGAGCGGAGGACGGTCCGCCCGATCATGGGAAAGACGCGCGTGCGGAACCGCCAGGCGAGTGCGCTGCGGTTTGTGGCCGCGGCAAAGACCCGGTCGGTGCTGCCGACCAGCTTCCTGGCGAACGCAAGCCGCTCGGGCTCGTAGGAATCGAGCAGGCGTTCCTCCGCGCTGCCGGAAAGCACCGCGGCCAGCTTCCACGCCAGGTTGACCGCGTCGCCGATGCCGGTGTTCATACCCTGCCCGCCGACAGGGCTGTGAACATGCGCAGCATCGCCCAGGAGAAAAACCCTGCCTGAGCGAAAATGCGACGAGACGCGATGATGCACCCGATAGGTCGAGAACCAGTTCACGCGCTCGATCTTGAGCTGCAAATGCCCGGCCACGCGCTCGCGAACGTCGTCGTAGGTCAGGTTCTCGCGCGCTTCGGTCGAGCCGGCAAACGCGGTCCCAACCAGGCGAACCCGACCGTGATTCGTGATGGGGAACACAGCCAGGAACTCAGCGCGGGCCAGATCGATATGCACCTCGCCGTTGATCGCAGGGCCCGAGCCTTCAGCATCGGCCACGAAAAAAAGGTCTGAGTACGTGCCGCCCAGGAACTCGATCCCAAGTACATGGCGGACGGTTGAATGGGCGCCATCGCAGCCGGCGAGGTAGTGCGCATCGCACGTCTCTTCCGTACCGTCTGGGTGCTTCAGGGTGGCGCAAACGCCGTAATCCCGCGGCTCGAACCGCAGCAGCTCGGTTCTGCGCTCGACCCGCACGCCTCGGGATTCGAGCTGGGAGACAAGCATCCGCTCGTGGGCGTCCTGCGGATACATGAGAACGTACGGGAACCGCGTCAGTCCCTCACCCAGGCGGTCGAGCGGGATATGAGCGACCTGTTCACCCTCGACCCAGAAGTTCGTGGCGTGCACGCGGACGCCGTGATCGACAAGCGCGGGGGCCAGGCCGATCTGGTCATAGTATTCGAGCGTCCGCGCCGAGACCGCAAGCGCCCGCGACGTCGTCCCCGGCTCGGCCGTCCTGTCGATGATCCGCACCTTGATACCGAGACGCGTGAGCCAGAGCGCGAGCACAAGCCCCGTCGGACCCGCACCCACGATCAAAACAGGTACGCTCGACATCGACGTCTCGCTGACCATTGCTTCCGCCATCGGCTGGTTACTCCCATCCCGCGTGCAGTCGAAACGGCTGCCACGCCCGCCCCGTTACGAAAAGATCCTGTTCAGGATAATTGAGTCGAGGGCCGGTTCACCACGGCGCGGAGCCGCCAGAACCAGCGCTCAGATAGACTGCGGTCATGAACCGGCCACGCAAATGTGTCACGAACAGTGCTCCCCGCTGAGCCGACAAGGTTCCCTGACCTCGCTTGTACAGACCCTGCGCCAGACAGGGAGCAAACCGATCCTCGGTCGTCCCCGAGCGCGCAAATTCGATGAAGATGGAAGGAAGCCTGATTGGCGAATAGGACCTGATATGATAGGAAATACCAGGGAAGTTCTGATGGCCGGACAGCACGGCCGTCGCGTTCGAGGCGCTTACCATGGCAACGTCTGACCGGATCCCATCGAGCGAGATCACACCGCCGGAGCACTATTTCAACCGCCGCGCGGTCCTGCGCTATGGCGCGGCGGCGGCCAGCGTCGCGGCCACGGGGTTCGTCTATCGCAAGCTCAATCGGCCCGGGGCCGAGGCGATCGAAACCAGACCGCTGCCGCCGCCGCAGCACGAGCCAGAGTCCACGCCCACGCCCATGCCCACACCCCCGAAAGAGACCGCCTCCGCATCGAAACCGCCTGTTGAGAAGCCAGCGCAGCATGCCAGCAGCGGCTTTACGACCGACGAACGAAAGTCCACGCTCCAACAGATCGGCAATTATAATAATTTCTATGAGTTCACGACCGACAAGGAAGGTGTCGCGGGCCTGGCAGCGGGATTTCAAACCCGGCCCTGGACCGTCTCGGTCGAAGGGCTCGTGCACAGGCCGAAAGTCTTCGACATCGACGAGATTCTTCGCCTCTTCCCCCTCGAGGAACGCGTCTACCGCATGCGCTGTGTGGAAGCCTGGTCGATGGTCATCCCCTGGAACGGTTTTCCCCTCGGCAAGTTGCTCGAGCAGGTCCAGCCCATGGGGAACGCCAAATACGTCGCGTTCCAGACCTTGCTCGACCCCACTCGATTTCCCGGTCAGCGCTTCGATGTGCTCAACTGGCCATATGTTGAGGGGTTGAGGCTTGACGAGGCGATGCACCCGCTCACCATCCTGGCGGCGGGCATCTACGGCCGCGAAATCCCCTCGCAAAATGGTGCGCCGCTGCGGCTCGTCGTCCCCTGGAAGTATGGCTTCAAGGGCATCAAATCGATCGTCAAGATCGCGCTTGTGGCCGAGCAGCCGACCTCTACCTGGAACGCCCAGATTCCCCACGAATACGGCTTCTACTCGAACGTGAACCCCAACGTTCCCCACCCGCGCTGGAGCCAGGCCACCGAACAGCGCATCGGTGAATTCGGCCGCAGGCCGACCTTGCTCTTCAATGGGTATGCCGAACAGGTCGCCCATCTGTACAAGGGCATGGATCTTCAAAAATATTTTTAAGTCTTGCCAGATATTCGCAGTCTCAACGAGGGAGCGGCCTTGAAGGTTGATCGATTCACGAAGGCGGTGGTTTTGCTCAACTGTTGCGTGCCTGCCCTGCTCCTGGGCTGGGACGCGTGGCACAACCAGCTTGGCGCCAACCCAGTCAATTTCGCGATCCACACGACCGGAATTCTGACACTCATATTTCTGCTGCTCACGCTCGCGGTGACCCCCGCGCGGCGCCTGACCGGCCTTGGCTGGCTCGGCCAATTCCGCCGCATGCTCGGGCTTTGTGCGTTCTTTCACTCACTTCTACATTTCTTTCTGTTTTTCGAGTACGACCGCGCGGGTAATATCGCCGACACGCTTTCCGAAATGGGCAAGCGCACGTATTTGCTGGTTGGATCGCTTGGGGTGATGCTCATGGTCCCGCTCGCGGCGACCTCCACCAACGCCATGATCCGCCGCCTGGGTTCAGCACGCTGGCAGGCGCTTCACCGCCTCGTTTATCTGGTGGCCGTGGCAGGGGTCGTCCATTTCTACATGCTCGTCAAGGCGGACACACGCAAGCCGCTCGCATTCGCCGCCGTCCTCGCGGCGCTCCTGGGCTATCGTGGCGTGGCTTACCTGGTCCGTCGCCGCGGACGGTCTGATCGTGCCGAAACACCCACCCTGGCCGCGAAGCCCTGGAGCGGATCGCTCGCCGTGTCGCAGATCATCCAGGAGACGCCGGACGTTCGAACCTTTCGCCTGGTCTCGACCACGGGGCGGAAACTCCCCTTCGAATACTTGCCCGGCCAGTACCTGAATCTCACGCTGAGAGTCGAAGGCAAGCCAGTCCGGCGGTCGTATACAATCGCAACGCCGCCGACTCGAATGGGGCACTGTGATCTCACGGTCAAGCGACTCGATGATGGCCAGGGCTCGCGCTTCCTGCACGACTCCTTGCGGGTAGGAGACATGCTCGAGGTGCGCGGTCCGGCCGGCCGATTCACCTTCACGGGGCAAGAGGCAGACAGCCTCGTGCTGATCGCCGGCGGCGTGGGAATCACACCGCTCATGGCGCAACTGCGGTATCTCGTCGATACAGGCTGGAAGGGCGAAATCTACCTGGTCAATTCGGCGAAATCCTTGCAGGACATCGTCTATCGGCAGGAGCTCGAGACTCTTAGGCGAGGATGTCCGAATCTGCATGTGACGATCACGCTCACGCGGGAACCGAGCCCAGACTGGACGGGGCGCAGGGGGCGGATCACCACCGAGATGCTCGCCGAGACGGTGCCCAACATTGCAAATCGCCGCGTGCACGTGTGTGGTCCCGAGGCCATGAACACCGAGGTGTTGCGGATGCTGCACGCGCTCGGC
>DAIDHX010000061.1 GCA_027451885.1 Planctomycetales bacterium
TCGCCAGCCGCTCAAGGTCTCGAAGGCGTGGATCGAGCAAAAGCTCAACCTGCCCGGCTGGGTCGCCAAGGCCCGCGAACGCCTGCAAAGCCTGAGCTGGTTCATGAAGTGCCTGAAGGAGCCGCTCTCCCGCATGGCGAACCGCCAGGACGAGACCCGCGGGGCGTTCTTCGAGGGCCGCTTCAAGAGCATCGCGGTGCTCGATGAAGAAGCGCTGCTGTCGATGTGCACATATATCGACCTTAACCCTGTCGCGGCGGGGGCAGCGCTCACGCCGGAGTCGAGCCCGCACACGTCGATCAAGGAGCGGGTCGATCATGTGAAAGCGCAGGGGCGTGTACAGGACCTGAAAGCCGCCGAGGGGGGCAGCGTGGCGGGCTCGAAGGCCAGCAAGGGGCTTGAGGAGAAGCTCTGGCTCTGCCCGATCGAGGATCGCCACCGGTTCGACTCGAAGCGTTACGGCATGATCGAGGGCCTTTCGCTCGGCAGTTACCTGCTGCTCGTCGACTACACGGGCCGTATCTACCGCAACGGCAAGGCGACGATTTCGCGCGAGCTTTCGGGTGTTTTCGAGCGGCTCGGGAGCTCTCCCGAGACGTGGCAGATGCGGCTTGAGAAGCTGCGTAAGAAGCATTTCTTCGGCCGATTCTTCGCGGCCACACGTCAGAAGCTGAAGGACGTCGCCGCGCGGGTCGGCCTCCGGCGCGTGCCGAACTTCTGCGGCTGCCCTGCGCCTTGATCCGGGGCCTGGCCGACGTCGAGATCGCATCAAAACCTCCCCGTCCAGGCGAATCCCCGCGCTGAGGCGGCGGAAAAGACGCCAATCTCGCCCTTTCCGCCGGTGAAGGCCGCTCTCCGTGGCCATTTTCGACGCATTTTGCCCCGCCGAGGCCGAGAGCGGGGTGAGGCAACGTCCATGGACGACGAAGGGAAGCAATCCAGTATCACAACGACTGTCCTTTATACAGGATATTGCCCCGCCGAGACGGTGAGCGGGGTGAAGCAACGTCCATGGACGACGAAGAGAAGCAATCCAGCATCACAACGACTGTCCTTTATACAGGATGCGCGGCGAATCCCCGCGCTGAGGCGGCGGAAAAGACGCGAATCTCGCCCTTTCCGCCGGCAAAGGCCGCTCTCCGTGGCCATTTTCGACGCCTTTTGCCCCGCCGAGGCAGTGAGCGGGGTGAAGCAACGTCTGCGCACGATGAAGAGAAGCCATCTAGCATCACAACGACTGTCCTTCGAGAATCACATCAGCAGCTCCGAACATGACCCCGGCTGGTCACTGCTACAGTGGCTATACCTCTACATTGCACTGTTCTTTCTACTTGCGATTGCCTCCGTGATGTTACGCGTCAATCGTCCCGCGGAACTCTGCGTGGCCTCCCTACTTTGGATCAGCGGTCATCACACTGTGTATTCCGATAGCTTCACCGAGACAAACTTCCTGAAAATATCGGTTGGGATGAGCTCCGATGATGTCATCCGCCTCATCGGGGAGCCGCTCTCCCGGTCTAAATGGTGTGCCGGCCAGGACGGTCCCCTCGGAGACGTCTGGTCTTATACAGGACCTTCCCGACCAGGGGGATCTTATCGGCTGAAGGAGGTGCTGCTGATGGATGGCCGGGTGGTCAAGGTTCAGGACGGATTCTATCTCGATTAGCAATTCTTCAGCCCACAACGCATGTCATGTATACGTGTTTCTTTGTTGATCTTCCCTGGCGGCCGCGCTCGACCTGGGAATCCACCCGTTCTCCGCACCGATGTTTTGGAGGCTGGCGCGAAGACGCAAACGCGGGCGCGCACTCCTTGGTTGAAAACGGCGCCTCTTCACCGTTGACGAAATACGATTCGCATGTATAGTATTAGCTGAAGGGTCGTGAATCCCAAGGATCGAGGTCCAGGATGTCTGAGCGTGAGCCCAGGCCGCGTGGTCGGGGCGCGGGGGGCAACCCGCGCAACCGTTTTGAATCGACTCATCACGAGGTCGACTGGGGCCTTGTGGAGGATGACCCAGAGTATCTGGAATCGGCCAGCCGAGTGCCGACCGAGCTCATCCCGGATCGGTCGCGTTCCATCATCGCCACCAACGAGAGCCCGGATGTCGGCTTTGACGCGAGCATCAACCCCTATCGCGGCTGCGAGCACGGCTGTATTTATTGTTATGCGCGGCCGTCGCACGAGTATTTGGGGTATTCGGCGGGCGTTGATTTCGAGAGCAAGATCCTGGTCAAGCACGATGCGCCTGCCCTTTTGCGGAAGGAGCTCGACTCTCCGCGGTGGAATCCGAAGATGCTTGGGCTGTCGGGCGTGACGGATCCGTATCAGCCGATCGAGCGCGGGCTCAGGCTCACGCGTGAGTGTCTTCTGGTGCTGGCGGAATATCGCCAGGCGGTTTCGATTATTACCAAGAATCGCCTGGTTGTGCGTGATCTCGATGTGCTTTTGAAGTTGGCTGAGCATGCCGCGGCGGGGGTTTTCCTGTCGATCACGTCGCTCGACGATGAGCTGGTGGGGAAGCTCGAGCCACGGACGTCGCGTCCGCGAGCCCGGTTGGCGGCGATCCACCAGCTTGCGGAGGCTGGGATTCCGGTCGGCGTGATGGTGGCGCCTGTGATTCCCGGGCTGAACGAGAGCGAGATCCCGGCGATTGTGAAGGCGGCGGCCGCCGCGGGTGCGACGCATGCGGGCTATACGATGCTTCGGCTTCCGCTGGGAGTTGCCGACCTGTTCACGGGCTGGCTTGAGGCCCATTTCCCTGGCCGAAAGGACAAGATACTGGGCCGCATCCGTGCAGCGCGGGGCGGCAAGCTCAATGAGTCACGCTTCAGAGTCAGAATGCGTGGCGAGGGCGCAGGGGCTGAGATCATCTCCCGGCTGTTTCACGCTTCGGTCCGCCGGGCTGGGCTCAATCTGAAGCCCTGGCCGGTGTCGTCCGCGGCGTTCCGGAGGCCGCACCAGGGCCCGAAACAGGGGCTGCTCTTCGAGGCCTGACGCGTTGCGATTTCTTAACTTAGGTAGATCCGCAGGCCAACCACGAACGCGTAGATCGCTCCCAGGCAGCCGACGGCCAGCACCACGTTCCCCATCCCCGGCCTGCGCCTTTCGATGATCTCCGCAAGGACGATGACGAACGCGATCACGGAGAACTTGAATCCGACCATCCCGGCCATGTTCCAGCGCGCGTAAAACCATTGAGCGACCGGGTTTGACTCGAAGAACGCGGGTCCTCTGCGGAGGAGCGAGTGAGTCATGAAGAGGTCCGCGGCGCTCAAGGCGAGCAGGCAAACGCTCATACCCTGGAGCTTGCTGTCTGCGAAAAACGCGCCTTGAATGAAGCTCGGCCGCGTCCTGCCAGGGCGTTGGGACGGCTGCGGGGAAGTGACGGTTTCCGTTGGCGGGCTGGGACAAGGGGTGATGGGTGCGGGCTCAAGGTTGTACCCGCCAGGGCCTGGCGTGTTCGATTCTGGAGGCGAGGACTCGGGAAGCCGCTGAATGGTTCCACAACCCGGACAGCGCGCGCGGCGGCCCGCGAGCCGAACATCCACCAGCGTGGAGCGGCCGCACCACACGCAATGGAACCGAAACGCGCTCACACGTACCAGCCTAATGCTCACGTCGCACCTTCGCAAAGCAAAAAACCGGCGTCCAGCCTGGTGACTGGGCGGCCCACGGTGAAGACAGGAGCCACAAGCAGGTCAGGCACGCGCGCCCAAGTTCGGGCAAGACCCTGGGCACCTCGTTCACTCATGTAATTATTGAGTGCACATAGGATTATCTAATATTTTCATGTTGCACTTTTCAGGGCGTGTCTCCCTGGGGGATTTTGCCGCGCGGTGAATCGAGGCGGAGGCAGCCACGCACGCACGCGTTCGCTTTCAAACTGATGTTGGCGGTTTTGGCGATTTTCATTAAAGTTCGCCGGCCTGGATTGCGACGGAGCTCGCGTCTGGGCCCGCGTTGTGGCCGATGGTTCTTCGGCACGAGTCGCATCTCAAGACGGCCGATGCGGTTGGCGTTCGCCACCTGGTCTCGAATCAAGGATGAATGGGGTTCATTTCGCCCGCGGAAGCGCGGGTATCCTGGCCCCAGGCGCGAGGATCCGCCATGCATCAGGCTTGCACAAACAGGACCCGACCGCGTCGGATCGCCTGCATGGCGATTGCCGCGACGGGTTTTTTGCTGGGTCAGGGCTGCCACCAGCATTATCATTACTATAATTCGCCCGCGTGCCCGCCGACCGGAGCGGTTGCGCCGAGCTCGATTGAGTATGGTGCGACGTGTGACGTGCCTGTCGAGGAATTTGAGTCTGGGAACGTCGATTCGCGAGTGTCGCCGCGGTCGACCTCGATCTCCGGCACGCGTCGAAGCGACCGAGTTGTTGTCAGCCAACCCCGTCAGTCGTCGTCGGCGCTAAGCTGGCGGCGCAGCGATCCGGACGGGCCGGTCGCGACCACGAGCGTTGAGGGGAGCCTCGAAGACAACACGGTGAAGCAGTAGGCCGGGCGCATGCTAGCAGAACGGCTTGAGCGCCTGGCGCATTGAGGCGGCGTCGGGATAGCGTTGCTCGGGATCGCGTGCCAGGCAGCGTCCGAGAACGTCGGCGAGCGCGCGTGGAACATCCTTGCGCCGATCGCGAATTGGGATCGACGGCTCCTCGAGCAGCATCCGGATCAGATCGCCGCCGCTGGAATCATCATAGATATACGCACACGTAAGCAAATAATAGAGCGTGGCGGCTGTGGCGTAGAGATCGGCGAGCGGGGTGACGGTCTTGAAGTCGAGCATCTGCTCGGGGGGCATGAAGGGGACGGTACCGCGCATCTCCCCGGAAAAGGTCAGCCCTGAGAGTCCGACGCCGCGGAAGTTCTTGGCCAGTCCGAAGTCGGAGATCTTGACTGTGAGTCCCTGGGCGGTCTGGCTGATCAGGATGTTTTCGGGCTTGATGTCGCGATGCACGAAGCCGAGCTTGTGGGCCTGTTCGAGCCCTTTCAAGATCTGGCAGGTGAGCCGGCAAGCCTGGTTGGTGGGGTAGCGGCCGGGCTCGGCCTTGGCGAGCGCCTCGAGATTTGAGCCGGCGACATATTCCATTGCGAACCAGAACTGCCCGCGGGTCATCCCCTGCTCGTACCATTCAACGATGTTGGGGTGACGGAGCTGGCTGATGACCGACATTTCGCGCAGGAAGCGATCGATGGCTGCGCGGGTGGTTGCGGTCTCGGGCATGATCAGCTTGAGTGCGACCATCTGCCCGGTGGTATTATGCCGCCCCTGGTAGACGACGCCCATCGCGCCCCGGCCGAGCTCACGGAGGGTGGTGTAATGCGGCACAAGCTGGGGCAAGGCAGAGGCTTCGGATCGGCAAAGCCCGCACCACCATTCCACGGCCTCGGTACCGTCGCTGCCGGGACCGCCCAGGATTGTGAGATTCGGCGGCGCCTGGGCTCCACAACCTGTGCAGCGGATCCCGGTCTGTAGCAGTCGATCCCGGCTGGTTGACGAATCTTCGTTCCCCCGAAGGCTCTCCGCCGATTCCACCTGCACCCGGAATACGCTCTGGCCGGCGGAGATCAGATCGCCGGTATTGAGCCGGGCGCGGTCCACTCGCACGTTGTTGAGATAGGTGCCGTTCGTGCTGCCGAGATCGCGAAGCTCGCAAAGCGGTGGATGCACCTCGACCAGAAAATGGTCGCGGGAAAGCGCGACGTCTTCTGGCATGGGGCAATGCACGTGCCGCGAACGGCCGACGATAAACGTCTCGTGCCGGTCGAAGACGAACGAACGGCCCTTGCGAGGGCCATCCAGAACATCCAGAATCACACGCATCGCAGCTTGTGGACCTCAGAGTTTCCCTTGCAAGTTCGGGATCGGCCGCACCTGTCCGCTCTCGAGCGCAAGCTCGGGAATTCTACGCCCCGGACCTGGGTTTTGTGCCAGGAACCTGGAAAAAAGCGGAGAACTTCGCAGTCTGCGTCCATGCAAGCTTCGCTGCCGCGGCGCGTGGCGACCGTTGCTTTGTGATCAGCGGTTGCTGGGGGGTGTTGGCTTTTGCTCATGGAGTTCAAAGGACTTGATCACCGATTCGGCCATCAGGCGAAAGGGAATGTGGGGGTCCTGGCTCGTGATCGCGAAGACCGTCAGCACCTGCTTCGAGGGAAAGACGACGAGATAGTCATCGAGGTAGAGTCGGACCTTGTCTGGCTCCTCGGCCTTGCCGCCCGTTCCCGCCTCGATCCGATGGACCTTGCGGTTGGAGGCGGCCCAATCGGCCTCGGGCAGCCATCCCTGGGGACCGACGGTCACAGGCGCCCCCGAGCGTTTCCAACCCGATCGGGCTTCCTTGAGATGGTTGTGTTCTGGGTCCAGCAAGACTTGAGCGCTTTCGCTGACGGACCTCAGAACGAAATCGATGTTCATATCGCTCGTCGAACTGACGAGCGGAATGAAGGCGGGCAGGAGCTGCTTGTCGTCGATCTGGAGCTCCTGGGGATGGAGGAAGTGGAATCGGTCCTGGGGGTCGTCGTAGCGGATCCAGGTATTGGCCTGGGTTGGCTGGGGTGGTGTTTCGGGGATGGGGATGGGTCCCTTGCTATTGGGTCCGGCGGGCGGTGTGGGCCTGCGTGCGACATGGATTTCGTAGCTGACGGTGCTCTGGACCCGTCCCTCATCGCCGGGCGCGACCATCCTGGTGACGAGCGCCATGCGGAGCTCGACGATCCTCCCAGGCGCTTCCACGATGCCAAGATCGCGTGAACGTGCGGTGGGTGACCGCTGTGCAACGTTTGAACGCTGCACGGGAATGAAGTCGAAGACGATCATCGCGTTCACCGCGCTGGGGCCATTGGGCAGGTCCAGTTGACCGGTGATTTGCATCTTCGCCCGCAAGCTCTGGCCGTCGGCTTGCTTCCGAACCTCGACCAGCCTTCCCTCCAGGTCGTACTGCTCGGCCTCCGGCATGTAGCCCAGCAGTGCAGCCGCCTCCTGGATGGGCACTTTCCAGGTGTCATCGACCCGGCATGCAAGCGGCGGCAGCAGGCCCTTCATGCGCGGCAGCCAGATCAGCTTGCTCATCGAGAAATATTCGGCCTCGCGGACCTGGCGCCCTTCCGTCAGGTTGATCATGAGCGGGGGCTGGCCAGGACGATAATTGAGCCACATCACCAGCCCCTCGAGCATGCCGCGATAATTTGCAGCCTGCGCCTCCGCCTGCGGATCTCGCATCTTGAAGTTGAATCGATCGTACCGCCTCAGGATGCTCACGGGCTCGCCCAGCCGGCCCGCCCTGGCCACCTGCTCGGTGTAAATGGTCTGCCGCTGCGTCTCGTTCGTCACGGTCGAGCCAGTCTGGGCCTTCTGGGTGAGCTTGTACACCTCGCGCACGCCCACCTGGTAGTCGGTGATATATTCCGGATGCCTGGGATCAGGCGCTGCGGCGTAGCGCTCGGAGAATCGATAACGCACGCTCAAGCCCTCGGCGGCGTCCACCTCGCGGCCTGACGACTCCCCCCGCGGCGCTTCGGCCTTCGTCTGCGGCGCTTCGGCCTTGCCAGCCGCACCCTGCCCGCGGGCGTCCGCGCAGGCCGCCAGCCCCAGCATGAGCAGGCTCGGCAGCAACGCGGTGAGAAGGCGATGATCTCGCCGCGGCGCCCGCACACGGTAGATAGCGATTCTGGGCTGACCAATCAACTGGTGCTGGGCCATGGATGGGAGCTCCCGGGCGTCGATCTTGAGACGGCGCATCGCGCTTGCGGTATTAGTAGAGCATACTCCCGGGACGAGCAAGAAACGAGCCGCGGCGTTCGAATCAGCAGGGCTGCAAATCGCGGCCAGCCGTCAATTCTTGCCCCACGCGCCTGGTCAGTTGCGTCTGGGGTTCTGGGCCGGCCGAGATCCCACCGGCGCGCCTTGAGGCGGGCGAGTGGCGGTGGATTCGAAGCGGAACGAGCCCATGATGAGCTCATCCTCGCGCCCGATCGCGGGGGCGTCGTCCGCGGGCAGCGCAAAGGTGCCGACGACCTGATCCCCCTGCGGGTTCGAGGCCAGGTAATAGTACCAGAGGATGGCCAGACTTCCCTCGCGCCCCAGAACCCCCACCTTGAGCAGCCGGGCGACCGAGGGATCACCGGCGACCTCGCCCATGCCCACCAGGCGTGAGAAGCGGTCCTTGAGCGCTTTCTTCACGTCTTCCTGGAACTGGGCGGGCTCCTGGGCCCGGCCGGGTCCAAGCGACGGACCCTGCGAGAGATTGAGCTGGGCGATCACGCGTTCCCCTTCCAGCCGCTTGAGCACAACGACGCGCGGATCTTCCCAGAATACATGCCAGCGGCGGTCATGCAGCAAGCTCGATTTGCCCCCTGGCCCAGCCTGGCGCAACAGCAGTCGCGAGGGGGTCATGGCCAGGGAAACCGCCGAGAGACTGGCGTCAGAAAGGGTCGCCGGGGGGCTCGCCTGCTCGCGTTTCATGCTCAGCGTGCTTTTGACGTCGAGCCCCGCCTCGATGGGACCGGGCTCGCGGACCTCGGCACGGTTCACCTCGAGACGGTCGAGCCACTTCCTGCGCCTGTCGTAGGTCACGTAACCGTTGCACATCATGGCGCCTGCGCCTCCCAGCGCGCGGCCCTCGATCCGGCCCGAGAATTGCACCCTGGCCGTTTGCGCATCGAAAGAAACCAGGGTTGCCTCGACCTTGCTCGCCGTCACCACGTCGTAGCCCGAGATGGCCGCCGCGCCGGCCAGGCTCACCTTGTACCGATCCCCCTGCGCCAGCGCCCGGCCAGGCATCAGGTCGATAAGCGAGAGCGGATCGCCAGGCCCCTCCACGAGCTCAAGCTCAGAGCGCGACAGGGGTCCGCGCAAGCTGGCGACGACCACGGGTGCGTCCCTGGGCTTTTCCGCGATCAGCAGCCCTAGCTCAGGCGCGAGCGCGGTCGCCGCCGGCCGAATCTCCCCATTGATCGCCGAGGCCGCCTGAATCAGTTGCCGCACAATCCGGGGCGATCCCGCCGACGCCTCGCCGCCAGCCACAACCCGTCCATCCCGGCCCACAACCACCACCCGCTCGTGGAAGATCAGCCGCGTCTCCACCTCCAGCATGAGCGGTTTGGGCATCTTCCTCTCAGCGCCACCACCACCGGGAGGCAAACCTGGCCGAAACAGGCCATGCGCCTTGAGCTCAATCCGGACCCGAGACGCCTCCCCAGCCCAAGGCCGCGCATCCAGCACAACCGTCTGGCCGCCATCGCACGCATCGACCGTCCCTGAAACCAGGCACATGCACGCAATCGCCAACGCGACGCACGCGCACAAACGCCCAGAACTACGGCACGCCATCGATGCCTCCTTGATCATTCGAGGACGTCCTCCCAAAAATCCGGCAGGCATTATGGGCTCCCTGCCGATCCTGTCAATTTGTCAGAGCGACTGACACGGAACTTCCCACCTGAATGCACCCATTCATCTCTTCCGAGGACCATGTCAAACTTCTCCGCTGCCGACCAAATCCGTTACACGCGTGCCTGCAATCTTGTTAGGATGAAGCGACTAAAGCGCTGACCCTGCCGCACCAGGCGAGGACTTGTCGACATTCTCGCGAGGGCTCCAATTGCTGACGTTTTTATTGTCAAGGAAATGACTTATGGCTTTTTGAGGAAGGTCGCGAGCCTCCGCCACGGAGGGAATGTCGGAACGGTAGATCCAAGAAACCCGCGAATTGGGCGAACAACTTCCAGGATTCAAACGTCTGTTTGAAACGGGCGTTTGGTTCGGTGGGTAAAACAACCGGGTGGGACGGAGACGAGATTGGTCGGGAATCGAGGGGGTGCAAGGGAGGGCTGGCCTGGGAGAAGGCAGAGACCCCGCGGAACTGGCTGCATGCATGGCCCCAGACTGGTTTAACGAACGTCTTCTAGAATGAACGGGGATTGGCGCGAGGCTTGCTTAAGGATTCTGGAGAACCGAAGAGGCCCGACAAACGTCCAAGATGGTGGTCGGTGGGAATTCTGGTCACGGGGAACGGCGATCCGACGTTGTTCGGAGGGCGTATAAGAAGAGAGCGGAGCTGTCGGCGGGTGGAATTTGGCCGCCTGCGAGGAATAGGAAAGGTCGTCGCAAGTTTGCGGGAAATGACGATTGAATCAGCAACCGGATGACCGCGAGGAAGGGATCGCGAGGAGCAATTGGGGATGAGCAAGGGGTACCGCCATCCAGCGATGAAGCAGCTCAAGGACCAGCAGGCGCGGTACGCGCCTCGCGAGCGTCGCCTGGAGCAGGTGGAGCGGGCGGAGCAACTCCTGGGGGAGATCGAGTCATCCAAGCGTTATCCGTATGAGTATCTGTGTTTTCGGATTACCGGGTATCGCCCGGAAGGGTCGCCTGCGCTGGTACTTGACGGCGACGATGTGACGCATGATTTGCGGCTTTTTGTGGAGGACCTGTCGGCCACGGCGCGGCAGTCTGTGGAGCAGGTCGATGAACCTGTGCTCACGGTTGAAGAAGTGGGCAAGCGATACAACGTGTCGACGCGAACGGTGACGCGGTGGCGGGACAGGGGTCTCGTGGCGCGGCGGTTCGTGATCGGCGGTCGGACCAAGGTTGGTTTCCTGGAGTCGAGCCTGAATCGCTTCGTGTCTGCGAATCAAGGGCAGGTGGAGCGGGGGTCGCGATTTCGTCAGCTTACCGAGGCCGAGCGCGAGGAGATTATTCGTCGCGCTCGCCGCATGGCGCAGTTTCGCCCGGGCCAGGTCGGCCTGATCGAGGCAGCGCGGAGGATTGCCAGAACCATGTCACGTTCAACCGAGACCATCCGCACGACCTTGAAGGCGTATGACCGGGACCATCCCGAGCAGCCGATCTTCCCGACGGTGCAGGCCCCGCTGGATGAGGAGGCCAAGTCGCAGATTTACCTGCGTTACCGCATGGGGGTGTCGGCCGAGATGCTGGCCCGCCAGTACGGGCGGACGCGTTCGAGCATCTACCGCCTGATCAACGAGATGCGGGCCAGGCGGCTGCTCGAAACCAAGCTGGAATTCATCGACCACGAAAGCTTCCGGAACCCCGAGGAAGCCGCGGCGATCATGGCGCCTGTGCCGGAACCGGCCAGCGGCAAGGCCCCGCGGCGAACCAAACCCCCCAAGGGTCTGCCCCCTTATCTGGCGAGCCTTTACGAGGTCCCCCTGCTCGACCGCGATCAGGAAGCGCATCTGTTCCGCCAGATGAATTATCTGAAGTACCAGGCGCACACGTTGCGCGCCCAGCTCGACCCGACCCGTGCGAAGACCGCGGAGCTCGACGAGATCGAGCGGCTCCAGGAGGAGGCGCTCGCACGCAAGAACCAGATCATCCGCGCCAACCTGCGGCTCGTGGTCTCGATTGCCAAACGGCACGTCGGCCCCACGAACAACTTCTTCGAGCTCGTCTCCGACGGCAACATGTCGCTGATCCGCGCGGTCGAGAAATTCGACTACTCGCGGGGCAACAAGTTCAGCACCTACGCGTCGTGGGCGATCATGAAGAACTTCGCCCGCACCATCCCTGAAGAAAACCACCGCCGCGACCGGTTTGTCACCGGCCACGAGGAGATGTTCGAATCCGCGGCCGACACCCGCGCGGACGAGCACGAGTATGAATCAGCGGTGAAGCGCATGCAGGAAGTGGTGCGCGGCATGCTGGGCCGGCTCGACGACCGCGAGCGCAAGATCATCGTCAGCCGCTTCGGGCTCGGCGGCGCCAGCGAGCAAACCCTGGAGCAGCTTGGGCGCGAGCTGGGCATCACCAAGGAGCGCGTGCGGCAGATCGAATCCCGCGCCCAGGACAAACTGCGCCGGTTCGCGAGCGAGGAAAAGCTCGAGCTCCCCATGCTTTAAGCCATGGGCGGCCCCTCCCTCTTCGAGGATGAACTGTCCCCCCAGGCGGCCCGGCTCGCACCCAGACTGCGCGCCCTCGCCGCCCGGGGGATCTTTTTTGGCACGAGCTCGTGGAAGTACGAAGGCTGGCTGGGCTCGATCTATTCGCCGGATCTCTACCAGACCCGGGGGCGATTCTCGAAGCCGCGTTTTGAACGCGAATGCTTGCGCGAATATGCACGCATCTTTCCCACCGTTTGCGGCGACTTCAGCTTCTACCAGTTCCCCACCGCTGAAACCTGGCGCAAGCTTTTCGAGGAAACGCCTGCCTCGCTCCAGTTCGCGTTCAAGGCGCCCGAGGAAATCACCGTGGCGCGCTGGCCCTCGCATGCGCGCTACGGCGGCCGAGGCGGCCAGCTCAATCCCTCGTTTCTCGACCCAGCGCTTTTTGCCCGCGGCTTCCTGGAGCCGCTGGAACGCTATCGCCACCGCGTGAACGCCGTGATCCTGGAATTTGGCGCCTTCGCACGCGCGGAGATCTCAGGCGCGGCCGATTTCGCCAGCCGGCTCGATCGATTCCTGGCCGAAACGCCCCCCATCACCCGGCTCGCCGTCGAGGTGCGCAACCGCGAATTCCTCGCCGATCCCTACTTCGAAACCCTGACCCGGCACAGCGCGGCCCACGTCTACAACGCCTGGACCCGCATGCCCGAGCTCGACATCCAGGCCCACGACCCCCGCACCCTCACCGCCGACTTCACCGTCGTCCGCGCACTCCTGTCCCACGGCCGCAGCTACGAACAGGCCGTCCGCCAGCTCCAGCCCTACGATCGCGTCAAATCCCCCGATCCCAAAACCCGCGCTGCCCTCGCCGCCATCGCCAACCACGCCCACGCCTCACACCGCTCGGCCTTCATCTACGTCAACAACCGCCTCGAAGGCAACGCCCCCACCACCATCGAAGCCGTCGCCGACTCCCTCGAACATCACGATCCCGCCCACGAATCCCCTTGATCCAACCCGATCCCGATCGTTATTCTCTTGTCGCCGGGTTCGCTCCGCGCCCTGAGCAAATTTTCAATCGGCCTTGCTGGCCGGTTGCCCTTGCCAAGACGCGATCGGCGAATATACTAGAAGGCTTCACAGTCCGATTCGCTGGTGTAGCTCAATCGGTAGAGCATCGGTTTTGTAAACCGAGGGTTGAGAGTTCAAGTCTCTCCGCCAGCTCTGTGGGCGAGCGACCGGGGCGCTCATCGGCGCGTTGTGTCGGCTGGATGGCGCAAGCGAGATTCGGGTGGATACCCAAGCGGCCAAAGGGGCCAGACTGTAAATCTGGTGGCTATGCCTTCGCAGGTTCGAATCCTGCTCCACCCATGTCGATCCCTGTCGGGATGGATGGGGTTCGGATCCCGCTCAACCAACATTGCCGGCAAGCCGGATCGGACTCGTGGGACGAGAAAACGAAACAACGCCAGGAGAAACGCACCGAGAACCGCCTCAACCAAGCACTGACCGGAGCGTAGGCGGACTCGAGCCGTGTACGAAGATCGCGGGTGTAACTCAATGGTAGAGTACCTGCCTTCCAAGCAGGCTACGTGGGTTCGATTCCCATCACCCGCTTCGGTCTCTCGAGCAAGCTGGGGCGAATTTGAACCGTGCAGTTTGGAATGAGGAAACCCGAGGGAAGACCCGCCTTGATCGGCCTGGTGTGACAATGGGCCGAGGGGCTTGCTTGAGAAACGTTCGTGCTGCCGTGGCTCAGTCGGTAGAGCGCGTCCTTGGTAAGGACGAGGTCCTGGGTTCGAATCCCAGCGGCAGCTTGAGGGGCTCGTGGCCCGGATGTGTGTCTGAGATCGAGCGAGGCGAGCGATTCCGTGCGGAAACGAGCCTTGCCTAGAACTTCGCCAGGCCGCCTAGCTCGGCCATGACAACCAGGAGACGACGGGAGATAAGATGGCCAAGGAAACGTTCACCAGAACCAAGCCGCACGTCAACGTCGGCACCATCGGGCACATCGATCACGGCAAAACGACGCTGACCGCCGCGATCCTCGCGGTGCTTGCCGAGCATGGGCGGGCCAAGAGCAAGTCGTACTCCGACATCGCCAAGGGTGGCACCGTGCGTGACGCCACCAAGACCGTCACCATCGCGGTTTCGCACGTCGAGTATGAGAGCGACAAGCGGCACTACGCGCACATCGACTGCCCGGGCCACGCGGACTACATCAAGAACATGATCACGGGTGCCGCCCAGATGGACGGGGCGATCCTGGTCGTGTCAGCGGCTGACGGCCCGATGCCCCAGACCCGCGAGCACATCCTGCTGGCCTACCAGGTCGGCGTGCCGGCGCTGGTGGTGTTCCTCAACAAGATCGACCTGGTCGATGACGAGGAGCTGCTCGAGCTGGTCGAGATGGAACTGCGTGACCTGCTCACGCACTACAAGTTCCCCGGCAACGAAATCCCGATCATTCGCGGCTGCAGCCGCCCCGCGCTCGAGAATCCCAAGGATCCCGGCGCGGCCAAGCCGATCCTGGATCTCGTCAAGGCGATGGACGAGTACATCCCCGAGCCGGTCCGCGAGGTCGACAAGCCGTTCCTGATGCCGATCGAGGACGTGTTCTCGATCAAGGGCCGCGGCACGGTGGGCACGGGCCGAATCGAGCGCGGCCGCGTCAAGGTCGGCGACCCGGTCGAGATCGTGGGCTTCGGCGCCAAGCGGAACTCCACCATCACCGGCGTCGAGGCGTTCCAGAAGACCCTCGATGAAGGCCAGGCCGGCGACAACGTGGGCGTGCTGCTGCGAGGCATTGAAAAGACCGACCTCGAGCGCGGCCAGGTCATCTGCAAGCCAGGCTCGATCACCCCGCACACGAAGTTCGAGGCCGAGGTTTACGTGCTCAGCAAGGACGAAGGGGGCCGGCACACGCCCTTCTTCAAGGGCTATCGTCCCCAGTTCTACTTCCGGACCACGGACGTGACGGGCTCGGTGCTCAACCTGCTCTCGGAAGACAACACCGAGGCCGAGATGTGCATGCCCGGCGACAACATCAAGATGACGGTCGAGCTGCAGACCCCGATCGCGATGGAAGAGAGCCTTCGCTTCGCCATCCGTGAAGGCGGCAAGACCGTCGGCGCGGGTGTCGTGTCCAAGATCCTGGAGTGACGCCGGCAGCACGCTCGAGGGGCGCGGCAAAGCGCCCCCGCGAGCAGGCCCGCCATCAGCCCCGGGTGGGAACCACACCCGGGTGATTCCAGAGCCGAATTTGACGACCTAGCGGGCGCGTGCTCGACCCCGATTCCGAGCGACGCGCCTGGATTTTTTGAGAGAAATCCGGTTGCGCGGGGGCCGGAGACTCGATCCGTAGAGCACCTGGCGGGTTGCCGCCAGCCCCAACCGCCCAGGATCGCGACAGGAGCAAACCATGAGAGAATACGTCTGGCTCGAGTGCACCGTGTGCGGCGAAAAGAATTACCGCGTCCAGAAGGAAACCCGGGGCGCGAACCGGCTTGATCTCAAGAAGTATTGCCGGCGGGAGCGCAAGCACACCTCCCACAAGGAATCCCGCAAGAAGTAAAATGCCGCAAGCCGTGGCGGAATCGCGCTGGGTGGCGCCTTGCCCTGGTTTCCGCGGCGCGGTCCGCGAGATTCAGACTTCTGGCGTCCGGTGATTCCGAAAGGATTCGCGTTTACGAGCGTAGCTCAACTGGTAGAGCACCGGTCTCCAAAACCGGCGGTTGGGGGTTCGATTCCCTCCGCTCGTGCTGCAGGCAGAGGAGTTTCGAAATCCTGGCACCGCCCGCCGCCAGGAAGTCGAGCCGAGCGGGCGAAGAGGCGGCAGGTGGGGCGGTCCAAACGAGCGACGAACGAGCTGCGGCGGTGAGCATCTTGCGTGTGCAAAACGGGGTCGCCGGCCCAGCGGGGCAGAAAGATTCGCGAACATGGGGAATGTGAAAGACGAAACGGCTGCGGCAAAGCCCAGGAGCGCCAGGAGCGGCTCGGCCCCATCCAGGGTGGGCGCGCTTGCCCCGTTTCTCCAGAACCTGACGACCGCCCAGCTCTACAAGCCGTTGCAGGGCTGGTACGCCCGGCTCTACACGGCCATCGGCCTGGGCGTGATCGCGGCTGTCGGCACCCAGCGGGTTTACGAGATCGCCAAGGAATATTCCTTGCTCTGGCACTATGGCGCACCCGCCGTGGTGGGAGGTCTGCTGGCCTGGTTCATTTTCCGGCTGGTGCACTATCCGCAATTCGCGGAGTTCCTGATCGCCACCGAAGCGGAAATGAACAAGGTCTCCTGGACGAGCAAATCCGACCTGATTCGGGCGACGACGGTGGTGCTCGCCACGGTGGTGCTGATGGCCTCGTTCCTGTTTCTGGTGGATCGGCTCTGGACGTTCATTCTGGCTCGGATCGGCGTCCTTCAGTTCGGCGGCGGCGGCGGATTCGGGTCGACCGCCTGATGGTCGAGAAGCGCATCGACCCGCGCTTTTGCCTGGCTGTGCCTGGCGACGACGAGACTCGAACGAGCAACTGGCAAGGGTCAGAGTCGAACCAGGCGTGATCCCCCGGCAGAGATTTGACGGACGGCATTCATGACGATCGAATCAATCGAATCCACTCCCGAGGCGGGCGAGTCGCCCGCGAACGCCCCCGATCCGGTCGCGCAGGAAGAACCGCGCCCGACCCCGGCGGCGGCCGAGCCGGCCGCGGCCCCAGCACCTGCCGCGGCTGCCGGCGACGACGAGGAACCGGCTCCGGAGCTCGTCTGGTACGTCCTCAAGGTCCAGAGCTCGCGCGAAGATACCATTCGCGATGCGCTGGCGCGCAGAGTCAAGATCCAGGGCCTGGGCCGCTTTTTCGGCCAGATCGTGGTGCCCACCGAGAAGATCACCGAGATCCGCAACAACAAGAAGCGCATCGTCGAGCGCAAGACCTACCCCGGCTACATCATGGTCCAGATGGAGCTCAACGAGAAAACCTGGTTCCTGGTGCGCGAGACGCCGGGCGTGGGGGACTTCGTGGGCGCGCACGGCACGCCCACCAAGATGACCGACGCCGAGGTCAACCAGATGCTCCACCAGGAGGAAGAGAAGACCACGGCCGAGACCCCGAAGGTCCGCATCGACGTCGAGCGCGGCGATCGCGTGAAGATCAAGGACGGGCCGTTCGAGAACTTCGAGGGGACGGTCGAGGAAGTCATCGAGGGCCGCGGGCTGGTGAAGGTGATGCTGATCAACTTCAATCGCCCCACGCCGGTCGACCTGGAGTACTGGCAGCTCGAGCGGATCTAGCAGGGCTTAAGCCCGAGCGCGGCGATGGGCAGGCGAGCGCTCGTGTCGCCCTGCCCGCTCAGCCCGGCTGAGGAATCACAGGTTTTCTGGTATTCGCGAGCGAACGAGAGGCGAGGGGTAAGCGATGGCGAAAGTGATGACCGCGAAAGTCAAGCTCCAATGGCCGGGCGGGCAGGCGACACCCGCGCCTCCGGTCGGCCCCGCGCTCGGTCAGCACGGCGTGAACATCGGCCAGTTCGTGACCCAGTTCAACGAGCGCACCAAGGAGATGAAGGGAACGACCATCCCGGTCGAGATCACCATCTACTCCGACCGCTCGTTCGAGTTCATCACCAAGAGCCCCCCCGCGGCCGTGCTGCTCAAGCAGGCGGCGGGCATCGCCGCCGGCGCAGCCGAACCGCACAAGACCAAGGTCGGCACCGTGACCGCCGATCAGGTCCGCAAGATCGCCGAGACCAAGTTCGCGGATCTGAACGCCCGTGACGTCGAGCACGCGTGCCGGATCATCGCCGGTACCGCGCGGAGCATGGGAGTGGAAATCAAGGGCTAGCGCCCTCGGCCGGCTTGCCCCCCCGCATGGGTTCGGGCATGCCCCGGCGCGGTTGAGCTGGAAAGATGGAGACTCGCGCGACCGCCCGCGAATTCTCCTGGACGCCTTCGAGCATGGCGGCAGCCCTGTTTCACAGGAGCGCGAGAATGCAGCACTCGAAACGCTACCGAGCGTTACGCGAGAAGATCAGGACGGCTGACCCGGTCCCGCTGGCCGAGGCCGTGCGGATCTTGAAGCAGTTCAACACGACCAAGTTCAACCAGACGGTCGAGGTTTCGACCCACCTCGGCATCGATCCCAAGCAGACGGATCAGAACGTGCGCGGGTCGGTGGCCCTGCCGCACGGCATCGGCAAGACGGTCCGCGTGGCCGTTTTCGCCCAGGGAGAAAACGCCGAGAAGGCCCGCGCGGCCGGCGCGGATCTGGTCGGCGCGGACGACCTGGCCCAGCAGGTCAAGGCGGGGCAGATGGATTTCGACGTGGCCCTCGCCACGCCCGACATCATGGGGCTCGTGGGTCCGCTCGGCCGCGTGCTCGGCCCCCGCGGGCTCATGCCCTCGCCCCGCGCGGGCACCGTGGCGGTCGACATCGCCTCCGCCGTGCGCGAGTTCAAGGCCGGCAAGATCGAATTCCGCAACGACAAGGGGGGCAACGTCGCCGTGGCGGTGGGCAAGCTCTCCTTCTCCGAGCAGCAACTTGCCGAGAACATCGCCGCGTTCCTCACCTACCTGCGCGGGATCAAACCCGCCACGGCCAAGGGAACGTACATCCGCTCGATCACAATTTCGGCCACCATGAGCCCGGGCGTTCCGGTCTCGGCCTAGTTCTTCGATCGCCGCTCCAGGGCGGCTGGATCCCAATTACAAGGCCGGATACCCGGAGAACTCCATGAGTAAATATGTCAAAGAATTGATGATGGACCAGTTGCGGTCGGATCTCGACGGCAGCCGGTCGGTGCTCATCGTCGATCTGAAGGATCTGGACGCGATCGGCGAGTACCAGCTCAGGCGCGACCTGCGCAAGAAGTCGATCCGGCTGCGGGTGCTGAAGAACTCGCTGGCGCGGCGGGTTTTCGCCGAGATGGGGCTCGAGGGGCTGTCGCAGTTTCTCGAGGGTCCGTCGGCGATCGCCTGGGGCGGCGAAGGGGTCGCCGAGCTCGCCAAGGAGGTCTCGAACCAGGTCAAGACTCTCAAGAAGCCGGTGATCAAGGGGGGCGCGGTCGACGGCATGGTCGTCGGGCCGCAGCAGGTCGAGGAGATCACCAAGCTGCCGAGCCGGGAGGCGCTCATCGCCGAGGTGCTCGCGCTTGTGCTTGGCCCCGCGCGGCAGGTGCTTTCCCTGCTGTCGTCGCCGGCCACGACGCTCATCGGCCAGCTTGAAGCCCGGGGCAAGGCCGACGGGGAGGAGGCTGCTCCATCGACATGACTCCCTCGCGTGCGGCTCGATCGCGCGGCGGATGGACCGAACGGGTCCCGGCCGCCCCGACAGGCTGCGAACCACGCTAACGACAGGCTCGCCGGCAGCGGCGCGGCCGCAGACACGACCGGAACACAGGTTATTACCCGAACTTCATCGTTTCGAAGAAAGGAACGCATCGATCATGTCGACGGAAACCGCCTTCGCGGAAGGCATCAAGACCCTGGGCGACTCGCTGGTGAACATGAAGGTCCTCGAAGTGCTTCAGCTCACGAAGTACCTCAAGGAAGCGTACGGGCTCGAGGCGGCGGCCGTGGCCGTTGCCGGCCCCGCCCCCGCCGCGGGAGGCGCAGCAGCCGAGGCCGCGCCCCCCAAGACCGAGTTCGACGTTGTGCTTGAAGAGATCGGACCCAACAAGGTGCAGGTCATCAAGGTGGTCCGCGCGGTCACGTCGCTCGGCCTCAAGGAAGCCAAGGACCTGGTCGAGGCCGCTCCCAAGGAGGTCAAGGCCGGCATTTCCAAGGACGACGCCGAGAAGCTCAAGAAGGAGCTCGAAGAGGCCGGCGCCAAGGCCAAGATCAAGTAAGTTTGGCTCGATTTCCACCGCGGACCGGTCCTCGAAGACCGGTCGGCGGTTGGCGGTTCGAGCCTGCGATGGCCGGTCCTTCCTGGGTCCGGCCGATCGCGTTGTGACAGGGAGCGCGCCACGGCCTGCGGGCAGGCGCGGGAGCGGCAGGTCGCACACCATGGTGCAGCGCCGGCCTCCCAGGATCGACCGGCCGACTCCATGGCGCAGCAAGCGCCATGGCGCGGGCCCCGCCCCGGCCCACACCGTCCGCCCTGCCGGTACGCGGATTCCCAGCACCCAACGAGGAGCGCGAACCCATGCCCGTCTCGAAGACCGTTCGGCGGATCATCCCTGGCAAAAGACGTAATTTCGGCCGGATCTCCGACGACTTCCCGGTCCCCGACCTCACGCAAATTCAGACCAAAAGCTATGAACGCTTCCTCCAGGCCGATGTGACGGTCAAGGAACGCGAGGACTCGGGGCTCCAGGGGGTCTTCAACGAAATCTTCCCAATCGAGAGCTACGACAAGACGCTCAAGCTCGAATTCCTGCACTACGACCTGGGCAAGCCGCGCTACGACCCCGATGAGTGCCGCCAGCTCCGCCTCACCTACGGCAAGCCGCTGCACGTCTGGCTCCGGCTCAACAAGGGCGAGGGGGCGACCGACGAATCGGTCTATCTGGGCGACATGCCGATCATGATCGGCGGCGGCGAATTCATCATCAACGGCGCCGAGCGCGTCGTCGTCAGCCAGCTTCACCGCTCGCCGGGCGTCGATTTCGTCGTCGAGGTCGAGACCAGCGACAAGAAGCTGCACGCCTGCCGCGTGATCCCCGAGCGCGGAAGCTGGATCGAGCTCCAGGTCACCAAGAAAGACACCCTCGGCGTGCGCATCGACCAGTCGGGCAAGTTCTCCTCGATGACCCTGTTGCGGGCGATGAGCCCCGAATTCTCGAGCGATGAAGCCATCCTCCAGGCGTTCTACGAGTCCGAGGACATCGACATCGCCGATCCCAGGGCGGCCGCCAGGCTCGAAGGCCGGATCGCCTGCGGCGACGTCGTCGACCCGGCGACCGGCGAGCTCCTGATCGAGAGCGGCACCACGATCTCCAAGACCTCCGCCCAGATTCTGGCGGACTCGGGCGCAGCCCTCGGGATGATCCGCGTGCTCAAGGACGCCAAGGACCCCCTCATCCTCCAGTCGCTCCAGGAAGATCCAACCACCGACCACCAAAGCGCGCTGCTGCGGATCTATCAGCGGCTCCGCCCCGGCAACCCGCCCCAGCTCGAAAAAGCCCGCGAACTCTTCCACGAGAAGTTCTTCGACACCAACCGCTACCGCCTGGGCAAGGTCGGCCGGTTCCGGATCAACCGCAAGTTCAGCCAGGACATTCCAGACGACCGGATGACGCTCGACCCGCTCGATTACGTCAACGCCATCCGCTACATCCTGAACCTCAGGCGCGGCAAGGGACAGGTCGACGACATCGACCACCTGGGCAACCGCCGCCTGCGCACCATCGACGAGCTCGCCGCCGACGAGCTCCGCAAGGGCTTTCTCAAGCTGCGCAGAACCGTCCAGGACCGGATGAGCCTGAAGGAAGCCGACGAGCTCTCGCCCCGGTCGCTCATCAACCCCAAGAGCATCAGCGCGGCGATCGAGTACTTCTTCGGCCGCGGCGAGCTCTCGCAGGTGGTCGACCAGACAAACCCCCTCGCGCAGCTCACCCACGAGCGCAGGCTCTCCGCCCTTGGCCCGGGCGGCCTCAACCGCAAACGCGCAGGCTTCGAAGTCCGCGACGTGCACATCTCGCACTACGGCCGCATTTGCCCGATCGAAACCCCCGAAGGCACAAACATCGGCCTCATCAGCTCGCTGGGCATTTACGGCGGCGTGGATGATTACGGCTTCCTGGTCACCCCCTATCGCAAAATCAAGGCCGGCAAGCCCGCCGAGCAGGTCCACTGGATGCGCGCCGACGAGGAAAGCGAAGCTTACCTCGCCCCGGCCGACACCCCAGTCGACGACCATGGCAAGATCAAGGGCCAGACCATCATCGCGCGGTACCAGACCGACTTCGTCACCGCCGCGGTCGACCAGATCCAGTTCATGGACATCTCCCCCAAGCAAATGGTCGGCGTGTCGGCGGGACTGATCCCGTTCCTCGAGCACGACGACGCCAACCGCGCGCTCATGGGCTCGAACATGCAGCGCCAGGCGGTCCCCTTGCTGATCGCCGAGCCGCCGATCGTCGCCACCGGGCTCGAGCGGGCCGTCGCCATCAATTCCGGCATGGTCGTCAAGGCCCAGGAAGAAGGCACGGTCACCTATGTCGACTCGAGCCGCGTCATCCTTGACCATAATCATATTTACAAGCTCCGAAAATATGTGGGCCTGAACGAACGCACCTGCCTGAACCAGAAGCCGATCGTCCAGGTCGGGCAGAAGGTCAAGAAGGGGGAGCTCCTGGCCGACGGCGCCTCGACCTTCAAGGGCGAGCTCGCGCTGGGGCGCAACGTGCTCGTCGCCTTCATGGCCTGGGACGGCTACAACTTCGAGGACGCGATCATCATCAGCGAGCGGCTGGTGAAGGAGGACGTCTATACCTCGATCCACATCGAGGAATTCGAAATCGAGATTCGCGAGACCAAGCTGGGGCGCGAGGAGTTCACCCGCGACATCCCCAACGTCTCCGAAAAGGCGCTGCGGAACCTGGACGACAACGGCGTGGTGCGGATCGGCACCTACGTCAAGCAGGGAGATATCGTGGTCGGCAAGGTGGCGCCCAAGAGCAAGAGCGAGCTCACGCCGGAAGAAAAACTGCTGCACGCGATCTTCGGCCGCGCGGGCGAAGACGTGAAGAACGACTCGCTCGAGGTCCCCTCCGGCGTCGAGGGGATCGTGATCAACACCCAGCGCTTCAGCCGCCGGATGAGCCTCTCGGAGGAAGAGCGCAAAGCCTTCGAGAAAGAATGCAAGGACGTCGAGGCGGCCGAGAACGTGCGGATCGCCGACGAGTACAAGCAGATGGTCAAGGCGCTCGAGGAAGCCGTGGGCGGGCCGGTGATCGACCCGGCGACCGGCAAACCGCTCGGGCGCGGCAAGGATCCCAAGGATCTGGTCGATGAGTGCGAGCGGTTCAAGTTCGAGACGCTCGACATCCGCGCTCCCGAGGCCGCGGCCAGGGCCAGGGAAATCACCCGCCAGTTCATCCCGCGGATCGAAGCGCTGCGGGACGAAAAGGACCGCCGCCTCAATAGCCTCAAGCGCGGCGATGAGCTCCCCTCCGGCGTGCTCCAGATGGTGAAGGTCTACATCGCCACCAAACGCGTGATCTCCGTCGGCGACAAGATGGCCGGCCGCCACGGCAACAAGGGCGTCATCGCCAAGATCCTCCCCGAGGAGGATATGCCGTTCCTCGAGGACGGTACCCCGGTTGAGATCCTGCTCAACCCGCTCGGCGTGCCCAGCCGTATGAACGTGGGCCAGATTCTTGAGACCCACCTGGGCTGGGCCGCCGCCAAGCTCGGATTCCAGGCCGTCTGCCCCGTCTTCGACGGCGCCAGCGAAGAAACCATCCGCCAGTGCCTGAAAGACGCGGGCCTGCCCGAAAACGGCAAGGCCGTGCTCTACGACGGCCGCACCGGCGACAAGTTCGACCAGCGCGTCACCGTGGGCTACATCTACATGCTCAAGCTGCACCACCTGGTCGATGACAAGATCCACGCCCGAGCCACAGGCCCCTACTCGCTCATCACCCAGCAGCCCCTGGGCGGCAAGGCCCGCTTCGGCGGCCAGCGGTTCGGGGAAATGGAAGTCTGGGCGCTCGAAGCCTACGGCGCGGCGTTCATCCTCCAGGAACTGCTCACCGTGAAGTCAGACGACGTCGAAGGCCGCACCAAGATCTACGAAAGCATGGTCAAGGGTGAAAACACCCTCGAGGCCGGCACCCCAGCCAGCTTCGACGTGCTCACCAACGAGATCCGCGGCCTCGGCCTCAACATGCAGCTCGAAAAGAAGCGCATCTGACGCCAACCCCAAACCTCCGCCGCCAGGCCCAGGCGGCGGAGCAAGCGGCAGAGGCTCGAAATCAGCCTCGCCCGCCCTTGTCAAGAGAGCATTCTGGTTTTTTGCTTGGTTTTCATTCAAGGATCGCGTACCATGGACAAGATGAGCCGGATTCCGAGTTTGCGAACGCGCGCGATGCGTGAATGCGGCAGCGATCCGGCTCGTTTGCGCGCAGTCGATCTCATCCATGATCGCGATCAGGGAGGGCGCGAAGTGGACCAGGCTGCATATTCTGGGGCAACTCGAACCGCGACCATCACCCGGGCCTAAACCTCCCGGAGACTGGCATCGCGGCTTTTTTTGTTATGCAGTGGAGCCGGCTCGGGGCTCCCAGACGCAGATGATGAGCAGCGAACAGCCTTGCGAGCGAACGCCGTCGACGGCCCAATCGCAACGCAGGATCAATCAATCAGGGCCGGCCGTTTGAAGGCCGCGGAATCAGCCTCCCACCACCCCGCTAGGGCACGTGCCGATCGTGCCGAGGAGTGTGTCTCGTGAGTATGGGCGAAAGTGCCTACGACCGCATTAACGACTATGGCGCCGTCAAAATCGGGCTCGCAAGCCCCTACGACATTCGGAGCTGGTCCTTCGGCGAAATCCGCAAGCCGGAAACGATCAACTACCGGACCTACCGCCCCGAAAAAGACGGACTCTTTTGCGAGCGGATCTTCGGGCCTGAGAAAGACTGGGAATGCGCCTGCGGCAAGTACCGCGGGATGAAGTACAAGGGCATGATCTGCGACCGCTGCGGCGTCAAGGTCACCCACTCCCGCGTCCGCCGCAAACGCATGGGGCACATCGAGCTCGCCGCCCCCGTCGTGCACATCTGGTTCTTCAAGGCGATGCCCAGCCGCCTGGGAACCCTGCTCGACATGAAGACCAACCATCTCGAGCGCATCATCTACTTCCAGGACTACGTGGTCGTCGAGCCAGGCGGCCTCCCCGTGAAGGAACGCCAGCTCCTCACCGAGGAAGAATTCCGCAAATACAAGGAACAGTCCAAGCAGCTCGGACACGGCGACGAATTCCAGGCCGACATGGGCGCTGAGGCAATCCGCAAACTGCTCATGCGGCTCGACCTCGTCACGCTCTCAAAGCAGCTCCGCGAGGAGCTCGGCGAAACCTCAAGCCGGCAAAAAATCAAGGACCTCACCAAGCGGCTCAAGGTCGTCGAGGCGCTCCGCGACAGCGAGAACCATCCCGAATGGATGGTCCTCGAGTGCATCCCGGTCATCCCCCCCGACCTGCGCCCGCTCGTGCTGCTCGATTCGGGCAACTTCGCCACCAGCGACCTCAACGATCTCTACCGCCGCATCATCAACCGCAACAACCGCCTCAAGAAACTGGTCGATCTCAACGCTCCCGAGGTCATCATCCGCAACGAGAAGCGGATGCTCCAGCAAGCCGTCGACGCCCTGTTCGACAACAACCGCTGCAAACGCCCCGTCCTGGGCAGCTCGAACCGCCCCCTCAAGTCGCTCACCGACATGATCAAGGGCAAGCAGGGCCGCTTCCGCGAAAACCTGCTCGGCAAGCGCGTCGATTACTCCGCTCGCTCCGTGATCGTCGTCGGGCCCGACCTCAAGCTCCACCAGTGCGGCCTGCCCAAAAAGATCGCGCTTGAGCTCTTCCAGCCCTTCATCATCCGCCGCCTCAAGGAGCTCGGCCACGCCGACACAATCAAGTCCGCCAAGAAAATGCTCGAACGCCGAAGCGAGGAAGTCTGGGACATCCTCGAAGAGGTGATCCGCAACCACCCCGTCCTGCTCAACCGGGCCCCCACCCTGCACCGAATGGGCATCCAGGCCTTCGAGCCCGTCCTCGTCGAGGGGAACGCGATCCGCATCCACCCCCTCGTCTGCAAGGGCTTCAACGCCGACTTCGACGGCGACCAGATGGCCGTGCACCTGCCGCTCTCCATCGAAGCGCAGGTCGAGGCCATGACCCTCATGATGTCCACCAACAACATCTTCAGCCCCGCCAACGGCAACCCCATCATCAGCCCCACCCAGGACATCGTCATGGGTGCGTACTACCTGACGGTGAACCGCCTCACCGGCGAGGAAATGGTCTTCGCCACCCCAAATGAGGTCTTCCTGGCGCATAGCCAGGGCAAGGTCGGCGTGCACTCGCAGATCCGCCTGCGACTCCCCAGCCACCGCAAGCTCCGCGGCGACGGCGAGAAAGAATTCACGCCAGGCATGATCATCAAGACCACCGTCGGACGCGTGGTCTTCAACGACATCCTCCACCCCAAGATGCCGTTCTATAACCTCACGCTGGGCCAGAAGCAGCTCCAGGGCATCATCGCCGACTGCTACCAGATCCTCGGCCGCCGCGACACAATCGCGCTGCTCGATCGCATGAAGGATATCGGCTTCCGCGAGTCGACCCGCTCCGGACTCTCCTTCGGCACCGACGACCTCAAAACGCCCCCCTCGAAGGACGCCATCATCATCGAGGCCGAGAAGGAAGTCGCCAAGCAGAACCGCTTCTACCAGCGCGGGATCATCACCGACCAGGAACGCTACAACAAGGTCCTGGACGCCTGGACCCACGCCCGCGAGCGAATCACCGCGGAGATGATGGAAGCCCTGCGCAACGACATCCGCGACAACAACACCTACGTCAACCCAATCTTCCTCATGGCCGAATCCGGCGCCCGCGGCGGCGTCGAACAAATTCGCCAGCTCGCCGGTATGCGCGGCCTCATGGCCAAACCGTCGGGCAAGATCATCGAGACGCCGATCAAGGCCAACTTCCGCGAGGGCCTGTCGGTGCTCGAGTACTTCAGCTCGACCCACGGCGCACGCAAGGGACTCGCCGATACCGCACTCAAGACGGCCGATAGCGGCTACCTCACCCGCAAACTCGCCGACGTCGCCCAGAACGTCGTCATCACCATGGAAGATTGCGGCACCTCCCAGGGCATCACCAAGGGGGTGATCTACAAGGGCGAGAAGGTCGAGGTCAGCCTCGTCCAGTCGATCCGCGGCCGCGTCAGCCGCGTGAACATCACGAACCCGCTCAACGACGAGGTCGTCGTCCGCGAGAACGAGATGATCACGCTCAACGCCGCACGCAAGCTCGAAGATATGCAGATCGAGAAGATCCAGGTCCGCAGCCCGATGACCTGCGAGGCAGCGCTTGGCGTCTGCCGATCCTGCTACGGCATGGACCTGGCCACCGGCCAGCTCGTCGAGTCCGGCATGGCCGTGGGCATCATCGCGGCCCAGTCGATCGGCGAGCCAGGCACCCAGCTCACGATGCGAACCTTCCACATCGGCGGCGTGGCCACCCGCGGCGTCGAGGAAAAGGACGTCAAATCCAAGCGCGAGGGCAAGGTCAAGCTCGTCGGGCTGAACATCGTCATCAACAACGAAGGCAAGCGCATCGCCCTGTCGCGCAACGGCGAAATCCAGATCCTGGACGCCAAGGGCCGCGAGCTCGAGAAGTACGACGTGCCCGACGGCGCCACCATGATGGTGGAAGACGGCCAGCAAGTCACCCGCGGCCAGATGCTCTGCGAGTGGGATCCGCACAACATCCCGATTCTCGCCGAGATGGGCGGCACCGTGCGGTTCGAGGATATCGTTGAGGGCGAGACCATGAAGGTCGAGCTCGACCCCTCGGGGCACAAGCGGCGCACGATCATCGAGCACAAGGGCGATCTGCACCCGCAAATCGTCATCGTCGACGCCGAGGGCAAGACGCTCGATTACAAGTACATCCCCGAGCGCGCCAGCATCGAGGTCGAGGACGGCGCCATGATCTCGGCGGGCATGCTGCTCGCCAAGACCCCCCGCGAAGTCGGCGGCACCCAGGACATCACCGGCGGCCTGCCCCGCGTCACCGAGCTCTTCGAGGCCAGACGCCCCAAGGAGCCGGCGGTCATCGCCGAGATCGACGGCCGCGTCGAAATTCGCGACGAAAAACGCAGAGGCAAACGCACCATCGTCGTCAAGAACGAAAGCGGCATCGAGCGCGAACACCTCGTTCCCCACGGCAAATACCTGCGGGTGCACGGCGGCGACCGCGTGCGAGCCGGCGATCCGCTCGTCGAAGGACCGCTCGTCCCCCACGACATCCTGCGCATCTCCGGCGAGGAAGCCGTGCAACGCTACCTCCTCCGCGAAATCCAGAACGTCTATCGTTCCCAGCGCGTGGAAATCGACGACAAACACCTCGAAATCATCGTCGCCCAGATGCTCCGCAAGGTCCGCGTCGAAAGCGTCGGCGATACCAGGCTCCTGCCAGGCTCCGTGATCGACAAGTTCGAATTCCGCCGCGTCAACCACGACCTCATGAACTGCGTCAAGGTCAAGGATCCCGCGGACACGGAATTCCGCCAGGGCGACATCGTGCCGCGCGATCACTTCGACCAGGAAAACATCCGGGTCGAGGCCGAGAGCAGACGCAGGGCAGAGTTCATCCGGCCCAAGCCCGCCGCCGCGAGCACCCAGCTCCTGGGAATCACCAAGGCCGCCGTGCAGTCGGACAGCTTCATCTCGGCCGCAAGCTTCCAGGAAACCACCAAGGTCCTCACCGAGGCTGCGCTCGCTGGCAAGTCAGACTATCTCGTCGGCCTCAAGGAGAACGTCATCCTCGGCCACCTGGTTCCGGCCGGTACGGGCTTCAAGTCACACCTCGAGGCCGAAGTCCGCATTCGACCCGAGGCGCTCGAAGCCCTCGCCGACAAGGGCCCCGCCTACGCACGCTACCGCGACGAGCCAGCCGCCTCCACCAAGGACTGATCCTTCCCAGTCCTGCCGGCTCCCCACGGGCCTCCGCTCGAGGATCTCCCCGAGCGCGAGGCCCGATTCATACCTACCGCCCTCCCGCGCGCGAAGACTCCAAAGCGCGCGAAACCCCGGGCGGGTCACCCCCCCTCCCCGCCCGAACGTTCCCTGGCTCACCGCGACCGCAGCAGATACCAGTGCGTTCCCTTCGGGGTCGGCAACTCGAACCGAATCGTGTCGCCCGTGCGCTCCACCGCAACGTGCTCGACCGCCATGTGAGTCCGCGACAACGAGACAAGCTCGAGATCCTTCACGCTCGACCGGAGCGAAATCTGGCAATACACAGGCTCGGAAAGATACCGTGCCCCCACCTTGGGGGCCGGCTTGGGGTCAGGAATTGCACGCGCGATCGCCGTGACCAGAATGAACCGCGATTCCGCCAGCGGCTTATCATCAATACTTGTCAGCGCAAGCGCGGCTTTCTTTGTTTTGCAGGTAAAGGAAGCGTCGTGCGTGGCCAGGGTTTCGCCGCCGATCCAGCCGCTCACAGCCTGCGTTTTGGGCGTGTCGATCGTCTGGATTCCCTTGGTCCAGTTACGCGTGAGCTCCCCCGTGTCGGAACGGACAAAGTCCTGATCCCTGGGGATGAAATCGCGATCCAGGTCCGAGACGACGATGGCGTCTTTCTCAGGTAAGATCGGCTTGAGCCAGGGGAGCTCGGGGGTCGGCGGAATGCCGATGGTCAGTCGGCTCTGTTCCGAAAGCGTACGAACCGTGGTCGAGGTTTGCGGTGTGATTGCGCGACCAAAGAACGTCCTGGAATCCAGCATGAGGCAGTAGGTCTTCTTCGCCTCCGCCACGTGATTCTTGCGATACATGAGCGCAGCGGCCGGCATGAGCCCGGTGAGCGCAGGGTCATAATAGGTTGACCACTTCTCGGTGGCGTTGCCGCGATTGAAGTTCCCCTGCGAGTACGCGAAAATCATCGGGGCATCCCAGCCCTGAAATGCCGCCTGGCTGGCGATCCAGAGCGGACCAACAAATCGATCATCCGTGGGGAATTCGATATTCCACTCCGTGATCGAGAGCGGCCGGTTGGAGACCTGCCCCATGGCGATCCAGTCAGCGAACGTCCCCTCATGATGGGGGTTATGCGACAGCTCTTCGGCCTTGCCGTAAGTATGGACGTCGATCCATTCGCCGTCCGTCAAGGGTGCAAGGCAATAGAGCGGGTCCTCGCCCCAACTGCTGGTGGTCACCAGCGGCGTCGAAACGCCCTGGCGCCGCAGGTCGCCGATCAACGACTGATTGAAAAGATGCTCTGATTCCGCCAGGTAAAGCTTGGAAGGGCCAGGCTCCCACGTCTTGTACACCTCACCAGGCGTCAGCCCATGCTCTTGCGCAAAACGCTTGTAGCCCTGCGTCCAGACCGCGCTGTGGTAAAGAAACTTGTAATTGGGAAGCATCAGATTACCGTTATGCTGCATCAGGTCGTTCTCGTTCGTCAGCAAAAGCCCAACGAGCGCAGGATCATCGCGGTAAGCGAGCTTGGTGTACCGGTTCACATGGGAAAGATACTGTTCCTGAAACTCCTTCATGAGGTCCTGGATCTGCGTGTTGTAATAGCAGAATGCCTTGAGTAAACCCTTCTTCTTCTGAAGGTCCTCCGCGCCTTCGGTGACACGATCAGCGGGTGTGATGGTGCGTAAGACTTCGAAGTCAAGCCAGACGTAGATACCCTCGTCCTTCAGGCATTTGATCCACCAGTCGAGCGTGTCGAGCGCTTTAGGATCGAGCTTGCGGGTGGTCGGGGACCTCATCCCAAAGACATTGGGGTGCACCCACTCCGTATCGTGGTGGTGAATCCGCATCAGGTTGTAGCCGAGCCGAGCCATGCGCTTGGCCTGAATCGAGATCTCGTTGCGTGGGACGGCGAAAATGGCAAAAGCAGCGATGTTGCTGCCCCAGAATCGCGCAACGGTACCATCCTCGAAGACCATCCGATTCCCGTCCGCGTGGATCCGGCCATGCTTGCCAGCCGGCCGATCGTCGCGGTTCAGGAAGCTCAGATCGACGGGCGAATCCTCGTCGTCGAGTGCATGATGAAACCAGTTCGCGGCTCTGGCGGGCTCGTAACGCTCCGAGGGATCCAGCTTGCGGGTTCCACCCTCGGGAAGCTCGAGCGTGATGTGATAGGTCCGCGAACCGGCCGCAAGCTGATCCGAGATCAAGAAGGTCCGGACCGTGTTTTTCTGGTTTCGTTCGAAGTAGACCTTGGCCGCCCCCTCCGCAACGCGAAACGAGATCGCTTGACCCGGGCCCACGGGCCAGGTCCAGCCTCGGTTCTCCGGCAAGAGCTGGGGATCAGGCGCTCGTCCGCTGAAGGCCGGTGAGTCGAGCTTGAAATCCCACTGCCAGCCGCCGCCCACGACCTCAGGGAGCGAGTCGCTCGCCATCAGGTTGAGCTCGAGCTCGAGCTGATTCGTCGCGGGCGTACGAGCCGCGCCCGTGAACGTCACCTTGAAGTCGCGCACGCCTCCGCTGAGGGACCAAAGCCCGTTCCCTTCAGGCTTCAGATCCAGTTTCGAACCCGCGTATGTCGCGAATTTTGCTCCGAAGAAATGCATCTGGGTGGATGCAACAATCGTTCCCTTGTAGAGCAGAAACATCCGGCCCTGGGGGGTGATCTGCATGCTCCAGTCTGAACCGTCGGTCCTGGCCAGAGTTTGCGAGGCACTGGCCCCGCCCGCCGCTGATTGCGCGGGTGGTGTCGATTCCGAGGCGCGGCTGCCCTCCGCGCCTGGCTTGGCCCCTGCCCGCTTGAGCGCGGGTCTTGTGGCCGCGACCAGAACGCAGATCGCCAGCACCATGCCGATCAGAATCACCCCGGTTCGACGCTTGAGCATCATGGGAAATGGCCTCGAGTCGAATGCAATCGCCAGGCGCGCTTGAGATTCTCTTCATGCATCCGATCATAGGGCAGGATTGCTCGTCAAGCGTGTGGCAACGGCCCGCGGCGCGCGCAGGCCCAGCCGCTGGCAACCGCGCTCGAATCTCCGAGAGAATTCGCTGCGCGCGCCAGATGCCTTCAAACTTGATCGCCGTCGCGAACGAGCGCACGCACCAGCAGATCGTTCGAGCTCGCCCAGCGATAGTGCCCGGCGATCATCTTCCCCAGGGCGCACCTGCGCGCGCGTTCCGCCGAGTCATCCAGCAGGCGGCGGATCGCCTGGGTGATCTGCTCCCCATTCTCAGGGTTGAAATACCAGCCGGCGTCGCCCCCGATCTCCGGAAGCGCGCTTGAGTCCGCAAGCGCAACAGGCACGCCCTGCGCCATCGCCTCGACCGCGGGGATGCCAAAACTCTCGCACAGCGAGGGAAAAACCAGGGCCTCCGCACAGGCGTAAATCGCTCGCAAGGCAACGCCCTGGCGATACCCTGGCAGCCGCACTACCACGCGCGGACCAAGCTTCGCCGCCGCCTCGCGAATCGGCAACGACGCGTCCTCGCTCCCCGCGCCCACCAGCACAAGCGCAAGCGCGCCACGAGCAAACTCCGCCAGATTCCCCACCGCCTCGATCAGCCGAACCAGATTCTTCCGCGGCTGAAAACTCGCCACCGAAAGCAAGTACGGCATACCCTCCGGCAACCCCAGATCGGCGTGAACCTGCTCACGCTCGTGCGCCGCGGCAGGCTCAAAAAACAGGTCATCCGCCCCGTTCGGCACATACGAAACACGGCCACGCGCAAACGGAAACGCATCCAGAAGACGCTGCGTGTTGAAATGAGAGACCGACAATATGCGATCCGCCTCGGCCAGCACCTTCCCCAGAAGCTCACGCCGCCGCGGCGGCTCAAACCGCAACGTCTGCAGCACATCGTGGCTGGTCACCGCCTTGCGCCCAGAACGGCTCACCAGCCCAAACTCGGCCGGGCAATAGACCCAGTCAACCTCCCCCGTCCACCAGTCGAGCGGCGGCCAGGGCTTGATCCGCCACCACCGCAGAATGTCACGCGTACGCAGCGGCAGCTCCCTGCGCGCAAGACCCTCCAGCGTCTCCCAGTACGCCAGGCCGTCAGGATGCGTGATCCGACCCGAGATCACCTGAAGCTCGATCTCAGGCCGCCGCGCAAGCCCCGCAAGCTGCGCCAGCGCATGCCGGGTCACCCCCGTCGGCTCGCGGCACGCGTCCATGTCATAAAAGTACGCGATCCGACACGCCACGCGAACCACACCCTCCGCTCGCTCCAACCCGCACCAGAACCCATACCCTCATGGCTCGAGATCCTAGGTGAGCTCCCAGACACTGTCAATCGGGCGAGTCCAGCACTTCCTCACACCAACCTGGCCAAAGTCATCCAGCCTGATGGCTTGCGATCCAGGGCACGTTTGTTGCAAGATAGATGTGCGCGGTAATTCCCCAGACCACGAACCCCGGATGTTCCCGAGCAGCACAGCTCGAGAGGGGGAAAAATGCAGCCTGGTCGCTCGGACCATCGACCGCTCGAGCCCTCTCGCCGTGTGGTCGACCAGGCACCTGGACGGCACGCCATCCGCGACCAGGAAATGCTCTGGGCGGACTTCATCGCCCTGGCAAACGGTGTCGTCGATAGCGTGGCCAAGAGCGTCCTGGCGCTTTGCGAAGGACGGGCAGACGCGGAGGCTGAGGTCAAATCATTCGAGCTCGAGAGTGATCGCGAGGAAGAGCGCATCGAGCGCCAGTGCATGCGCGTGCTCGCCCTGTTCGAGCCGGTTGCTTCCGACCTGCGGCGGCTGGCGACAATCCTCAAGGTCAGCCGCGACTGGGAGCGCATCGCCGATCTCGCGGCCCGCATCGCCCGCCGAGCCGCAAAGCTGGCCAGCTCCGGCGATCGCGCAGCCGTCCCCGAACGCCTCAAACTCCTCGCCCACGCTGTCCTCGAGCACGTCACCCTCACACGCGACGCCCTGGTCGCTCGCGATGCCGCCCGTGCCCGCGCTGTCCTCGAGGGCGAAGCCTCCATCGACCGAATGCACCGCCGCGTACGCAAAGAAATCAAGGAATCGCTCCGCCCCAATCCGGAGACGATCGATCTCTGGCTCCAGATGCTCAGCACCGCCCGAAACCTCGAGCGCGTCGCCGACCATGCCGCCGATATCGCACGCACCGTGGTCTATCTCGAAGAAGGGATCATGATGCCGCATGATCCCAGCCTGTCCTCCATCTCCGACTGATTTCCCGCCCACTCACAGGCCAGGATCAACCGTTTCCCTGCCCCTTCGCCCACGCCCAGGCACGCGCGGAGGCGCAAACACAAACGCCGCGACCACCGCCACGCCAAAGAGCACATATCCAAGCGTGAACACCCATCGCTCGGCGTTGAAGAAAAACAACTTGTGCATCCAGTAGGCCACGAAGTCACCCGTGTAGCCGGCCTGCCCTGCCTCAAGCCGGAGCCGTTTTTCCAGGATCGTCAGCGGGCACGGAATCTCCGTGACCGACTCCAGCACAACCAGGCCGATCGCCGCCAGGTGCACAAATCGAAACACCGGGTTTCTCACCCAGCGCCAGCGTAGCGCGACACCAATCAAGATCGCCGCGAGCCCCAGCACGACGAACACGACGTACATCACGTGCAAAATCACAACAAGGTTCGCGAGCGCGCGAGCCCAGGGCATCAAATCGATCCTGATCGCGAAGCAAGCGCGGTTAGAGCTCGATCGCCGAAGCACCTTCGGCCGTGCGACAGACATGAACAAGCGGGTCCAGCCCACTCGCCTGATTGTATCTCGCCTTGACCGATTCCGCGAAGGGCTCGGCCAGATCCGCCCGCACCAGGTTGATGGTACAGCCGGCCCAGCCCGCGCCCGACAGTTTGCCGCCGATAAAGCCGGGCGATTCGCGTGCGGACTCAATCAGGAGATCGAGGGCCTGGGAGCTGTTCTCGAAATCCTCGCGGCTCGAAGCGTGCGACTCGGACATCAACCGCCCAAAGGTCGCCAGGTCACCCGCCTCGAGCGCATGTGCCCCGCGCTGAACTCGATCGTTTTCGGAGAGGACATGCCGCGCCCGCTTCCAGCGCGCGGTTTCGGGCTCCTCCCGGTGGGCGGAAAGCTCCTCGAGCCTGAATTCCGAAAGCCGCTCGGCACCTCGGCCTGTGAGCTGCCGGAGCCGGTCGAGCCCAGCCTCGCACTCACCGCGGCGAATGTCGTACATCCCATCCGCCAGCCGCCTCGATGTACGCGAGTCGCACACCACAAGCGCAACCTCGCCGAGCGGAATCCGCCGCGTCTCATACGTCGAGCAATCGAGATACACCGCGTGATCCTTGCGCCCGAACAGGCACGAAACCTGGTCCAGCAGCCCCGATCCCACCCCCACAAATTCGTTCTCGGACCGATTCAGGACCCGCGCCAGCGCAAATCGACCGGCATCCGTCCGCAGACCAGGGTACTCATCCCCAGCCGGCGGCCGAATCACGCCCAGCGAAAGCAAGAACGCCCCAAGCGCCGATTGCAAACTCGCCGAGCTCGAAAGCCCCGCGCCCAGCGGCACATCCCCAATCACAAAGGCGTTGAAACCACCCTCAAAACCACCGCAGGTCGCGGCCATCGCCCAGCAAACCCCACGCACATACGTCGTCCACGATGACCTCGGACCCGCCTCGATCGCGCCGAGTCCAAATTCATCCACCCCATCGAAATGGGCGGACGCCACGCGAGCCACACGCTCCGGGCTCGGGCCGCCCACGATGATCGTCTCGCGATCAATCGCCGCGGCCATCACCAGCCCGCCGTTATAGTCGGTGTGATTGCCCAGAAGCTCGACCCGCGCAGGGGCGCGGGCCAAAACCCGGGGCGCAGAACCATAAAGCGCCTGGAACCGGTCGCAAGCCTCGCGGATGCGCACGCTCAAGGCGCCTGGCATCACTGTGGACCTCGTTCGCGGGTCAAACGATCGTCGAGGTCTGGGTCAGCGCGTTCGCGGCCTCACGCAGAACGTTGGCCTTGTCGGTCCGCTCCCAGGTGAACTCTGGCTCCGACCGGCCGAAGTGCCCGCCCGACGCCGTCTTGCGATAGATCGGCCGCAGCAGGTCAAGATGCTTGATAATCCCCGCCGGCGTGAGCTTGAAGTGCTTCCGCAGCAGGTCGGCGATCAGGAGATCCGGAAGCTGGCCCGTGCCCTGGGTGTCAACGTGCACGCTCACCGGCTCGGAGACCCCGATCGCATACGCAAGCTGGATCTCGCAGCGCTCCGCCAGGCCCGAGGCCACCACGTTCTTGGCAAGATGACGCGCCATGTACGCCGCCGAACGGTCCACCTTGGTGGGATCCTTGCCGCTAAACGCGCCGCCGCCATGCCGGCCCATGCCGCCATAGGTATCCACAATGATCTTCCGGCCCGTCACGCCCGAATCGCCGTGCGGACCGCCAATCACAAAATTCCCCGTCGGATTGATGTGGAACTTGATCTTGTCGCCCACCAGGTCCGCCGGAAGCACCGGCTTGACCGCCTCGTTCAAAATCGACTCCACAATCTCACCGTGGCTGATCCCCGGATCGTGTTGCGACGAAACCACAACCGTGTCAATTCGCAACGGCGTGAACCCGTCGTACTCGATCGTCACCTGGCTCTTCGAATCGGGCCGAAGCCACGGAATCGCCTTCTCCTGCCGCAGCTCGGTCAGCCGTGCGATAATCCGGTGCGCAAGCGCGATCGGCAACGGCATCAGCTCCGGCGTCTCGTTGCACGCAAACCCAAACATCATCCCCTGATCGCCCGCGCCGATCTCCTTGCCCGCGCCCGAGTCCTCATCCACCCCACGCGCAATGTCCGGCGACTGCTTCCCAAGCGCAACCATCACCGCACACGTCGTCGCGTCAAAACCCATGTCGCTCGATGTGTAGCCAATCTCCCGCACAATCCTCCGCACGACCGCGGGATAATCCACCATCGCCTTCGTCGTGATCTCCCCCGCCAGGCACACAAGACCCGTGGTGAGAAGCGTCTCGCACGCAACCCGGGCGAGCGGATCTTGCTCCAGAATCGCGTCAAGAACGCCGTCGGAGATCTGGTCAGCCATCTTGTCGGGATGGCCCATCGAAACAGATTCGCTTGTGAATAGATAACGATCTGATTGGTTCACGGAAAGGGCCTCGCTTGCCAGTCGCGGGATCACAAGGGGTCAACACAACTCAAGGGACGCTCATCCGCGCCTTGGCGGTCCTGGAGCATTCACTTTCGCGAATCGCCAGTTTAACAAGCCAGAGCCGCTTTCTTGAAGCGGAGTTGAACGAAAACTTCAAATCGCCCGCAAGGGGTTGGTCCCTGGTCGCTGATCCGGGCTCCTGTCCGTGCTCGCGCGGCCCCCGCACGCACGCCCCTGCTGGTCAATCACTGCCCCTCGCCAGCCGCTGGGTTACTCCTTCCCTTTCCGCCCGCGGTCTGTGGGGCGTGCCCGACTCGTCCAGACGCCACTCCCGGATCGGGATCTCCCTTGCGGTCGTTGATCTAAACCGCGGCTAGACCCTTGCGATTCAAATCAAGGATCGCTGCCCGATTAGCCTCGTCCTCGCCGAAAGACCCGCAAAAAGTATGAGACAAGCAATACGAATGGCCTTCCACGACGTGATCCGAGAGCGCGCGCTTCGGGCTCGCATCGGCACTGACAACGCGATGGCGGCGAGGGCGGACCAGGCACGAATTCGCGAACGAGCGTGCGCTTCGGGCTCGTATTGACACTGGTAACTACGAGCCCGAAGCGCGCGCGAGTGTGTCTGATTTAGCGTGGCGGATTGCAGGTGAGAGGCGGATCGGGACGGCCAGGCGGGCAAGACGGACGAGCGTACGCAACGAGCTTGTATTGGCACCGATTACGCGATGGCG
>DAIDHX010000062.1 GCA_027451885.1 Planctomycetales bacterium
CCGGAGTCACCGCGGGGTTGTTGGTCTGGCTGCTCATCAGTGCTCCTCGGTGCGCAGGGCGGGGCTGTGAAGCTGGCTTGGGTTTCGTGGGCTGTTTATGATACCCGGGGGTGAAGATCGAGTGCACCTGGCGGCACGACCTCCTTGCCGCCCCACGATCCCGGAGCGATCTCCATGAACTCGACTCACGGGCGGCGAGCGTTTCTGGCTGCGGCGGCGCTGCAGGCATCTGGGCTGGGATCCATCTGGGCGCATGGGCAAAGCCCTGCCGGCAAGCTCAAGATGGGACGTCGCGGTGTCAACATCTGCGGCGCTGAGTTCGGCGTCGATCCCTCGTTTCACAACGGAAATCCAGGCCGCTTTGGTCAGGCGTTCACTTATAACTCAGAACGCACGGTGGCTTACTTCGCCACGCATGGTCTGGGCCTCATCCGCTTGCCGTTTCGCTGGGAACGGGTCCAGCCAAGGTTACGCAATGCGCTCGACAAGGCCGAGGTCGACCGTCTGGCCCTGTTTATCGATTGGGCCCAAAAGCACGGTGCGAGTGTCATCCTCGACCTGCACAACTATGGCCGCTACACGATCTCCCGGGACGGCCGGCCGATCGAAGCTCGGATCGATCAGACGATCGCCGGCCATGCCGGCGTCACTCGAGCCGATTTCGCGGACCTCTGGCGCAGGCTCGCAAATCGCTTTGCCAACCGAACCACCGTTGTGGCGTACGGCCTCATGAACGAGCCGCATGACATGGCCGATTCAAGCTGGAAAGCGATCTCGCAAGCGGCCGTCGACGCCATCCGCGCAACGGGTGATGCCAAACCAATCATGGTCGCGGGCGAGAGCTACTCCAACTCCGAGCATTTCACCAAGATCAACGGCCCGAAGGCCTGGATCAATGATCCTTCGCACAACATCATCTATGAGGCGCACTGCTACTTCGATTCGGATTTTAGCGGATCCTACCGCGCGAGTTACGACGATGAGCTTTTGCGCGACCCTGCTCTCAAGCTACGAGGCAAAAAGCGGATTCAACCCTTTCTGGACTGGTGCGCCAGGAATCGCGTGCAAGGAATCGTAGGAGAATATGGCGTTCCGGGAGGCGATGCACGCTGGCTTGAGCTGTTGCCGCCGTTCTTTGCGGCGATCGATCAGGCCGGGTTCGATGCGTGTTACTGGGCGGCCGGCGAATGGTGGGGCAAGTACCCGCTGTCGATCCAGCCCGGCGATGATTTTCGCACCCCCGCGCCCCAGCTTGCGGCCGTGGCGCGGCGGGTGCGATAGCCAATCGAGGCTGATTGCCTAGTTGCCGGGTGCGTCGTCGCGGCGCACGGAGGTTGCGGTGGGAAAATTCGCCGGGAGCGGGATCGTCACCTTGCCCGTCGCCGCCCATTCCGTGCCTCGCAGAACCACCGACTTGAAGCCAATGCAGTGCATGGCCGTGGCATCGTTGCCCATGGCATGCCCCATGACCGTTGTGAACACTCGGCCCTTGCCGTAAGGGATCACCCAGATCATCGGCTCGTTCGTGCCCGTTCCACCCCTGGTCTTATCGGAATACGCGCTTGCAAGAATGTGCATGTGCTCCGCAGGCCCGCGCTGGCCGTGATAAAGCTCGTCCTTCGCGTGCATCCATTCCGGCGGCATGCCCCGCGTGATGGGATGCTCAGCATCGCGGATCTTGATCACATAAGCATGCGGAGGACCGTGGCCCGAGCCCGGGCCCTTGCCCTTGGGCGTCCGCACAATCTTGCCCTCATCGTCGATCGTCACACGCTCGCCAAAGCCGGGCCCACGCCAGCCTAGACCAATCATCTGGTTGTATGCCGGCCAATTCTCAAATGCGTTGTTGGCCGCGTGCACGATCGCGAGCCCGCCCCCCTTGGCCACGTACGCCTCGAGCCCTTTCTGGACCGGAGCGGGCCAGGGCTCGCCATTGTAGTTGCTCATGATCACATCATAATGTGAGAAATCAGGCTTGAATGAGTCCCACTCCGCTTTGGCGGCCTTGCGGGGCGGCGTGGTGGCCACGTCGACGGTGAACCGGCCAGAATGCTCGAGATCGGCCTTCAGGATCGGCGTGGTATCCTTCCAGTTGTGGTTATTTTGACCGTCGATGATGAGCACGCGAATTTTGGGATCCTCCGCGCGGGCTGGGCCCTCAGCGAGAATCACCGGCGCGAGCAAAAGCCCGGCCGCACAGGCGGCGAACGTTCTGATGGTCGTCATGTTGGTGGCATGCTCCTGGGAGGTTGGGTGCGTGGCAGGCACCTCGGTGGGGTGGGCAGCGCAGGCTCGGGAGAGGCTGATGCTCGACCCTTGACGCAGCCTCGCGAGCTAGGGCAATCTAAGGGCGTTGTGAACGTTTGTCAAGATTTTGCGAGAAGGGAACGACGTTCGCCATGGCGCGGCTCGATCTTGCGATTGCACACGGTCAGGACGCAGTGACAGCCGGTCAGAATTTCGAACATGTGATCACCGCGGCCGGCGAGACCTACGGCCGCTACATCGAGCGCGTGGCATGGGCGGAGGATCGCCGCTCGGTCGCGCTCGGCGGGCGGGGGTTTGAGGTCGTGGTGTCGTACGACGAGAAGAATGTGTACGCTCAGGGCGATGTGCCGTTTGCTGTCAAACTGTTTGAAAGCCCCATTCGACTCTTCGTCGGCCGCGCGCTCGCGAAGAAGTCGCGCGGGGGCTAAGCGAGGTTGTGTACGCCGAGGGAGGTGCTTCGATGCCGAATCTGGGTCGCTGGGGGCGAGTCGCGGGCCGGGCGTTGAGCGGCCTGCTGGCTGCGATATTTCTCGCGAGCGCATCTGGCAAGCTCACAGGCGGCCAGCAAGTGGTCGACATGATGGAAAAATGGGGGCTGGGTGAGCAGATCATGCTCATCGGTATCGGCGAGCTTGTGAGCACGATTCTCTTTGTGCTGCCGTATTCGCATCCCTTCGGCGTGCTCCTGCTTTCGGCATACATGGGGGGCGCGATCGTTACCCACATGCAGCACGGGGAAAGCTACGTGCTCCAGTCGGTGATCCTGGCCTTGATCTGGCTTGCGGCTTACCTGCGCAGGCCTGTCTTGCTGCATGACCTTCCCGCCCCGCGATCCATCGCCACCGCTCGGCCCATCGCCACCGCGGTTCTGATCGAGTCGAAATCCACGCTCGGAGATTCATGATGCGTTTCGTTCGAACCCTGCTCGCCGCGGGATTCCTGTTGGCGGCGTGCGTCATTGTCCGCGGTGATGATCGGCCCACGGCAAGCGCGCTTGAGCGCGCGCCCTCCGGCTGGACCAACTTGCTCAAGGGGGCAAACCCGCTCGATCATTTCACGCGGGTGCCGATTCCGCCGGAAGGCAAGCTCAATCCCGAGTCGCAATGGACGATCGACCCCGCGTCGGGATGGCTTGTGTGCGCGGGGAATCGCGGTCATGAGTGGCTCCGGCACGACCAAGAGTATGGAGACGTGATCTTTCATGTGGAGTGGCGATTCACGCCGGTCGAGGGGAAAAAGGGATATAACTCCGGCGTTTTCGCGCGAAACTCCGCTGACGGTCGTGTTTGGCACCAGGCCCAAACGGGCAGCGGATCGGGTGGTTTCCTTTTTGGCGATACCCCGCGCGAGGGCAAGCTCAAACGAATCAATCACGGCGGCCAGGTGAAATCCCGTGTGAAACCCGCCGGCGAATGGAACACCTTCGAGCTCGAGTGCAAGGGGCGGGAGATCACGCTCTGGGTTAATGGCGCGGTGGCCGACACGATCACCGACTGCGAGCTCGAGCGCGGCTACCTGGGGCTCGAGGCCGAGGGCTACCGGATCGAATTCCGCTCGGTGCTCGTCAAACCGTTGCCTGGCGAAAAGGCCGAGAAATAAACCCGGCCGAACCGCGCGCTGAGTTTGGCTCGCATGGCCAGCGCAAAGGAGTGGACTCTTGGTCAAGCCCGGCTCTTGTGGCATCATGACGACCAAGGTCGTGAAGTTTCCCGCCTGAAACTGATGAGGACAACGTAATGGCGCGAAGAGAACATCCCGGTCGCCCCCTGCGCATGGCTGTGGCGACCCTGGGATTCCTGGCAGGATCTGCGCTTGCGGTTTCGGTTGCCCACGCGGATGTGAAGACGCCCGCGATTTTCGGGTCTCACATGGTTCTTCAGCGTGATCTGAAGGACCCGGTCTGGGGCAAGGCCGATCCTGGCGAAGACGTGACGGTGACGATCGCGGGCCAAACCCATACGACGAAGGCCGACGACAAGGGCGCCTGGCGCGTGGTGCTTGACCCGATGCCCGCCGGCGGTCCCCATGAGCTCGTGATCAAGGGCAAGAACACACTCACCTACAGCGATGTGCTGGTGGGCGAAGTGTGGATTTGCTCGGGCCAGTCGAACATGGAATGGCCGGTCGCCGCGAGCAACTCCGCCGAGCTTGAAATTCGCTCGGCCAAGCATTCGTCGATTCGTTTGATCAGCGTGCCCCAGGTTGGCACTCAGACGCCCCAGGACGACTTCAAGGGGCAGTGGGACGTGTGCCGGCCGGAAACAGCAGCCAGCTTCTCGGCCGTGGGTTACTTCTTCGGGCGCAGGCTCCATGAGATCCTGGACGTGCCCGTGGGGTTGATCGATGACGCCTGGGGCGGCTCCGCCTGCGAGGCCTGGATCAGGCGCGACATTCTCGCCGCCGATCCCAGGTACTCAGGCCTGATGAAACACTGGGAACAGATTGAGAGCAACTATCCCAGGGCCAAGGCCGACTATGAAGCCAGGTTCGCCCAGTGGAAAAAAGACGCCGAGAAGGCCAGGAGTGAGGGCAAGCACGTGCCGCCCCAGCCAGGCAACCCGGGCTGGTTCATGAACGGCAACTTCCGCCCGGCCAACATCTACAACGGCGTGCTCAAGCCCACGATTGGCTACGGCATCAAGGGAGTGATCTGGTACCAGGGCGAATCCAACGCCGGCCGCGCGTATCAGTATCGCGAACTTTTCCCACTCATGATCAAGAGCTGGCGCGACGAATGGGGCCAGGGCAATTTCCCCTTCTTCTGGGTCCAGCTTGCCGACTTCATGGATGAGAAGCCGGAACCTGGGGAAAGCGCCTGGGCGGAGCTGCGCGAGGCCCAAACGATGACCATGAGCAAGCTGCCGCATACTGGCGAGGCCGTGATCATCGACGTCGGCGAAGGCAAGGATATCCACCCCCGCAACAAGCAGGTTGTCGGCGATCGACTGGCGCGGTGGGCGCTTGGCTCGGTCTATCGCGTGGGCATGGCCCATCACAGCCCAACCTACAAGAGCATGGAGGTGAGCGGGAACAAGGTCACCCTCACCTTCGAGCACGCCGGCCGCGGACTGACCACCTTCGACACGCAAGTTCTCAAGGGCTTCGCCATCGCCGGCGACGACCACAAGTTTGTGTGGGCGAAGGCCAAAATCGTCGCCCCCAACCGCATCGAGGTATCCGCCGACTCGGTCAAGGAACCCAAAGCTGTGCGCTACGCCTGGGCCGATAACCCCGTGTGCAACGTCTATTCCCACGACGGTCTGCCGCTCACCCCGTTCCGCACCGACGACTGGCCGGGCGTGACGGTTCATAACGAGCATTGAGCCGGTTCGCCCATCTCAGTCCAACTGGCCTTCATGCCAGGCGCAAGGTCAACCGCTTGGTACCTTGCGCCTGGTGTTGTTTGCAGGCCGAAGCATGGCAAGCGCTCGATTCGAAGCACGCTTGCCACACGTGCAACCTGATCTCGCATCGAAATCAGACGGCAAAATGGCTCGAGCGCGCAACCGTTTGCCTGCATCCCCGCGCGGAACGCGTGGAATCCCATCGGATGCATGGCGATCGAATCTGCTCTGGATTCCGCAGGGAGTCTCAACGGGCGCGACTCCGGTTCCCGAACCGGCATGATGGCTGGTTTTCGCCGCGGTCCTGGGAACCGGGTACTTCCTTCAGCGCACAGGCGCAAGGCACTCCTGATCAAATGCCTGGCCAGCGCAGGGGCAAGCGAAGGGACGATCAGCCATTCAGGTCGCGCCAGGCGAAGTAGGCGTCAATCCATTCGTGCCCCTGAGGCAGCGGATCGACCCACTCCAGCCGGCTAATATCCACCACGCGCGTCTTGCCCGACGCCTTGCAAACGGCGTTCAGGCCGAAGCCGTTACGCGGCACCTCGAAGCGCTGGCATTCCACCAGCTCACCTTCGACCTTCACCTTGAACGGAACTTGCACTTCCTCGCGAATCATGCCAAGCAGGCCCGTATGCTCCTCGCTCTCGTCCGAGCTGTCGTTCGTCGCCTGGTCAATCAACCGGCGCAGACGCTTGCGATCAAGATCAGGAGCCGTTGCCGCCGCGGAGCGACCGAAAAAGCTGAAATTCATGGTTGCACCCACCTTTGCTTCGGCCAGAACTCGGGGACGTCGAATCGAATGATGCAAATCGAGGCGGGGAAAAGCCCAGAACGCATTCTCATGCAGTGAATCGAGGTAAATATACTCGATCGTCGTGGAAATGCGGCCTTATTGGGCGAGTTTTCAGAAAACATCCTTGCCGCAGAATCATGGGATCGACGCGGGGCGTCGATCCGTAACGTGAATCCTTGAATCAGCGTTGTTACCGAGGGGCGATCCGGCTGGGCCAGATCCCTGGAGACTCTCTGAGTGTGGACCAGCTAGACTCCGGAAATGTTCGCGCCCGAGGTGTACGCAACACCCGGCGTGAAAGCTTGTCTGCATGGTTGTGTGCGCCTCAATCCGACCTGGCGAACGAGGCCAAATTCGCATGTATCAAAGTAGCTTTGAGCCAGCGATACGTTCAAGTCCGTTTTGCGATCCGCGCTGGAAAAGCCCAGAGTGAGGTGTTTCCACTCCTGGGTTGGGGTACTCGGCCGGGCGTACGCGAAGTTGCTAGAATGCGTTTTCCCACGGCAGGCTTGCCGGGTGTGGGAGATTGATTTCGCGGTGGGTGGGCGTGCCGATGCCATTTGACTCGAAGAAACAGCGGATGATCATGGGGCGGTTCGCCACCGGTGTGACGGTGGTTACCACGGACGGTCCAGCCGGCCCGCACGGTCTGACGGCGAACGCGGTTGCCTCGCTTTCGCTGGAGCCGCCGCTGGTGCTGGTTGCGGTGGACAGGCGCGCTGCATCGCTTGAATTTATGCGGGCGAATCGTTGCTTCGCGGTCAATTTGCTGCGGGTCGATCAGGAAGCGATCTCAGCGCGATTCGCCAGACCGGGCCCCAAGGATTTCTCGGGGATCGCGCTTCGGCCCGCGGCAACGGGCGCCGCGGTTTTTGCTGAGTCGCTCGGTTATGTGGATTGCCGTGTGGTGGACATTCTGCCCGGAGGCGATCATGACATTTTCATTGGCGAGATCGTGGCCGGCGACGTGCACGACGGCGATCCGCTCCTTTATTACGCCGGTGGTTACCGCCGGCTTGCCCCACCCCATGCTTGACCATCCTGCTCCGGCGCGCCTGCACTCCGCGTGCGTTTTTGCGTTTGTGTTCGCTGCGATTTTCGATTCAACCGGGTACGCCGCCGCGGATCCGCCCGGTACGGTCGTGATCCAGCAAGGGCTCTCCGCGCCCGCCGGACGCGGCAGGCGCCAGGCGCTCAATCTTGATCCAGTCGCGGAAAAGATCATCGCAATGACCTGGAACACTCCCAAGGAGGGAGACCTTGCGCCGCGCGAAGGGCGCTGGACAAAGGTCGAAGCGGGCAAGGACGGCGTGTTCCCCGGGGACAAGCTCAGGGGTCGTTATCTTGTCGCAACGGTGGATGCCTCCGAGCCTCGAATCATGATTCTCGAGGCCAGCGGTCATTCGCTCGTGCGTGTGAATCTCGAGCCGCACACAGGGGATATCTACGGCACGGGATATGTCAAGGTGCCTGTGCGTCTTCGCAAGGGAGCGAATGAGCTCTTGTTTTCGCCTGGCCGTAGCGCGCTGCGTGCGAAGCTGGTGCCGCCGCGATCTGAAGCGATGATCGAGACGGCCGATCTCACCGCGCCTGACCTGGTGACAGGCGTGCCCGTGGAGGGTGAGGCAGCGCTCGTTGTGATCAACGCGACAGAGCGCTGGCGCGACGATCTCGAGCTCGTGGTAAGTAACGGCGGCGCGGAAGTGCGCACGGCGGTTCCCCGGCTTGCGCCGGTATCGTCGCGCAAGGTTGGCTTCCGGCTCGGTGGCAAAGCACCCGCGAATGAGGGGGATTACCCGATTACGGTACGGCTCCAGGCGCGGACGTCCAGCTTGCAACAGCCGCTCGATGAGGCTCGCATCGCGCTGCGGGTGTGCAAGATTGATCAAACGCGCAAGTGCACCTTCCGCAGCCGGATCGACGGCAGCGTGCAGTATTATGGCCTGGTGCCGGCCCTGCCCGAGCGGCCGGGTTCGCCTGCACGGCCGCCGGGGCTGGTGCTAACTCTGCATGGCGCTGGGGTTGAGGGAATCGGGCAAGCTCATGCCTATGGCGCCAGGCCGGGGCTCGCCATCGTGGCGGCGACCAATCGCCGGCCGTTCGGCTTTGACTGGGAAGACTGGGGCCGGCTCGACGCTGTCGAAGTCCTTGAACTCGCACACGCCAGGCTGGGCGTGGACCCCAGGCGCGTCTATCTCACCGGGCATTCCATGGGCGGGCACGGCACGTGGCATCTCGGCGTGACGTATCCCGATCGATTCGCCGCGATCGGACCTTCGGCCGGCTGGGTGAGCATGTTTAGTTACGCTGGGCTCAGCCGTCCCGAGCCGAAGGAGGCGATCGATCGCCTGCTCGCATCGGCCACGGCTCCGAGCGATACACTTGCACTTGTACGGAATCTTGCGCCATTGGGTGTTTATGTTCTTCATGGCGATGCGGACGACAACGTGCCCGTTGCGCAGGCGCGGCGCATGCGGCAAGCGCTTGGTGAATTCCACCCTGATTTCGCCTATCACGAGCAGCCGGGCGCGGGGCACTGGTGGGGCAACCCGTGCGTCGACTGGCCGCCGCTCTTCGACTTCTTCCAGTCGCGCGCGATTCCTGACGCCAGGGATGTCTCCCGGGTCGACCTTGTCACCGCCAGTCCGGGGGTGTCGAACCGCATGCGCTGGGCCGAGATCGAGGCGGCCGAGTCGCCCAGCAAGCTTTGCGCGATCCATCTCGAGCGCGACCCGAAAATGCCAGCGTTTTCTGGGACGACCGAAAATGTGGCCCGGCTCGCGCTCAACGTCACGGCCGCACTTGGCACAATCGACCCAGCGCGCAAGCTCACCGTCAAGCTCGACGGCCAGACGATCACAGACATCGTGCTGCCGCCAGCAGATGGATCAGGTGCTCATAAAATTGTGCTGAGCCGCACGGCCGGGCGCTGGGGCATCGATCATGCGGGCGATTCCCGCATTCGCAAAACACCCGAGCGCATGGGACCGTTCAAGGCCGCGTTCCGTGATCGGTTCCTGCTGGTTGTGGCAACGCACGGCAACGAACAGGACAACGCCTGGTCGCTCGCTCGTGCTCGGATCGACGCCGAAACGTTCTGGTATCGCGGCAATGGGTCGGTTGATGTTGTGGACGATGCCACGTTCGTCGCGCACAGGAGTGATCCTGAGCTCCGCGACCGCGGCGTGATTCTCTATGGCGACCGAAATACAAACGCCGCCTGGCCGGTCCTGCTCGGTGAAAGCCCAGTCCAGGTCGAGCATGGCAAGGTAACGATTGGCACACGTGTTTTCGCGGGCGATGACCTGGCGTGCCTCTTCGTTCGTCCCCGGCTCGACGGCCAGGGACACGTGGGCGTGATCAGCGGCACGGGCAAGAGGGGTCTGCGCCTGACGGAGCAGCTTCCCTACTTCATGTCGGGCGTGGGATATCCCGATTGCGTGGTGGTGAAAGCCGTGCCGGCTGATCAGGCGGCGAAGGCATTCCTCGCCGCGGGATATTTCGGGCTCGATTGGAGCGTGGATCAAGGCGAATTCGCCTATCGCGACTGAATCTGCGAGTCCTGGCGAATCGACCACACAGTCTCCTCGTCTCCAGAGGGGTCGCGGATCTCGGCGGTGTAACCGTCCGCGGTCAGTTGCAGCTTGATGGAGGGCTTGGCCTCGGGGCCCTGGCCAAGCTCCTCGAGCGAACCGGCGTAGCGTTTGTGCTTTTCGTGAAACGCGCGCTGGGCGTGGTAAACGGCCATGAGCCGGTCGCGAATGCGCTGGGCGTGATCGGGTACAAATGCCGCCTGTCCTGGCGCCTGGGTTGAGAACTGCACGAACCCCCAGCGCTCGGGGCGATGCATGTCGATCGCGCCCTGCGGCGACCAGACCCAGTTGTCTTCCCGGGTCTTCGGCACTTTTTGATATTTGCCGTCCTTGATCTCATGTTGCCATTCCACGCGCGAAAAATTGATCCGCCACTGGTCGCCGTTGCTCGGGGGCGCGACGCGATGCGCGTGCTCGCCGAGCACGCTCCAGGGAATCGCAAATTCCACGGTCCAGCCCTGGTCTCGATCGCCTGGATTGTTCAGTGTGCCCTGCACCGAGACGGCCGTCTTGAGCCCGGGGATCTCCCACTCGTTTTGCGCGGGGCCGCCGTCGCGATAAGGCTTGCCAAGATAAAGATCCCATTCTGTATTCAGAGCGTTGATCTCGATCTCGTAATATTCGTGATTATCGCCATCGGGATCGATGAAGATCTCAAAGTCGTTGTCCTGGAAGATCACGGAGTCATGCTTCGTGAGCGTGGCCCAGACGTGTGGGTCCTTGATCTCCGCCGCGATGTAAAAATACCTGTCGTCCCAGAGCATCTTGGCCCGGGTTTCGAAGCGCGGACGCGGCCTGACGTCCCCCTCGATGTCGACGAACAGATCGGTCCAGGGGGCAGCCTTCCAGGAGGCTTCGTCGAGACGTCCATCGATGACGATCGGCGTGGCGGTCCGGCCGCAAACGTAGCCTTTGGGCATCGCGGGTGAATCCGCCGCGGCGCGGGGCTGTTTGGGCTCGGCGTGCTTGCGCGTGAGCGGCCTTGCGATCTCAGCAAGCAAGTCGGGCCGCGAGGGGTCGCGCACGAGCATGCGGTAACGCACTCCCTCGGCATAAGCGAGCTCGACGGGCTTGAGGGCGCCCTCATCGGCGACAAGCAGCTCGAGCTTGTGGGTCGCGCGCGTTTTGCCGAGTTCGTCCAGGAAATGCTGGTGGCTGTAGAGCTTGCCTCCAACGCCGATGATCCTGGAGCCGGGGTCGAGGCCAGCCCTGTCCGCGATCGAGCCAGGAATCAACGATGAGATCGAGCCCTCGCCGTCAAGCATAAGGCCGAGAGACTCGAGTGCATCAACCCCCGCGCGTTCGCGGCTGATGGAATGCGTCCAGAGTTGATCGGTGTAATCGAGCCGATATCCCACGCGGCCGACGACCTCGAGCGCGAGCGACTCCATGGGCTTGTGTACTCGCGCGTTCAGGAACTGCTCCCAGGGATAGTCGGCGAGCGAGCGGAGGATATCGACGATCTCGGCTTCGTTGTAGGGCACGACGTTGTTCTTGCTGGGCATGGATCCGAAGAAGCGGCGGCAGAAATCGTCGAGGCTTTTCTTGCCGCCCGAGCAGTCGCGGATGATGGCGTCGGCCTCGAGCCAGACGAGCATGCCCTCAAAGTAGTAATCTTGCCCGCGCCTGAGCGCCTGCCAGTTGGGGCTCTGGCCGCGGAGTTGCGAGGTGCAAATGGCGGTATCCTCCAGCGACCGCCAGCGCCTGCCGGTGACGTGCGACAACGAGCTGAGCGAAGCCCCCAGACCGCGACGGTATTCCGCCGGCGGCACCAGCCCCGACCTCGTCATCAGGAGCTCGCCCAGGTATTCTCCCAGTCCCTCATACACCCACAGGAGGCTCGTGTGGTACGGCGTGTGGAAATCCTCGGTGATCATCCCTGCCGGGCGGCGGAACTTTCCGCACCAGGAATGTACATATTCATGCGGTAGCAAATTTGCAACCCAGCCGCGGAGCCGGTTGGCGTCGAGCAGATCCCCCTCGCGCAGGCCGTCGACGCTCGAGGTGCGGTGCTCGAGCCCAAAATAACCAAGGGCGTTACTGCTCGTGGTGAGGAAGTGATACTCCGGATAATGGCACGCGCCGAAGAGCGCCTGAGCTTCCCGCACCACGCGCCCGTAAGCGTCCGCGACGGCCGGCTTGACCTCGACCGCGGACTCGGTTTCGCCCACGACGTCCAGATACGCGTCCGGACCCGTGCCCGAATCGAGCTTGATCGACTTCAAGTACCGGCCGGCAACCAGCGGCCGATCGGCCAGCTCGAACAGGGAGACAGGCTCGAACTGGATGCGGCCAGGAGCATGGGTGCGCGTCTTGAGCGCTGAGGCGTATTTCCAGTCGTCAGGCATAAGCACGGTGAGCTCGGCCTCGAGCTCGTTGCATGACCGACCCTCGGGATAAACGAAAACGTTGCTCCAGTTGAGGATCGCCACGCCCCGCGTGCCGTAGCTGAGATGGCCTGAGGCCAGAATCGAAGGCTCATTGCAGATCAGGTCGAGCGCGACCTCGATGGCACGCGCGCCGGTGGGGACCTCGCAATGGAAGCGGTAAAGGTCGAGCTCGTCGCGCTTCCAGGGAATCGCTGCGCCCGAGGGATCAAGGACGCGCAGGCCGCCCAGGTTTTCCACTGGTCCGCACGGCTCGTGCGTGCCCGGCACCCACCTGGGATACCAGAACACCAGATGCCCGGGCGCGCAGGGGATGACCACGCGAGCGTGCAGCAGCTTGCGCGGTAGCTCGCGGGCGTCGACCGTGATCTTGAGCGCCTGGACCTCGGCAGCGTGTACCGATGTCAGCAGACTGAACGCCAGGAGTCCCCAGGGGAGGGCCAGGCCTCCAACACGCGTGCGCTGAGACATGCCGGATCCTTAAAATGAAGAGTCTGCTCGAGACCGGAGTCGATTCTCGGCCGGGAAAGTCCGCAGATTCGCTATCCTAACCGCAGCCGTAAGCGCTCGCCACTTGAGAACCCAGCAGTTGCACCCTTGCTCGTCTTGGCCGATGATGGCGAGCCGATCCACACCGGGACGTTCGACGTTGCAACGTTCCCAATTACAAGCATGCCTGCAGCCAGGAGCGAATCGTGACACAGGAGATCAGGACCAGCATGCGCTCTTGCCGGTCTGTTCTAGCGTGGGTGGCGGCCCTGGCGTTTTCGAGTCTCGCCACCGCGCAGGAGAGTACACCCCGGCCGCTCAGGGCGGGAATGATCGGGCTCGATACATCCCACGTTGAGGCATTCGCAAGCCTGCTCAACGTGGAGAGTCCCAAACCTGCGCTTGCGGGCGTTCGCGTGACGCACGCGTTTCCCGGCGGCAGCCCGGATTTGCCCTCCAGCCGCGACCGCGTGGCGGAATATACGACCACCTTGCGCGACAAATACAAGGTGGCGATTGTGGACTCGATCGACGCGCTTCTGGAAAAGGTCGACGTGGTGTTCCTGGAGAGTGTCGACGGCCGGCCGCATCTCGCGCAGGCGAGGCCGGTACTGCGGGCGCACAAGCCGTTATTCATTGACAAACCGTTCGCCGGCTCGCTCGCCGATGGGCTCGCGCTCGCCGCGCTTGCACGCGAGACCAAAACGCCGTGCTTTTCGAGCTCGTCGCTGCGCTATAGCCCCGCGATCGCCGCTTTGGCGAACGATCCCAGGGTCGGCAAGGTGATGGGGTGCGACGCCTTCTCGCCCTGCGCGCTTGAGCCGCATCATCCCGACCTGTTCTGGTACGGCATCCACGGGGTCGAGACGCTCTACACGCTCATGGGGCGGGGCTGCCAGAGCGTCACGCGCGTGCATAATGAGGGTGTCGATCTCGTTGTGGGTACCTGGGCCGACGGCCGGGTGGGCACATTCCGCGGCATCCGCGCGGGGCGGGCGGACTATGGCGCGCTTGTTTATGGCAGCAAGGCGATCGTCAAGAGCGGTGGTTACGGCGGCTATGAGCCTCTGGTGGTCGAGATCGTCAAGTTCTTCAAGACGCACGAGGCCCCGGTGAGCCTCGACGAGACGATCGAGATCCTCGCGTTCATGGAAGCCGCGGACGAGAGCAAACGCCAGGGGGGCAAGCCGGTTACGCTTGAGCATGTGCTGGCGCAAGCAAAAGCGAGGGTCGCGGCGAGCGCGCCTGAATCCGCCGTGCGCGTCGCTGTCCGAGTCGAGCGCTGATCGCAAGCCGCACGGTCGAACACTCCGCGCTAGACTTCCTTTCTGAATGAACCTTCAATCCCTGCCCTGGATGCCATGAACGAACCCCCCACGACAAGCGAGCGTCCCACCAAGGCGCGTTACATCGTTCTGGTGTTCCTGGCCTCGATGGCGTTCATTCTTTACCTGGATCGCGTTTGCATGAGCCAGGCAGCGCCTCTGATCAAGGAGGAGCTGCAGATCTCCGAGACTCAGAAGAGCGTGCTCTTCACGGCGTTCACGCTGTCGTACGTGCTCTTCGAGATCCCCACCGGGCGCTGGGGGGACCGCTTCGGCTCGCGCGGTGTGCTCACGCGCATCGTGGTCTGGTGGTCGATCTTCACCGCGCTGACGGGCGCGGCGTTCGGTTTCTGGCTGATGCTCGGCGTGAGATTCCTGTTCGGCGCGGGTGAAGCGGGCGCGTTGCCCAACTCCGCGCGCGTGCTCAAGGCGTGGTTTCCACCGGCTGCGCTGGGAAGGGCGCAGGGCTTCGTGACCGCCTCGATGATGTTCGGCGGCGCCATTGCTCCCATCGCGTCGCAGGCTCTGATCACCTGGGTCGGCTGGCGCTGGTCGTTCGCGGTGTTCGGGCTGCTGGGCGCGGCATGGGCGCTCCTGTTTTACGCCTGGTATCGCGATGATCCCGCCCAGCACCCCGCCGTGAGCTCGGCTGAATATGCGCTCATCCGTCATGGGAGAACCGACACACAACCCGCGGCGGACGTCCACGGCGCGATTCCCTGGAAAGCCGTCTTTCGCTGCAAGGAGACCTGGCTGCTCTCGCTGGCGATGGTGACAATGTCCGCCATCTACAACGTCTTTTCGTCGTGGTATCCCACCTATCTCCAGCAGGGGCGTGGCGTGTCTCCCTGGCTATCCGGGTGGCTCTCAAGCCTGGTGATGGGCGCGGGCGCGGTCGGATGCCTGTTTGGCGGTTGGCTGACCGACTGGCTGGTGCAGAAAACAGGCAACCGCCGCTGGAGCCGAACAGCCCAGGCCATGGTGGGCGCAGCGCTCGCTTTTGTCGGTCTCTTGACGAGCGTGTGGATCGACAACGCCACGGTCTCGGCGATGCTTGTGGCCCTGGCGTGCCTGGGCGTGCAGCTTCAATTACCGGCCTGGTGGGCGAGCGCCACACAGATCAGCGGCCGGCAGATCGGTGTCATGTTCGGCCTTATGAACATGATTGGAAACGCTGGTGGGGCTGCGTCTCAGCTTTTTTGGGGTAGTTTTGCGGACTACATGAAGAGCCTGGGTTACAGCGGCCGGGCGCAGTGGGACCCTGGCTTTGCGGTCTATTGCGTGGTAGCCGCGTTTGGCTTCGTGTTCTGGGTTTTCATTGACCCGCGGCGTGCGGTTGACGATCCTGCCGCGAGCGGGATGGAGCCCGAGCTCGCGGCAGGATGGGCCGAGGAGGTCTAGCAGCGTCTAGACCTCGATCTTCCAGGGCGAGCGCATCTCGCGGGAGAGCATGGCGTTACCCTTCTCGGCGCGGGGGCCGACGAACTTCTCCGCTTTGGGATCCCATTCGAGCGGGATTCCCAGCCTGAGCGCGATCGCACCCATATGGCAGACTGATACGGAGCGGTAGCCGACCTCCACATCGCAGATGCAGCGCTTGCGGCTGCGAATGCCGTCCATGAAGTTGCCCATGTGATCATTTGAATGATAGAGCCGGATTGCACCCTTGGGCAGCGGCTCCTTGAGCAGTTTGGGGTCGCTGGCCTCGATGCGGCTGCGGTTCACGAAGATCCAGCCCTTGTCGCCGATGAAGCGATTGCCGTTCTCGCCGTCGGAAGTTGTGATCAGGCGGGCGCCGTCGTCGTATTCATAGCTCACCGCGAAGTGCGGATGGCAGTTGTACGAATTCGGCTTGTGGGATGGATCGACCCCTGTGGCCGTCACGCGGATCGGGCCCGAGCCGTCGCGCCCCAGGCCCCACTGGGCGATGTCGTTATGGTGAGCACCCCAGTCGGTCATCTTGCCGCCGCTGTATTCGTACCACCAGCGGAATTCATAGTGGCAGCGTTCCTTGACGTAAGGCACGTCAGCGGTGGGGCCTTTCCAGAAATCCCAATCGAGCCCCTCGGGGGGATTGGTGACTGGGAACGGACCGCCGATCGGGTTATCGCCGATCCGCGCTTCAACCGTGTGCACCTTGCCGATCCGGCCGTTGCGCACAAGCTCGCACGCCAGGCGGTAGCGTGCATCGGAGCGCTGCTGGCTGCCGGTCTGGAACACCCGGTCGTACTTGCGGGCGGCCTTCACCATCGCCGCCCCTTCCTCGATCGTCAGCGAAAGCGGCTTCTCGCAGTAAACGTCGCAGCCGTGCTTCATCGCGGCGATCGACACAAGCGCATGCCAGTGATCGACCGTGCCAACCGTCACCGCGTCGACCTTCTCCCTGGCGAGAAGCTCACGAAAATCCTTGTATTCGTGGCAATCCTTGCCGATCTCGTGCGCTGCCTTCTTTCTGCGCGCGGCGTCGAGATCGCACACGGCCACGAACTTCACGCCGGCCTTGCTTTTGGCCCACTTCATGATGCCGGTGCCCTGGCCTCCAGTGCCAATCGCGGCCATCAAAATCTGGTCATTGGGCCCTGCCTTTTTGGCTTTCTCCTGCGCCGCGAGCTCAATCCGCGACTCCGCAAGCACCTCACGCGCGTACCACAGCGGCAATCCCGCGGCGGCAAGCCCCGTGAGTGATCGATCCAAAAACCCACGACGAGACAAAACTCCCCACTGTGATTCCATTGGGCGTGCTCCTTTCGGAGGGCAGAAGTTGTACCGGCTGGTAACCCTGACCAGGTAGGATTCCTGATCATAGCCGCCCTCGAATCGCGGCGAAACAGGCGCGCGACCCGCTAGAATGGAGTCCTGGTGACGGGACGAGGAGTGAAAAATGGCAACAACGATCCAGAGCAAGCCAGAGCGAGCGATTCCCGGGCCGCCGCGCCAGTGGCTTTTCGGCAACTTGAAGGAATTCGCCCGCGACCAGCTTGCGGCCATGGATCGCTGGGCCGCCAGGTACGGCGACGTCGTCAGCGTGCGGTTCGGCCGGCGTGAGATTGTTTTCCTGTTCCATCCCGACCTGATCGAGGATGTGCTTGTCGATCGCGGCCGGGGATTCATCAAGCATTATCGGTTGCGGCAGACCGAGCGCACGCTGGGGCGCGGCCTGCTCACGAGCGAGGGCGACTTCTGGCGTGGCCAGCGCAAGCTGGCGCAGCCCGCGTTCCATCGCGAGCGGATCCGCTCCTACGCGCGTTCGATGGTCGATTACACCGAGCGGATGCTCGCGGGTTTCCAGCCGGGCCAAATGCGCGACATCCAGGCCGACATGATGCGGCTCACACTGCACATTGTGGCCAAGACGCTGTTTGATTCGGAGATCGGCGGGCGCTCGCAAGTGGCCAGCGAGGCGATGGAAACCCTGATGCGCGCGTTCGTGGCGCGCACGGGGCGATTGATTGCGCCGCCGCACTGGATCCCCACGCCGCTCAACCTGCGGGTCGAACGCGCGATCCGCCGGCTGGAACGAATCCTCTTCGACCTCATCGACGAGCGCAGACGTTCCGGGGAGGATCGCGGCGATCTGCTGTCGATGCTGCTCGCCGCGCGCGATGAGGACAGCGGCCGCGGCATGACCGACCGCCAGCTCCGCGACGAGCTCATGACTCTGTTCATGGCCGGTCACGAAACCACCGCCAACACGCTCGCCTGGGTCTGGCTGCTGCTCTCGGAACATCCCCAGGTCGAGGCCAGGCTCCATGCCGAGCTCGACAGTGTGCTCGGCGGCCGGGCTCCCACCTTCGAGGACCTGCCTCGCCTGCCTTATTGCGCTTCGATCATCAGTGAGACACTGCGGTTTTATCCCACCGTCTGGATGGTCGGGCGCGAGGCGATCCGCGACCTCGAGATCGGCGGCTGGCCGATCCCGAAGGGAACCACCGTCTTCATGCCCCAGTGGGTGGTGCACCGGGATCGCCGCTGGTACGACGATCCGCTCCAGTTTCAACCCGAGCGCTGGGCTGACGGAAAATTAGATCATATTCATAAGTATGCTTATTTTCCGTTCGGCGGCGGGCCCAGAATCTGCATCGGCAACAATTTCGCCCTGATGGAATCCGCGCTCGTGCTGGCCACGATGGCCAACCGTTTTCGCTTGCGGCTCGCCCCGGGCGCGGTGGTGAGGCCGCTCGCCACCATGACTCTGCGCCCCGCCGCCGGCGTGCCCATGGTCGTGGCCGAGCGCCCCTCGGCAGGCGCCTGACCAGCCGGGTTAAGGATCGATCTCGTTCTTGTGCTCGATGCGCTGCAGCTCGACCATGTCGTAATACCGCCCGCCGACGGCCATGAGCGCGTCGTGGTCGCCCGCCTCGATGATCGCGCCGTCGTCGAGCACAAGAATCCTGTCGGCGTTGCGGATCGTGCTCAGGCGATGCGCAATCACAAACGACGTGCGCCCTTTCAAGATCCGCGCCAGGCTTTGCTGGATGAGCCGTTCGCTTTCGCTGTCGAGATTGCTCGTGGCCTCGTCGAGAATGAACAGGCGCGGATCCGCGAGCACAGCGCGGGCGATCGCGAGCCGCTGCCGCTGGCCGCCGCTCAGGCGCACGCCGCGCTCGCCGATGAGCGTGTTGTAACCCTCCGGCATGCGCTCGATGAATTCGTCGACGTTGGCCGCCCGCGCGGCACGAATCACCTGTTCGAGCCCGCGGCTGCGATCGCCGTAGGCAATGTTGTCCGCGATGGTGCCATCGAAGAGGAAGACGTCCTGCTCCACGATGCCGAGCAAGCGGCGATAGCTCTCGACGTCGTAGCTTCGGAGATCGACGCCGTCGAAGCGGATGGCCCCCTCGGTCGGGTCGTAGAATCGCGCAACCAGGTTGCAGAGCGTGGTCTTGCCCGAGCCGCTGCGGCCGACGAGCGCGACCGTTTCGCCCGGCTCGACATCCAGGTCGACGTCGCGGAGCACGCGCCGGGTGGTGCCAGGATAGACGAAGCCAACCCCCTCGAGCGAAACGCTTCCCTGTGCGGTTGCCTTCGAGATCAGCCGCGCGCCTGGCCACGAATCCAGCTCGCGTGGCTCGGCCAGCAGATCCAGCACGCGGTCGAAGCCTGAGAGGTTGTTCTGAAACTGCGTGACGCTGGTCGCGAGCACGGCCATGGGCTCGAGCAGCATCGCCAGGTAGACGAGAAACATCATCAGATCACCGAGCGAGAGCTCGCCGGCGATCACGCGCAGGCCGCCATAGAGCAAGAGCGCAACGGACGCCATCGGCAGCAGGAATTCCCAGAGCAATTCGATCATCCGCGACAGCTTCCAGACGTAGAGCTCAAGCCGGGCCATGAAGTCGCTCGCGCGCATGAAGCGGGCGGATTCGCTTTTTTGCCGGCCGAACGCGCGCACCACCCGCATGCCGCCGAAGACCTCGGTGGTCTGCGAGTCGACGTCCTGCCGTTCCTTGCGCACGTCGCGAAAGAGGGGCCGAATGCGGCGGTTCCACATCAGGTCGGAGTAATACACGCCTGGGACCAGCAAGAGCGCGCCCAGCAAGAGCCGCCAGTCGACATAGGCCATTACCAGCACGCCCCCCGCGAACTGCACGACCGCCTGCCAGGGGTTATAGAGCATGCTGAAGATCAATTCGCCCACGCCGCCGGCATCCTCGCGCAGCAGGCTCGACGCCCCGCCCGACTTGAGCGCGTAGACCCGGTGCAGCGGCAGCCGCATGGCATGCTCGTAGACTTTTCTCCGCACCTGCACCTGCACGCGCTTGGCGGCCTGCGTGGCGCGCCAGCGGCTCGCCAGCCCAAGGATCTTGCCGATCACCGAGACCACGAACACAACCACAACGAGCACGATCAACCGCGCTCGGGGAGTGTCGGGAATCCAGTCCGGCCGCAGGGCGGCGACCGATTCCGGCAAGGGATGGCCCAGGAGCGCATAATCCACCGCGGCCTTGGTGGCGAGCGGCGGGATCAGCTTGAGCACCGTTGCCAGCGAAAGCGCGACAAGCGCGACGGCGATGGTGGCGCGATCCCCGCGCAGCAGGTGATAAAGCTCGCGATAGAGCCGGCCCATCGAGCGGTGCTTGGGCGGCTTTTCCCCCGGTACGGATTCAGGTGATCTTAGCCGGGCTCGGAACGTGCGCAGGTATTCGAAAAAGCGGCGCTGACTGCTCAACCGCCTGGACAAAGATCCCAAGGCTTCCTCTCGCGAAAAGTCCCGCGCTCCGCATCAAGGCGGAGCCATGCACCTCACGGAAGATGGTATTCTAGCCGGTCGACTTCGATCCGGGCGCTCCGATTTCGCTTGCAAGGGCCGGATCAACCCCTCGCGCTGGGATTGCGGCATGGTGGTTCTCTATAGCCTTGCGTCGTTCGCCGCGGCCCTTCTGCTGTTCACGCTCGAGCCCATGATCGGAAAACGGGTGCTCCCTTACTGGGGTGGAACGCCCGCGGTCTGGAATGTCTGCCTGGTCTTCTTTCAGGCTGCGCTCCTGGGAGGATACGCCCTGGCCGATCAGGCCGCGGCCGCCGCGCGCAAGGGGCGCGGAACGCGCGCGTTCGCGGTTCTAGCCGCGCTTGCCGTCTGGGGCGTCCTGTCTCGCCCGTTGCCCTCCCCAGGCACGGACGCCGCGTCGCTGGCCACCGCAAAATCCCCCGCGCTGGCCTTGCTCGGCGTCCTGGCCATGGCCTCGCTCGCCCCCATGCTCGTCGTCTCGAGCGTCTCTCCCCTGCTCCAGGCCTGGTTCGCACGCACCAATCATCGTCGCGCATCCGACCCTTATTTTCTTTACGCCGCCAGCAACCTGGGCAGCCTGCTCGCGCTTGCCGCTTACCCGCTTGTGATCGAGCCTCGCCTGGGCCTCGCCGCGCAGGAGCATCTCTGGCGCGCGGGGTTTGTGCTCACGATGCTGCTCGTGCTGGCGGCCGGAATCGCCGCCTTGCGCACCCGCCCAGCGCCAGTTTTCACCGACCCGCGGGCCGAACCGACCAGCCGGCCGGGCGCCCAGGAATTGCTCGAGCGCTTCCTGCTCGTCTTTATCCCCTCGGTCTGGCTGCCAGCGCTCACCGCGGCGCTCACCACCGACATCGCCGCGATCCCGCTTTTGTGGATGATTCCGCTGGGGATCTATCTTGCCGCGTTCATCATCGCCTTTGCCTGGCCGGAGGGACGTGCCGTGCGGCTGGCTGCGCGCGTCTTGCCCGCGCTCGCGGCCTCGTGGGCGCTCGTGACGGCTGCGGGATTCACGCACCTCGTCTGGATCCCCCTGCACCTGCTGCTCTTTCTCGCCGGCACCCTGGCTTGCCTGGGCCGGCTGGTGCGCGGTCGGCCCCCTGCCCACGCCGCGACCTCGTTTTACCTGGGTCTCGCCGCGGCTGGACTCTGCGGCAGTGTGTTCACCGCCCTGCTGGCGCCCCTCGTTTTCACCCGCATGATCGAATACCCCGCCGCCGTCGTGCTGGCCTGCGGGATCGGGCTGGCCACAGGCGCGGAGCGATTCACGGGTCCGCGCGCGATCGCCAGAGCTCTGTTCCCCGGGCTCGTCGTCTTTGCCGTGACCGCGATTCTCGTGACCGACCCCGCCGGCGCAGCCAGCGCTTTCCCTGGCGTCTTGCTGGCGATGCTTGGCTGCGGTGTGGGATTCCTCGCCTGCTGGCGGGCCTCGCGCGCGCCAGTGCGGTTCGCCCTTGTACTCGTGGGCCTGCTCTGCGCCAGCGGGCTCACACAAGGGCCAAGCGGCCCTTTGCTCGCGATCGACCGCGGCTTCTTCGGCCTCGTCCGCGTGACCCGCGACGACAAGGCCACCGTCCACCGGCTCTTTCTAGGCAGCACGCTCCACGGCGAGCAGGCGCTTGACCCCATGCGAAAGCGCGAGCCGCTCACATACTTCACACGCTCAGGCCCGATCGGCGACGTCATGCGCACGCTCGAGCCCGCGCACCCCGGCGCAGACCCGCCGCGGATCGCCGTCGTGGGCCTGGGCGCGGGAACCCTCGCCGCTTACGGTCGCGCGGGCGAAGACTGGGATTTCTACGAGATCGACCCCGCCGTGATCCACATCGCACAAGATCCACAATTCTTCACATACTTGAGCGACTGCGCATCGCACTGGCGGATCATCCCCGGCGACGCCCGGCTCGAAATCGAGCGCGAAGCACAGGGCGAATACGCCCTCATCGTGCTCGATGCCTTTAGCTCGGACGCCACACCCGTTCATTTGCTCACACGTGAGGCGATCCAGCTTTATCTCTCCCGGCTCGCGCCTGGCGGGCTGCTCGCCTTCAACGCCACCAATCGTTACCTCGCGCTCGACCAGGTGCTCGCCCGCCAGGCCGAGGATGCAGGGCTCAGCTTTCGCGTGCGCGACGATGTCTCGGTCTCGGCCGAGGAACGCGCGCAGGGCAAACAGCCAAGCATCTGGTGCGTCATGGCGCGAGGCGAACAGGCTCTGGGATCGATTGCCACAAGCCCGCTGTGGCGCAAGTTCCCGCTGAGTTCAAACGCACCCGCCTGGACCGATGAGTTCTCCGACCTGGCCTCCGTCGTCATCCTTCGGCCCTGGATACGCCCACCCCAGCGCTGAGCTCGGCCTGAGCCACGCCAGGGACAGCGCGTCCATCAGTCGAGACGGGTGCCCCAAAAAAACAGGGACTGTGAAAGGCCCAGGGCGCACCTCCTCTGCCGCATCGTCCCTGTATCCCGCGCGCACGATACAGGCCAATCCACGAGAAGCCAGGAACGCCTCTCGGTTGGTACGAATCCAGCAAATTGATGGCATACTGACTCTGAGGAAGACCGCCACGCCCTGTGGCCATTCCGCTTCCCGCTCGATTTGAAGCCGCTGCTCGAGTCCGCTCCAACCACCCAGAAGCCGGCGACTTCGCAAGCCGGCTTGAGTGCACATCGCCAATGCACCCATCCCTGGGGAACCCCCCGAGGGTAAGAATCAATTCCGCGCCGCGGCGACTGAGTCGAATCCTCCGATTCTGACGAAACAGCCGATCTAAACGTGTGTATCAAATGTGCAAGCACCGCGATCGACCGCAAAGCGAACCCATGAAGCCACGAATCGAAGCCAACGGCCCCGCGCGAACCGAAGCCAACGGCCCCGCGCGAACCGAAGCCAACGGCCCCGCGGTCGAGTAGCGGGGGCAACGGGAGTGTTTAGGTCGCGTTACCTCCGCCCTCTTCAAACCGGACGTGCGGATTTCCCGCATCCGGCTTGCCCGAATTCTCTCGATCGCGGGCATGCACAGGGTCAAGCGGCAGGGC
>DAIDHX010000063.1 GCA_027451885.1 Planctomycetales bacterium
CGGGCGTGGGCCTGGTCTCGGAAGGCAGTGCTGCGTCAACCTCCACGATCACGCGTGGCGCACGCCCAAAGAGTCGGCGGGCGCGGACCTCGCGCGAGCCCAGGATCAGGGCGTCGCTCCCCAGAGCCTTGCGAACTCGCGCGAGCGCCTCGCGCATCGTTCTGGCTCGATAGGTTTTGGAACGCATCGGTCTCGGCTCTCCGCGACGGCCGGCTACGCGGCCAGGCACCGGCAAACGAACGGCCCGGGGCTTACGCCAGGGCCTCGGTGGTTGTATAGGTGGTCACGACGGCGGGCGCTTCCTCCACAACGCTGCCCAGGATCTCGATGGGCGTGTCGCGTGGAATCTCGCGCTGGCTTAACACCACGAGCCGCGGCAGGTCGGCCCGTGTCAGATCCTTGAGCAAGGCCCGGGCGCCCGCCGAGGCCATGATGATCGGGGTAAGCCCGGCCTCGACCAGGCTCGAAACGGCAACAGCAACCGCCTGCACAATGTTCCGGGCGGTCTCGTCACCCAGGGCGAGCGCGGGCTGGGAGTCGGCGAGCGCCGCGGCTTCCGCCAGCCGGGCGTCCAGCGAGCGCTCGAGCGTGACCACCCGCAGCCGGCCGTCCGTGCCCTTGTACGCTTCGATGATCCTCCGCGCCAGGCCCACGCGCACAAGCTCGGTAAGCTGGTCGATGTCCTTTGTCTTGCTCGCATGCACCGCGAGCGTCTCCAGGATCGTCTCCAGGTCGAGGATGCTCACACGCTCGCGGAGCAGGTTCTGCAAAATCCGCCGGAGCTCACCCGATCGCACAAGGCCGGGCACAACCTCGGCAACGAGCGCAGGGGAGCTCGCGCGAACACGCTCGAGCAGGCGTTCCACCTGTTCGTGCGTAAGCAAAAGATCCGCGCTGTCGGTCACGACCTGAGCGAAATGTTCGGCGATCACGGCCGGTGTTTCGAGAATCCGGCAGCCGGCAAGTTCCGCGACCTCGCGCCCCTCGGCGTGGATCCAGACCGCAGGCTGGCCCGTGGTGGGGTCGACACCGGCCCGTCCGTCGGGACGAGTCACGAGCCCCGAAGGCGGCGTGGCGAGCAGCCGGCCGGCGTAGGCCGTCCCCTGCGCAACCACCGCGCCGCGGATCTTGAAGCGATACTCGTTGGGGGGCAAGCCGAGTTCGTCGTGAATTCGCACCTGGGGCACAATAAGCCCCATTTCACGCGCGACCCGCTGCCGCACAGTCCTGAGCCGGGCGAGCAAATCGCCGCCGCGCTCCGGGTCCGCCAGCGTGATCAGCCGGAAGCCAATCTCAAGCTCAAGTGGATCAACATGCAACAGTTCGTCCATATGTTCCAGGATCGGCTCGCCGGTCTCCGGAGTCGCTCTGGCCCGGGAGGCGGCTTTTGCAGCCTCCGGATCGCGGCTCGCCGCGAGATCGGGCCGAGCAGACGAGCGGCTTGTCGAGGGGATCGCACGTTTGGGCGCGGATCCTGTCGCGGACTCGTCGTCGACTTCGTCGGCTTCCCGCTCGGGGCGATTCGCAATCGTGTACGCTGCGCCCGCCAGGCCCGCCGCGAGAATCAAAAGCGGCGGCTTGGGCAAAGGCCCAAGCGCCAAAAGCGCTGCGAACCCCGCGGCCATGGCCAGAACTCGAGGGCGTGAAAAGAGCTGCGCTGTCAACTGCCCGGAGAGGTCGCTCGACGTGCTCGACCGCGTGACGATCAAGCCCGACGCAAGCGCGATCAAAAACGCCGGCATCTGACTCACAAGCCCGTCGCCAATCGTCAGCTTGCTAAACACGCCGACCGCCTCGGACACGCTCATCCCGTGTTCGATCACGCCCAGGTAAAGCCCGCCAACGATGTTCACAATCAGGATCACCACGCCCGCCACGGCATCTCCGCGCACGAATCGGCTCGCCCCGTCCATTGCGCCGAAGAAGTCTGCCTGAGCGTAGATCTGGTCGCGACGCCGGCCCGCTTCCTTCTGGTCGATCAACCCGGCGTGGAGATCAGCATCGATCGCCATTTGCCGGCCGGGCAGCCCGTCGAGTGTGAATCGGGCGGCGACCTCGCTGATACGCGTCGCACCCTGGGTGATCACCACGAACTGAATGACCACCAGAATCACAAAGAGAATCACCCCCACAATGAGCTGGTCGCCGGCGACAAACTCGCCAAACGCCCGGACCACGCCCCCCGCCGCGCTCGCTCCTTCGATCCCTCCACGGGTAAGCACAAGCCGCGTCGTGGCCACGTTCAGCACCAGGCGCGAGAGTGTCGCGGCCAGCAAGATCGTCGGGAAGGTGCTGAATTCCAGGGGTGTGCGGATCACCGTCGTGGTGAGAAGCACAACCACCGCAATCGTGATATTGATCGACAGCAGGATGTCGAGCAGCCACGCGGGGATCGGCGTCACGAAGACGAGCACTGCGGCCGTGAGCGTGATCGGTAAGATCAGCCCGCGGACCAGATTCGCGCGTGATGCGTCTGCTTCGCTTGCCGTGGGAGGCATCCATTCCCTCCACTTGATCCGGGCCGGACGCCAGGCGCGCACCCCTGAGCCGAGCCGTGGCTCGACCGAGCGCCCTTGCATCCGGGTTCCGTGTGTAAGCTCTGGCCGGCATCCTTACCAGCCTCGGTCTCGTCGCGGCGGAATCGCCGTATGATCTCGACCGACGCCTCGTGATATGCGGCCGGAACCTTATCGCCTTCCGCGAAGCCCGTCCAGACCGAAAACTCACATCGGATCGCGCAGGTCATGCATCCGCAAAAATTCATGCCTGGCTTATGGACGCCACGAAGCATGAATTCGTGTGATTCGTCTCAGTACGAATCGGCGGAGATGATCTCGCCGCCGTTACGGGATCCGAGCACCTGGCAAACGCCCCTTGGTGGTGTGTTACCACCGTCAGGACCTTCCGGCACCCCGTTCACCTGATTGATCATCCATGATTGCACTGCTTCCTTGATGAATCGAACACTGCCATCGGCCATGGCCGCGTTCAACCCTCCCGGATGAAGATTGGACGCATCCGAGAGTCATCCATGCGAGCGGGAACGAATCTGGAGGAGATTTCTAAAGCCATCGGGACGAGATGTGTTGGAAATCAGATTATCCTCGATTATCTCTCACTCCCCCGTGGACTTGCATGCCGCGGCCAAAACAGCCGCGAACTCGGCATGCTCGGGCGTCGCAAGCCCCTTCTTCACAGCCGCCACCACACCAGCAAGGTCTCGCTTCACAAGCGCGACTGGATCCAGCCACAAACCAGGAAAAACCCGGCTCCGCAACAACCCGTCCGCGTCCGACCCAATCGGCTCATAGCGGCCGTCGACCAGGACAACCCAGTCCACCGCCTCGTCCAGAACCCGATGAACCAGATACTCACGCACCCCAGCGCCTTCGTATACCGCACGTTTCTCATGGACGTCGTAGCTCGCGCTCGACGACGCCACCTCAACCACCAGATCCGGCGGCCCGACAATGTAGCCCTCGTCATCAAACCGGGCGCGGCCGCCGTGCTCAGGCAGAATGAAAAGCGAGGCGTCAGGCTG
>DAIDHX010000064.1 GCA_027451885.1 Planctomycetales bacterium
CTCACCAGCATCACCTCGTTCACCACAGGCAACATCACAGTCAGCGGGGGCGCAACCCTGAGCCTGCCCGGCGTCACCAGCTACGCCGGCACCAGTAACACCACCACGCTCGAGGCCACAGATGCTGGCAGCACGCTCAACCTCTCAAATCTCACCAGCGTCACCGAACCCGACAACGGCTACGCGAACCAGGTCCAGCTCTATGCCCTCGCAGGCGCAACGCTCAACCTGCCCGCCATCACGAGTATCGATACAGGAACCGTGATCCTGAAGGCCGACGGTGCGGGCAGCACTCTGGATATCCCCAACCTGACGACCTTCGTGGAAACTGGCGGCTGGACGAGCTCAACGCTCCAGGCATCCAACAGTGCCACATTTGTGGACACGGTTCTTTCGCAAATCAGTGGTGTCAATTTCGTTGGCAGCTCGACCGGCTCGTTCACGATCTCGCCTGATTTTGGACTCACCTTCGCGAGCGGCACGATCAACTTTCAGGTCGGCACGCTGATCGACGAGGGAAATCTGAGCCTGGGTGCCGGGAGCACCTTGAACCTGACAGGCAGCCTCTCGGTGCAAGGGACAGGGTTGCTCTCGACCGCGCCCGGAAGCACGTTCAATCTTTCAGGAAACCTCCTTGGCACCACCACAAACGCCGATGATTTCGCACCTCTGGGCACAGTGGTGCTCACATCGGGGCAGGGAACAAGCAACCCGCCACAGCAGATCGAGGCGATGTCGGCCGACCAGGGGGCCGTTCAAACGGGTTTCGTGAACAACTTCGCGTATGGCAATCTGACTCTCGCCTCGAACACCTCCGCGGAGCTGGTCGACCTTTCAAAGAATACAACGACCGGCAAACCGGAGGCGGTGTATGCCAATGAACTTGTCGTTCCCTCGAACGCCACGCTCAATCTGAATGGGCTACATCTCTACGTGCGCGGGGAGCAAGTCTCGGGCACGATCGTGGGCGGCTCGGTGACGCTCGTGCCTTCGAGCGGCTCGATCGCCCTCAATACACCCACGGCAGGATCGATCGCAACCGTGGGCGCGGTGGACGACTGGACGTTCTATGCCACGGCCGGCACGGTTGTCAGCGTGCAGCTCAACCCCGGGACCGCCGGCGCAACGGCACCGCTCTCACCGCAGCTCGGATGGGGCCAGGTTGCGCTCGAGAACTCCGCGGGGAACGTGCTCCAGTCGACCTCGAGTGCAAGCTCGGGGGCCATCGCCACGATCGCCGGATTCGCGATCCCCTCGGACGGCACTTACACCCTTGCCGTCCAGGCTCCCACGGCGGAGAGCTCGAGCACCGGCAATTACGTGCTCTCCGTCTTCGATGTCACACCACACCAGTTCCCGCTCTCGTACAACCAGGCGGAAACCGGCACGATCACAAGCCCCTACGGTGTCGATCAGTGGAATTTCACTGCCGCGGCAGGGCAGCAGGTTCAGCTCAGCGTCGCCCCCTCGACCACAAGCGGTATCGCGTTCGATCTTACCGGCCCCGGCGGATATACCGCGTTCACCAACCAAACCGGGAGCTCGAGCCTCATCACCCTGCCGGCGAGCGGCTCTTACACACTTGCAGCGCACGGCACCGGCCTGCAGGCCGGGTAGTACGGCTTCACCCTCGCCGAGACGAGCATTACGCCGCTCACGCTCGGAACTCCTGCCACAGGAACTTTCTCCGGCAGCGGTCAGTCGCAGCTTTACACCGTGGCGCTCACATCCACTGAGGTCCTCTCCGTCGCGCTTGCCGATTCCAACTCGAGCGACGTCAATCAGATCTACGCCAGGCTAGGCGCGCCTCCCACGCCGTCGAACTACAGCTCAGCGTGGTCAAACGGCGTCACATCGAGCCCGTCGCTAATCATTCCCTCCGCGGCGCCCGGCACCTGGTATTTCCTGGTGAACACCGTGTCGGCCAGTGCATCGAGCGACTTCTCGATTACCGCGAAGGCCTCCAGTCTCAGCCTGTCGACGGCCTACCCAACCCAGGCCGGTGCCAACGCAGGAACAGTCCTGACTCTCACAGGCGCAGGGTTCCAGTCCGGCACGGCCGTGAAGATCGTTTCAGGCTCGAGCGCTTCGTACGCTGCCTCGACCGTGACCATCGATACTCCGACGCAACTGACAGCGGTGTTCGACCTTTCAAGCGTGCCACAGGGCTCCTATACTGTCGTCGCCACCAATCCCGACGGCTCCACGAGCAGTGTGGGCCCGTTCACGGTCGTTGCGCCTGGTGCGCCTCATCTCGTCACGCACCTCACTCTGCCCAGCCTGATCGGCCGGCATATCTCGTCCGTCTTCTACGTCACCTACGCCAACACCGGCACCGCGGCGATGACAGCCCCTCTGCTCGAGCTCGGTGCAGCGCCCGAGGTCATCAACGGCCAGACCATCATCAACCTGCCGCTCATGACCCTCGATCCCGCGCTGCAAACCGCTGGATACTGGACCTCCTCCAAGCCAGCAGGCTATTCCCACGTGATCGACATCCTCGCCAGCGGCACCGAGGTCCCGGGCATGCTCGAACCCGGCGAGTCGATTACCGTTCCGGTCTACTACGCTGGAATGCAGCAGCCCTGGAATTTCACCGAGACCAGCTTCAAATTCACCTTGCTCGACTTCGGGCAAAGCTCTACCAAGAAGATCGACTGGAAATCCCAGGAAGCCAACCTGCGCCCGCCGGGGATCTCCAACACCGTCTGGCAGGCGATGTTCAGCACGATCCAGTCTCAGATCGGCAACACCTTCGGCGGTTACGTCAAATTGCTCGATCAGGAATCAGCCTATCTTGGCTCTCTGGGCATCAACGACACCTCCGTTGCCGATCTCTGGAACTTCCTGCTCGTTCAGGCCGAGGGGCTTTCGCCGGTTGAGCAAATGGCCAGCGCGACCGACCTCTCAATGGCCACACCAGGACAGCTCACTCTCGACTTCACGCGGCTCTATCAGTCACCGCTCAGCTATCGCGACGCAGTCGGGCCGCTCGGGTACGGCTGGACCGACAACTGGCAGTACTCGCTGTCGGTGACGAAGGGGGGCACAGTCAATGTGACGATGCCGGGCGGGCTGGTGCGTGTGTTCCAGCCCGACAGCCGAGGGAGCGACTACTTCGCCTCGCCAGGCGATTACGGCGTGTTGACGCAAGCCGCGGGGGGCACCTACACGCTTCAAGAAGCCAATGGCACAATCGAAGCCTTCAATGCCAATGGCACACTGAATTACATCGCGGATCCGAACGGAAACAAGATCACCGCGGGGTACACGGCCGGCAAGCTCACCAGCCTCACGTCGTCCTCCGGCGCTTCACTCACCATTGCCTACGACGCCGCGGGACTTATCGCCAGCGTGACGACTTCCGACGGACGTGAAGTCACCTACAGCTACGACACCGGCGAGCATCTGACCACGGTCACCAGTTACGGCGGACAGGTGACGACATATAGCTATAACAACTCCTCGAACGCCGCGATCAACAACTCGCTTTCGACGATCACCTATCCCGATTCGACCTCCGAGAGTTTCTCGTACGCTAGCAACGGCTTCCTGTCGCAGATCGCGCAAACCGGCGGCGCGGATGCCGTGAACTACGCCCAGAACCTTGGCGAGGTGACCATCACCGACGCCGCTGGTAATGTGAGCAAGGATTACTTTGACCAGAACGGAAACCTGATCAAGACCGTCGATGCGCTCGGCAACGCCTCGTATGACTCGTACAACGCGCAGGGCGAGCTGACCTCCGTCACCGGTCCAACCGGCCTCACCTATTCGATCGGCTACGACGCGAACGGCAACCCGATCTCAGTGACCGACCCGCTCGGCCAGACCACGTCGTACACCTACTCGAGCAATCAGAGCCAGGTCACGAGCATCACCAACCCCACCGGCGCGACCACGTCATTCGGCTACGACGCGAGCGGCAATTTGACCTCGATCAAGAGCGCGGATAACTCGGTCGAAACAATCGCGTACGATGCGCTCGGCAATCCGACATCAATCACCAATGCCAACGGCCAGGTGACCAACTACACGACGAACTCAAACGGCGAAGTCGCGAGCGTGACCTTGAACGGCGGCACGCCGATCGACTACACGTACGACTCCCATGGCAACCTGATCACCGCCGTCCAGGGCACATCCACCACATCGCTCACCTACAATTCGTCCGATTTCCTCACGAGCGTGACCTTCCCGAACGGCACGTCGCTAGCCTACACGTACAACGCAATTGGCCTGCGGACGCAGATGGTTGCGAAGTCCGGCGCGACTGTGATCGAGACGGTCAATTACATCTACAACTCGCTCGGCCAGCTCACGAAGCTAACGGACGCGGGCGGCAACACGATTGCCGCCTACTCCTACGACAAGGTCGGAAATCTGATCTCGGAAGTTTTCGGCGACGGCTCGAGCACCACGTACACTTACGACGCCGACGGCAATACCCTCTCTGTGATCAACAAGGCCGCCAATGGCGCGGTCGCGAGCAGCTTCGTCTACACCTACAACGCCCTCGGGCTGATCTCCACGATGACGACCCTCCAGGGCACCTGGACCTACGGTTACGACTCGGACGGCCAGCTCACAAGCGCGAACTTCGCCTCAAGCAACACAGCGCTCGTACCCAACCAGAGCCTGAGCTATGCCTACAACGCGGCGGGCGACCGCGTCTCAACCGTCATCAACGGCGTCACCACCAATTACACAAGCAATAGCGTCAACGAGTATACAACCGTCGGCGGCACGACCTACGGCTACGACGCCAGCGGAAACCTGGTCTCGAAGACCGACTCATCTGGTACGACTACTTACACCTACAACTCGCTCAATCAGCTTGTGAGCGAGGTTTCGCCCACCGACACCTGGCAGTACCAGTACGATGCCTTTGGCAATCTCTTTGCGGTCATCCACAACGGCCAGACCACAACTAACATGGCGGATCCGGCTGGATCTGGAACCACAGTCGCCCAGTGGAACGGCACGGGTGCGCTGCTGGCAAGCTATACCTACGGCCTTGCACTCACCAGCCAGAACACTCCCACGGCAACGAATTACTACCAGCTCGACGGTCTGGGTTCCGTGGTCGGCATGTCGAACGGCGCCAGTGGCATGGTCGCGAACTATAGCTACCTGCCCTTCGGCGGCAAGCTCACGCAAAGCGGCAGCGCGGCCGGTACAAATCCGTTCGGCTTCCTGGGCGGGCTGGGGATGCTCACGCAAGGTGACGGCACGATCGCCATGGGTGCGCGGGCCTATGATCCCGCAACGGGGCAGTTCACCGCGAACGACCCCTTGAGCCTGGGCGGCAGCGACACCAACTTCCGCCGCTACGTGGGCAATTCGCCACTCCAGTTCACCGACACCTCGGGGCTCGGCGATACCGTGCCAGTTCCCCCGCCCCGCCAGCTCCCCGCGTGGTACCGGCTCAAGGATCTGCCCAAGTTCTTCTACAACGGCGATACCTATTTCGCGGAAACCTACTACTGGCGAGTCTACGCCGAGCTTCAGCAGAAGCAGTATTCCACGCTCAAGGGGATCAGGTCCGCGTTCTCGGCGACCAGCCAGATGATCCGGCGGACACGGCTCCAGGCCGCGTTCAACTCCGTCGAAACCGTCCAGGCCGAGCGGGGTGCGATTGGTGTTGGCGAAGGGATCCTGGGCAAGCTCGGCGTGATCGGCGGCATCGCGGATTTTATCTATCGCACGAACAGCATTCTAACGGATCCAAACAGCCCGTACCGGGTGATCAAGCTCACTCCCCAGGCTGAGCCGCGACTGTACGAGCTCAACGCCAAGAAGAAGGACCAACACACGCTCGTCGTGGTCACGACGTCGACAACCGTGGACACAACCCCACCCACCACGACGACCACGACCACCACGACCACCTCGAGCACGGGAGGTGGAGGCGGTGGCGGAGGCGGAGGCGGAGGGTCCGGCGGCGCAGGCGCAGCCCACGATCCCAACGCTCTCATCGGACCATCAGGCCATGGCACCGCGAATTACGTCTCCGGATCCGCGCTCGCGGTCTATCCCTACCAGATCGACTACGAGAATTCGCCCACGGCCACCAGCCCCGCACAGGAGGTGGTCATCACCGACCCAATCGATCCCAGCCTGAATCTCTCAACCCTCCAGTTGACGGGGTTCGGATGGGGCAACACGAACATCACCCTGCCGCCGGGGAGCCAGACCGATCAGACCGCGATTCCCGTTACGGAAAATGGCACCAATTTTGTGGTCGACGTGAACATCAGCCTCGACTACCAGACGCGCACACTCACCGCGCGATTCCAGTCGGTCGATCCCACGACCGGACTACCGCCCGCGGCTCAAACCGGCTTCCTGCCGCCCGAGAACGGCACCGGACAGGGATCGGGATATCTGGCCTTCACCATCCTGCCGAACTCAGGACTCACAACCGGAACCGCGATTCGCAACGTGGCGAACATTGTCTTCGACGGCCAGCCGCCGATCGCCACCGACCTGGTCAACGACTCCAACCCGGGCGCGGGGGTTGATCCCAGCAAGCAGGCGCTGATCACGATCGACCAGGCCGTGCCCACATCGAGCATGGCTGCCCTGCCCCCGACCGAGACAAGCGCAACATTCCCAGTCTCATGGTCCGGCAGTGACGGTCAGGGCGCAGGCATCGCTTCGTACAACGTCTACGTTTCGGACACCGGTGGTCCCTACAAACTTTTCAAGGCGAACACGGCTGCGACCTCCGCCAGCTTCACCGGTGTGGCCGGCCATACTTACAGTTTCTATACCGTGGCCACGTCGTACACAGGGTTTGTGCAGCCGAAACCGAGCGCTGCACAGGCGACGACCGAAGTCGTACTTGCGCCTCCTCCACCGCCTCCTCCACCGCCGCCGCCGCCGCCCCTGGTCACGCTTAGCTCCGTACTCGACGTCGAGAACAAGAACCACCTGGTCACCGAGATCATCATCACGTTCACGGGAGCACTCAGCCCAGGGACGGCGGAGCAGCTTGCTGCCTATCACCTGGCAACGCCCGGTAAAGGGCACTCATTCACGGCCAGGAATGCCGGCATGATCAAGATCGGATCTGTCGCACTCGATGCTCCCAACGTCGTGGCGCTCTACCCCAGGAAGCCGTTCAATTTCTCCAGGCCGGTACAGCTCACGGTTCACGGCGAGCCGCCGAGCGGTGTGCAGGATGTCTACGGACGATACATCGACGGCGACAACAATGGCGTCCCCGGCGGCGACGCGGTCCGCGTTCTCACCAGGAATTCCCCGCACGTGGTTGTGTTACCGCCCAAGAAACCCAGGCCGCCCAGGCATCCGAAGAAACCGAAGCATCCCAGGATCGTCGATCACGGGCATGGCCCGCACGGCCGAATTGTGCATGGGATCCGCTCCGACACACGATTCGGCCACGCGATCCACGACGCTGCGCTTGCCGGCCACGGCGCGCGGGGAGCGCAGCACGAACATCTGCGCGAGCTCGAGATCGAACTCGCCATGGCGGCTGCCAAACGGCGCCATGGTCGAACCTGAGCAAGCAGGGCATGCGCGGGGGTGTCGTGCGACACAGGCGGGGGCTTCACGCAAAACGCGTGCGGCCCTCGGCAAGACAACAGACACATATGCTCATTTTAGCACGGCTATGCGATTCGCGAGTCGCTCGATCAAGCTGGCGAGCATGGGCCCAGCCTTGCGCCCGGCTTCAAGCACTTCTTCATGGGTAATCGGAGCACCCGTCACTCCCGCCGCGGCATTGGAAACGAGCGCGAGACCGAGGACCTCCATCCCCATGTGCCGCGCGGCGATTGCCTCGGGAACAGTTGACATGCCGACGACATCGGCGCCGAGAACGCCCAGCATGCGGATCTCGGCAGGTGTTTCGTAACTTGGCCCTGGCATGCAGGCGTAAACACCGGGCGTAAGCTCGACGCCGAGCGCAGCGGCTTCCTCGATGGCCCAGGAGCGCAGGCGTGCGGAGTAGACCTCCGTCATATCTGGAAAGCGCGGGCCAAAGCGGTCTTCGTTCACGCCGCGTAGCGGATTCGCGCCGAGGAGATTGAGATGATCCGTGAGCACGACCAGCCGGCCCGCGCCCAGATCGGGGCGAATCCCGCCTGTCGCCGCGGTCAGAATCAGGTGCTTCACTCCCAGCCGGCTCAGCACGCGAATCGGAAAAATCACCGAGTCCAGGTCATGCCCTTCGTAGTAGTGAAATCGCCCCTGATAAAGCAAAACGCGCACACTGCCGAGCGTCCCCAGCACCGCCTTGCCCTCATGCCCCGCCACAGTTGGCCGAGGAAAGTGTGGTATCGAACAGTAGGGGATTTCGAGGGGTTCCGCGATCTGGTTGGCCACATCGGCGAGTCCCGATCCCAGCACAATCGCGAGCGTGATTGGCTGGGCATCCATGCTCCTGAGGACCGCGGCGGATACCTCCGCGCGATCGAACCAACTTGCACTGGCATCGGGTTTCATAAGAGGATCCCCGCGATGCACGCCGAAAGATAGTTCGCGAGCGTTCCGGCCAGCAGAGCGCGAACGCCGAGCTTGGCGAGGTCGTGCCTGCGATCCTCAGCCAGTGCTCCGATGCCGCCAAGCTGGATTCCGATCGAGCTGATATTCGCAAATCCGCACAGTGCGAAGCTCGCGATCACGAACGATCGGTCCATGAGTAACGGTTTGAGCTTGCCCAGGTCGTTGTAGGCCACGAGTTCATTGACGACGGTGCGGGTGCCAAGCAACGTGCCGACCGCGCGGCAATCTTCCCAGGGGACTCCGAGCATGTAAGCGATCGGAGCCATGGCCCAGCCGCAAAGTCCCTGGAGGGAAGTACCCAGCCGCTCGAGCCCCATGTTCACAAGCGCGATCAGTCCCAGGAATGAGATCAAGATCGCGGCGATATTGAGGGCGAGCTGCAACCCATCGCGGGTGCCGCGGGCGGCGGCGTCGAGCACATTGGCGTCGCGAGGCAAGTCCGCCGCGCGGATGCTTCCAAGTGTCTCTGGCGTCTCCGTCTCCGGCACGAGCAGCTTCGAGAGCAGGATTGCGCCTGGTGCGGTCATGATCACGGCGGCCAGGATGTGCCGCGCCTGCACGCCGGACGCGAAGTAAGCCGCCATCACACCCCCGGAAACATGCGCCATTCCAGAGGTCATCACAGTGAGGAGCTCCGATCGCGTGAGCCGCGGCAGGTACGGGCGGATCGTCAGTGGGGCCTCGGTCTGACCCAGAAAGAGCGATGCGGCCACGTTGAGCGACTCCGCCCCCGATGTGCCCAGAAACTTGGCCATCACGAATGCGAATGTCTTCACCACAAGCTGCATGACCCCGATCTGGTAGAGCACGGCGAAGAGCGCAGCCACGAAGATCACGGTCGGCAACACGCGGAAGGCGAACACGAATGCGCCGGGGCCGGCGGGATCGACAAGCGGTTTGCCAAACACAAACTGCGCCCCCTGAATCGCGCATTCCAGGATCGATTCCACCGTGGCGCCGGCCGCCTCGAGCAAGTCCGCGCCCATCTGCACGCGCAGCACGAAGATGGCGAAACTCCATTGCAGGACGAGACCCCAGAACACGACTCGTGGCGAGATCGCACGCGGATTGTCCGAGAGAAAGACCGCCACTCCCAGAATCGCGATCATTCCAAGCAGCCCCCGCACGCGATCCGCCACATCGATCGGATCGATCCAGTCTGGCACCGAGAACTGCCAGCTCCAGCGCCCGATCGTGATCTGGTAAAACCTGTGCGTTTCGATCGCGTCGACGATCCTGATGTCAGCGGGCGGATCATCAGGGCTTTCGGCCGGCCTGGCCTCTGCCCCTTGCTGGCGTGTCTCGCGCCTGGGCTGAGCAGCGGAAGCTGGATCGGAGAGGCACAATCCAACGAACAGACAGCCGACCAGACCCACAATTCGCATCAAGAATCACCCTTCCTCTCGGACGCAGGGACTGGCCGGGTGCTGGGAACTCGCGCGATTCGCTCGACGATAAGTGGGCTCGCCACTGGGGGTACATCGCTGTAATCGTAGGCCGAGGCAACGAGCGACCTGGCCTCCGCGAGCCGCGTTTCGTCGTTCACGTGCAGCGTGCAGAGCGCCTCACCTGGGCTGACGCGATCGCCAGGCTTTTTGTGCAGCACAACGCCGACCGCGTGATCCACGCCGTCCTCAGCACGCGCGCGGCCGGCGCCGAGGAGCATCGCAGCGTGGCCGACCGGTCGTGCCTTCAGATCCACCACAAAGCCCGATCGATCCGCGACGAGATCAACCGTCGTTCGGGCGCGCGGCAAGCGGTCAAGATCGTCGATCACCCGTGGATCGCCCCCTTGCGCCTCGATCACTCCCTTGAAGCGTTCAAGCGCTGTGCCGTCTGCGATCGTGCGCCCGCAGAGGGTTCGCCCTTGCTCCAGAGACGAGGCAAGCCCGGCCATCAGTACCATCTCCGCCGCGAGCTCCATTGAGAGGTCCATGAGATCCGCGGGGCCGTCACCGCGGAGGCACTCGATCGCCTCCCGAGTCTCGAGCGCATTCCCCACCGCCCGGCCAAGCGGATGATCCATGCGCGTCACAAGGGCCGTCATCTTCTTGCCCATCCCCGCGCCAATCTTGCACATTGTCTCGGCCAGGAGACGCGACCGCTCCAGTTCTTGTATAAACGCGCCCTCGCCCGTCTTCACGTCAAGCACAAGCCCATCGATCCCCTCGGCCAGTTTCTTCGACATGATCGACGCCGAGATAAGAGGGATCGATTCCACCGTCGCGGTGGCATCCCGAAGCGCGTAGAGTTTCTTATCCGCCGGGGCAATCTCCGCCGTCTGGCCGATGAGCACCAGACCGCACTTCGCAAGCACCTGCTCGTAACGCACCAGGTCCAGATCGATGCGAAAACCTGGAATCGCTTCAAGCTTGTCGAGCGTGCCGCCGGTATGCCCAAGACCGCGTCCGGAAACCATCGGAACCAGCACTCCGGCCGCCGCGGCCACGGGGGCGAGAATGAGCGAGGTCTTATCACCCACGCCACCGGTCGAGTGTTTGTCGATCTTCGGCCCCAGAACACGGGAAAGGTCCACGATCGTGCCCGAATTGAGCATCGACTCCGTGAGCACCTGCGTTTCGTCCGCGGTCATGCCACGCCAGACAATCGCCATCAGAAGCGCAGCAAGCTGATAATCCTTCACCGCGCCCGAGGCAATGCCCGAGATCATGAATTCAATCTCAGCGCGAGCAAGCGTGCCACCGTCGCGTTTCTTGCGAATGATGTCCGGGGCTCTCATGGCACGCTGTTCCTCCAAGCGGGCCGCGCTCCAACTTCAATCGTGCGATCCGGTCGCGAACTGGCGATCGCCGGCGTCGCCCAGACCGGGGTAGATAAAACCGACGTCGTTCAGGCGTTCGTCGATCGCTCCCACGAAAATGTCGACCTCGGGATAACGCGTGTGCAAGAAATCGATTCCCTCTGGAGCGGCGATCAGCGTGATCAACCGGAGCGTGGGCACGCCCGCCGCCTTCACGAGCTCGCACGCGTGAACCGCCGAGCCCCCGGTCGCCAACATCGGATCGACGAGCAGGGCAAGCGTCATTTTGGGTTGCTTCGGCAGTTTGTTGTAGTATTCCATGGGCTTGAGCGTATGCTCATCGCGATAGAGCCCCACGTGCCACACCTCGGCCTCGGGCAAAAGGTCGAGAACGCCGTCGGCCATACCCAGCCCCGCGCGGAGAATCGGCACGATCCCCACCTGTTCGATCAGTTGCGAACCTTCTGCTAACCCCAGCGGCGTCTTGACTGAGATCGTTTCCGTGGGTCGATCGGCCGTTGCCTCATAGGCCAGCAGCCAGGAGAGTGAGCGGACCAGGCGGCGAAACTCCGCGGAGCCGGTTTCGACGTCGCGGAGCCCGGCGATCTTTTGCCCTACCAGCGGGTGTTTCGATTCGTAAATTGCGCCCACGGGGTCGTTCTCCAGGATCCTTCGCGCAGGCACGGCTGAGTCGTCGCGCGAGCGTGAAATAGGTCGCGGCGTGGACCGGAATCGCTTCAAGCTGCGTGAGGTATTCAGGCAACACATCCTACAGAATCCGCGCTCCGCGCGAAGGAGTCGGAACTTTTTTGTTCAGGCAATCTGGGCAGCGGTTCGACTTGTCGATTCGAGCTCACCCGCGCTACACTGGGACGCGATGGAAAATGGGCAGGAGCCGTGCAGGCGAGCCAGAGGAGCAGGCAAAGACATGGCTGTCCAGTTTGCGGTGCTTGCGAGCGGCTCGCGTGGGAACGCGGCTTATGTGGGCGGCGGCGGCGCGGGTCTTTTGATCGACCTGGGACTTTCCGGCCGGGGCATGAGCGAGCGACTGGAGCTGGTGGGATCAAGCTGGTCTCGCGTCGGGGCAGTTCTGTTGACGCATACGCACGCCGATCATGTCGATCCGGGCGCGCTGGCCGAGGCGGCGCGACGCGGGATCGCACTTTATTGTCACGCCCGCCACACCCCGGCGCTCGAAGAACACGCGGGCTTCCAGGAACTCTCCCGGCTCGCGCTTGTGCGGCACTACGACGACGATCCCTTTCTCACAACAACCGGTGCCCACGTGGAGCCGATCGTCCTCTCTCACGATGGCGGGGCAACCTACGGCTTCCGAATCGAGATCGACGCCGCGCCACGCAAAGGCAGGGTTGCAATCGGGTACATCGCGGATACGGGCACCTGGACCGAAGCGATGGTCGAGCGACTGAGAGACGTTGACGTGCTGGCGGTGGAGTTCAACCACGACGTGCACCTCCAGCGCACCGCGGTGCGGCCGCTCTCTCTCATTCAGCGCAACCTGGGAGATCAGGGGCATCTTTCCAACCTTCAGGGGGCTGCTCTGGTATGTGCTGTGCGGGCTCGGTCGAAGAACGGCGGCCCGCGTGAGCTCGTTCTCCTGCATCTTTCCGACCAGTGCAATACGCCCGCGCTCGCACTCCAGGCGGCAACCACCGCCGTTCCCGGCCTGAGCCTTCACGCCGCCCGGCAGCATGAGCCCTACCCCATTCTCCAGATCACGCCCAGAACCTCTCGCAGTCGGTACCGAGAACCAATGGACGCGTTCCGCCGTCCCGCCCGCAAGGCTCGCCCCAAGGAACAGTCAGAACCGCTGTTCGACCTGATTCCACCGGGCGTAGAATCGCCATGAGCGGCGCGCATTACTTCGCAAGCGATGTCCACCTCCGCCCTGATGCACCCGAGCGCGATCGCCGCTTTCTGGCGTTTGTGCGCCAGCTCACCGCGGATGATTCGCTCACCCTCGTCGGCGACATCTGCGATTTCTGGATGGGGTCGCGCTTGAGCACTCGCGATCTGAATCGGTGTCCCAGCCTCGCCGCGCTCGCCGAGTTCCGCCGCGCGGGAGGCGATCTCGCCGTCATGGCCGGTAACCACGATCTCTGGCTGCTCGATTACTACGAGCGCGAACTGGGCGCAACCATCCTCCATGAACCTTATGACCTCGAGGTCGAAGGGATCAAGCTCAGGCTCGTCCACGGCCACCTGCTCGGCGCGAGACGCGCATGGAAGGCCTTCCTGGAAAGCCGCGCCTTCTTTCGACTTTTCGGCTGGACGCCGGGATTCCTCGCCAGACCACTCGACCGCATTCTCGCCTGGAAAAATCTCCGGGGGCTGCTCGCAGACGAGGAGCGGCATCTCAAAGTTTATCGAGACTATGCACGCAGCCTGGCCGGGGATCGCGATCTGGTGCTCGTCGGCCATGTGCATCGCCCCGTGGACGAGCCCTTCCCCGTACCGCGGCTCGTCGTCCTGGGCGGCTGGCAACGCGGCACAAGCTACCTGCGAATCGACGCCGCCGGAGCCACTTTCCACGTCGTTCCGCAACCGACCTCGCCACCCCTTGAGCCTGCCTGATGAAATTCGACCTACATCTACATACCACGCGATACTCACCCGATAGCGCCATGGAACCCGAGGAGCTCATTACCCGCGCAAGGGAGATCGGGCTCGACGGCGTCGCCATCACCGAGCACGACCAGCAGTGGAAGCCGGACGAGCTTGCCGATCTGGCGCAGAGCGGTTCCCCGCTCAAGGTTTTTTCCGGTGTGGAGATCTCGGCGCGGGAGGGGCATTTTTTGGTGTACGGACTGCCCGATCTCAATGACGTTGGCGAAGGTATCCCCGTGGGCGAGCTGCTCAAGGTGGCGGCGCGTCACGGGGCCGCCGTTGTCGCGGCGCACCCGTTCCGCTGGGGCCAGCCGTTCGGCGAGATCATCGCCAAACACGGGCCTGCCTTCGACGCGCTCGAACTCGTCTCCAACAACATCACCCGCGACACACGCGAGAAGACATGCGCGCTGCTCGCCGAGCATCCAATGGGCAAAACCGGCTCTAGCGACGCCCATCACGCGTTTGATCTGGGCTGCTACTACACCGAATTCGACGTCACCATCGAAACCCTGGCGGACCTTGTGGCTGCGCTCAAGGGCCGCCGCGGCCGGCCAAGACATCGCCCAGGCGCCAAGCTTTCAAGCGGGCCGGTCGAGGGCGACTGATTCAGAACTCTCGTGAGGTCCATTGCCCCGCGAGACCGAATCCCCCTGCGCTCGCTCCCACGCAATAGATCCGCTTCCCCGGCCTGGCTGACGAGGCGGGCCCCCCTCTCAGAACCTTCTACGATTCTACCAATGCACACATACCTATGTGTAACTGGACTTGAATTTAGCGCCCGGTGCGTTTGCGCTCGTATTGCATGATCTCGTTGCGGAGGCGGAACGATTGCCGTTTCGACGAGCGCAGGATCGGATCGGCAAGCGCTTCGAACCGTGCTCGCTCATCGGCAGTCAGCCTCCGGCTGGCGGTCAGTCGCAGGAGTGCGCCCAGTTCGTCCAGCTCTTGCCGTGAATCGCGCGCGATCGAGGCGGGCGCGTGCTCAAGGCCAGCCACGAGCGAGACGGTATCAGCGCCCGAGCGGATCATCGCGCGTGCGAGTGACAGCGTCCGCTCCAGCCGCTCATGCTCCGAGAGACGCTGCACAAGCCGAAGTTCGTCGCGTAAAGGACGTTCAAGGAAGTCGCTCCGAACCTGAAACCCTGCCGCGGCAACAAGCACAAGCGCGACCAGAACTCCCGCCCCCAGTGCCCGCGGCCGATCCCTTCGCCGGAGCCAGAGTTCGTGAAAACGCCCCACCGCCATTCCCGCGATCGTGCCGCCGAGATGCCCCCAGTTGTCGATCGAGCTTGAGAACACGAAACCCAGGAGCGCAGTCGCGGCCAACAAAAGCAACATCTGGATGTAGAGCATCGAGCCAATCCTCGCTCGCGCGCGAAAACCAACCACCGCGCACAGGCCCACCAGCCCAAGCACCACCACCGACCCGCCGCCGGAATGCACCCGCGGATTGCTGTGCAGCAGCCAACGAATCGCCACGCCAACGACGTTACCCAACCCGCCGACGACTCCATAAAACGTGAGCAACTGCGCCCGGCCGTACCAGGACTCGATCAGCGTGCCAAGCTGATACATGGCCGCCAGGTTCAGGCCCAGGTGAAGTACGCTGTAATGCACAAAATTGCACGTCAGCAAGCGCCAAAGCTGCCCTTGCTCAAGATCCGCCAGCGAAAGGTCGCCGAAACGCCGACCCACGCTCAGACCTGAAAGCAAAAACCTGCTCCAGGGAATGCTGCCTGTGTTCCAGAACTCACACGCGACCATGGCGACGAAGATCACGATCCAGCTTGCACACAGCAAGAACGTTGCGGGAAACTCTTTGGCGTCGCGGATCAGGGTTCGCGGAATCATGACCGCTCCCGTCGGCTCGCGCTGGGATTCCCGCGCCTTGTGACTGATCGCCGCGACGTGATCATGGCCGAGCACCGATCGCCTGGCCAAACTCCGCTACCGTACGCGCCCAGTCGTCGTCGGCAAGAACCGGGCGAACAGCCGCGGTGGAGAGCGGCTCCTCAAGTTGTATCCACGTCTTGCAGCCCGCATGCTCTGGGCGGACCGGCACGCGAACCCCCTGCTCTGTGCGGTAAATCCGCGCGAGAATCAACCACAGACCAGGCTGGCGATAGGAAAACCGCTTTCGCATTGTCTCAAGCGTGAATCCATGAAAACGTTCGAGCGCAGAAAAGGCTGACTCGTCGTCGAGCCAACGCAACTCGATAACACGCGCGAGACCGGAGATTGTGACCCACCCGGGCTCAGGATTCGAGGATTTGGCAGGATTTGCGCTTTCGCGCAGCCCTTGGTCCGCCTCGTGGAAGTAAGTGGGGTAGAGCCAGAACTCACTGTGTTGAAGTGTAAAGACTCCTGGACCCGCGGATTCGGCGACGCCTCCCTTGCGTACCAGGACGACCTGCCTCCCGGTTTCGAGCAGGCTGCAAACCCCGGCCCATTCCCTGGAGGCGACCTGGCAATGATCCGCAAGTGCGTTCACGGCCGCCACTCGTACTTGGGCGTTCGATCCATGAGATCCACCACGGCCTGGCGGGGCGGCTTTGCCTGGAAAAGGATCTGGTGAAGCTCTGAAGTAATGGGCATGGAGACTCCCCTTGCCGCTGCGAGCGGGACGGTGGCGCGAGTTGTGGAAACACCTTCGGCGACATCGACCATCCCCGCAAGGATGTCTTCGAGCCGTTCGCCGCGGCCGATGCGTTCCCCCACCGCGCGATTGCGCCCGAAGCGACTGTAGCAGGTGGTAACAACATCTCCCAGCCCGGCCAGGCCCTGAAAGGTTTCGAACCGTGCGCCGAGCGCGACCCCCAGCCGGGTGATCTCCACGAGGCCGCGGGTGAGGAGTGCGGCCTTGGCGTTATCGCCAAATTCCAGCCCGTCGCACACGCCGGCGGCAACACCCAGAATGTTCTTAAGAGCTCCGGCGAGCTCGACCCCGAGCATGTCCTCGCTGGAGTAGACCCGAAAATGGCCGCGGCAAAGCAGGTCGCGAATGTGTTCCGTGGCAGCCTGGTCGCATCCCGAGACAACCACCGAAGCCGGCAACCCACGCGCGATCTCTTCGGCGTGGCTCGGTCCGGAAAGCGCCACGATCCGCCGCGGGCCCAGCACCTGCTCGAGGATCTGGCTGGGGCGCAGGAACGTTTGATTCTCAATCCCTTTCACCACACTGAGAATCGTGGCGTCGGCCGGAATGTGATCAGCAAGCGCTTGCATGGACATGCGAAGAAATGAGGTTGGGATCGCCGCCACCACGAGCTCGGCGTCACGGGTGATTTCGGCGATCGATGCGCTGACGGCGATGGAGCTGGGCAAGGGCACGCCAGGAAGATGCCGCGCGTTTTCGCGACTTGCCGCCATGGCCTCCGCGCGGACCGGATCACGCGTCCAGATGCCAACCGAGACGCCCGCTTTCTCGAGTAGGATGGCCAGTGCAGTGCCCATCCCGCCCGCTCCCAGTACCGCCGCCCGTCGCATGAAGTCCTCGTCTTTCCACTCGAACAGCAACCACGAGAATTCATGGTATCGCGGCAGCGGCCGGCACCCAAGCTCGAATCTCCCAGCCGTGGATGACGGCGATCCGCAAGGCACGTACGCGCAGTGATGCGACTCACAAGGGCTATCGTGCGGGCCTGGATTTGACGCCAGGCCGCGATTTGCGCCCGGGGCTGGCCTGAGCCGGGTCGACATGAAGCTCTTCGCCTGTCCTCGTCAGGGCTTCGATGGCGTGCTCGGAGGCTCCGGTGTAGATGGGGTCGAGCTGATCTTGCAGCGGTTCGTCACCGCGCCAAAATGGGAACGGCCCCAGTCTCCGCGGCAATGCCGCCGCGTTCGCAGCCGCCACGATCGGCGATCCAGGCGGTTCGGCCGCGTCCAGCGCGCCTTCCCAGAATGTGTTCAGATCGGGCGGAATCGGCTCCGAAAGATCGCGCCTCGCTGGCTCATCCGGCTCCCGCGCGGGGGCAGCGCCCAGTCCTTCCAGGCTGCGAAACATCGCCTCGCGATCGAGACCCCTCAGCCTGAAGAGCAGGAAGGGGTCGCGATCGAACTCCTCCGCCAGCAGATAATACACAGCCGCGATGTGCTTGCAGGTTGAGGACGGGTCGGGGCAAGAGCACTTCGAGCCCAGGTCATCGACGTGTTCAGGAAAGAACGAAAGACCGAGGCCGAGGGCCAGTTCCTCGATCTCCTGGGGCATTTGTCCCGCGAGCAAGCTGGCGACAAAGGCGGCCTGGCGCCCGAGCGTGCGCAAGAGCTTTGACTGATCCGCCTCTGCCAGGACTGGCAGATTGATCACGACCTGATAAGGCTTGTGCCGCGATCCTTGAACTCGAGCCAGGACTTCCCCGGGCTTGATGTCGATCGAAATCACCTGCCCCTGGCGTGCGTAGGACCGGCCGCGTGCAATCCGCGCATCGAGACCGATGTCCTCAAGCACCTGCAGCCAGCGCCTGGCCCACCAGCTCTCTCCACCGGCTTTCGACTGGGCCCTGATTCCGCCTTCGACGCGCCGGGCGGGTCGAGGCTTGCCCCAATCGCTGCTCCAGTATCCACCACCCATGACGCCCACCCCCTTTCGTCACGCTAGTCGACGATCGCGTCTGTTCGCAAGGTCAAGAGATCGCGAAGTTGAGCGTTTGAAAGCTCCGTCAACCACGCGTCGCCGCTCCCCACGACCATCCCCGCGATCGCCTTCTTCTTCTCGATCAACTCCGCGATCTGTTCTTCGAGCGTGCCCAGACAGACAAACTTGTTCACCTGCACACGTTTGGTTTGGCCGATGCGATACGCGCGGTCGGACGCCTGGTTTTCGACCGCGGGGTTCCACCAGCGATCGAAATGAAAGACGTGGCTCGCGGCCGTGAGATTGAGCCCCACGCCCCCCGCCTTGAGCGACAGTACAAAAAGGGCAGGCGCGTTTCGATCGCTGGACTGAAATCGCTCGATCATCCGATCACGCGCGGTCTTTGTGGTCGCGCCGTGAAGAAACAGCACCTCGCGGCCGAAGGCGACCTGGAGCTGGTCGCGCAGGATCTCACCCATCTCCGCGAACTGGGTGAAAATGAGTGCCCTGTCTCCCACCGACAGCGCTTCCTCGAGCATCTCGCGCAAACGCGTGAGTTTTCCCGACCGCGCGAGGGAGTTTTGGCGATCGCGCAGATAATGCGCGGGGTGGTTGCAGACCTGCTTGAGTCGCATGAGCGTGGCGAGGACGAGCCCCTTGCGTTCCATGCCCTCGGAATTCCTGATGCGCTCGAGCGTTTCCTCAACCACGGCCGTGTAAAGCGAGCCCTGCTCGCGCGTCAGGTTGCAATAAACCGTGATCTCGTGTTTCTGAGGCAGGTCCGCAATGATCGCCTGATCGGTTTTCAACCTGCGTAGGATGAACGGGCCGGAGAGGGCCTTGAGCCGGTTGGCGGCGGCGGGGTCGTGTCCAGCCTGAATCGGCGCCAGGAATTTGCGTCTGAACTCGGCGGCCGAGCCCAGCCAGCCGGGATTGAGAAACTCCATGATCGACCACAGGTCGCCGACGTGGTTTTCAACAGGAGTGCCGGTGAGCGCGATCCTGTGCTCGGCCTTGAGCAGCCGGGCCGCCCTGGCCTGCTTTGTCTCTGCGTTCTTGATGTTTTGCGCCTCGTCGAGCACGACCGTTCCCCACGCGACGCGGTCGAAGAGCTCCTGGTCGCGCTGAAGGAGCGCGTAGCTCGTGATCACGATCGCGTGTTCCAAAACATGGGAGCGGAACCGGCTGCCGCGGGTGCGGTCGCCGCCATGGTGCACCAGCACGGGCAGGTCGGGAGTGAACCTGGCTGCTTCCTTTTTCCAGTTGCCCACAACCGATGTGGGGCAGACAAGGAGACTCGGACGCCTGGCTTCGGGGTTGGTCTCCCATTCGTGCTGAATCAGGGCGAGCGTCTGAATGGTTTTGCCCAGCCCCATATCATCTGCCAGGCAGGCTCCCAGACCCCATTTGCGTAGAAACGCCAGCCAGGATAAACCGCGGGCCTGATACGGTCGAAGGATACCGATGAAGCCCGAGGGCGAGGGCAGGAGATCGAAGTCGGCGGCGGACTGGAGCCGCTTGATCAGGTCGCCGAGCCAGCCTGAGGCGTCAACACCCGCGAACTCGAGATGCTCGATCGCGGGCCGTGCGCCGAGAGCCAGGTGGAGCGCTTCACGCGCGGAAATCTTGAGCGATTCCTTTGATTTCCAGAATGCCACGGCGGCCGCGATCTCTTCCGGACTGAGCTCGACCCAACGGCCGCGAAACTTGACCAGCGGCGACTTGAGACGAGCGAGCTCGAGGAGCTCAGCGCGCGTGAGAATCTGATCGCCGATCGCGACATTCCATTCAAAATCAAGAATGGCGTCCAACGAGAGACTCGCCTGGCTGCGCAGGCGGGGCGAGCGAACCTGGGCGCTTGCCGTGAGCCGAAACGCAGCGCCCGCACGGGTCCACCATGACGGCAAGAACACGCCGAAGCCAGCCTGCTCGAGCGCTGCGGCCCTGGTGCTCAGGAACTCATGCGCCCCGCGCGAGTCGAGCCCGTAACCGGCTGGCGAGCGAGACCTCAGACTGGCCGCGATTCGCGGACAGAGAATCGCCGCCTGTCCTAGCGCGGAGAGTAAATACTCACGGGGTTCGAAGCCGCTTTCCGCGAGCAGGGCCGTGGCCTTTCCGCGATCGGTCCAGACCTTTTTCGCGGGCACGAGCAAGCTAGGCTCGCGGACAGACTGGAGCAGGAACGAGACGCGCCAGGAGTTGGGTTTTTGTGGTGCGTTCGCGGCAGGCTCAGTCAGGCGGAAGCAAAGCCGGTAAGGCGCGTGCGCGGCACGCTCCACGGGGCGGCGCCACTCGGTGGCAGCGGCGGCAAGCTCGTTGAGTTCGGAGGCTGAGCCTGCCAGTCGGCCGTCGTTCGATTTCAGGGCGGCGACCCAGGCATCGTGCACGCTGGGAAAAGTGCGGCGGCGATCGTGCGGTTTGCGTCCGGCTGATTCGCGGACGAGCGTATCCACAAGCGCGCCCAGGAGCGGCATCATGACATCGGCCGCTGGACGCATGGGAGGCGCCTGCGGATCGCGCCCGAGTGCGCGGCAGGCATGCGGCATGGCGCGGGCGAGTCGTTCCGCTTCCAGTCGATCCGACCCCAGCAAGGCGGGCATCCATCGCGCTTCGCAAATTCCGCCCGCGACTCGCTCGACCGCGGGAAGATACTGCTGCCTCGCCACGATTCCACACGCGAACCGGAACACGCTCGCCCAGTACGCAAGCGGCTTGCCGACCACCACCCCCGGGCGCCAGACAACCTGGTCGAGTGAGGCCGGCAGCACCCTTGCGCAATCGGCGGTGGAAAGCTCAAGGGCGGGGATCTCCCAGGGCTCAAGCCGGACCTTCGCGGGTTCGACCGGTTCAGGACGCGGGACGAGAATCGGGCTCGAGGCGATCGCGCCCGCATCGTTCGACGGCAGCCAGGCGACCAGGCGCTCCGCGCGCCTGGTATCGAGCGCAAGCTCGGGAAAACGCTCCGCGGCCACGCGCGCCAGCCGATCTTCCTCAAGTGCATATCGCGCCCGCGCAAGCGCAGGCTTGCGGCCTCGGGCCGCGCGCGTTCGCCGTGGATCTGGCTCGGGAGCGGCTTCGCCCCATAGCATCAGTCGACCCTCAACACTCGAAGCATGGAGGATGATCATGGCGCATCCTTGCCTGTCCACATCGTGAACTGCAGATCGTCTGTCACCAATTCCTCAAGGCCGCCCTGGCCTGAAGATGAAGATCCCGACCTGAGAGTTTACTTCGCCTGGTACGCTCGATCGAGAATGTCAATCGGGTGCGCGACCTCGAGATCCATGCCGCGTGCGCGGGCATGGCGCGCGATCTGAAGAATACAGCCGACGTTGCCGGTGAGCACAGTCTTTGCGCCCGTGGCCTCGACGTTGTCGAGCTTACGGTTGCCGAGCCGCTCCGCCATTTCGGGCTGGGTCAGATTGTACGTTCCCGCCGCGCCGCAGCAGATCTCGCTTTCCTCGAGCGGCACAAGCTCAAGGCCGGGGACCATCGCCAGAAGCGACCTGGGTTGCGCGCGGACCTGCTGGGCGTGGCAGAGATGACAGGCGTCGTGATACGTGGCGACCAGGTCCACATGCCCCGTGGGCGCTACCGGCCCAAGCGCGGCCAGGAACTCGCACACGTCCTTGACCTTGGCGGTGAACTGCGCGGCGGGTTCCCCATCTGAGCTTGCGAGAATATGGGCGTAATCCTTGAGCATGGCGCCACAGCCCGCAGCATTGACCACGATCGCATCGACGCCGGCTTTCTGGAACACATCGATATTCTTCCGCGCGAGCTCGAGCGCGGGGGCCTCGCTGCCGGAGTGATAATGAATCGCGCCGCAGCACCCCTGGCCGCGCGGCACCACAACCTCGCAGCCGTTGTGCTGCAGCACACGCGCTGTGGCGTGGGTCGTCGCGGGAAGCATGGCGTCCCCCACGCAGCCCAGAAAGAGCCCCACGCGCGCCCTCCTGGGGCCGATCGGCGGCAAGATTTCGGGCAGCGCGCCTTCGCCACGCTTGAGCCTGGGCAGCATTCCCGTCAGGCGCTGGAGCGTTCCCGGCAAGAGCTTCGTTAGCCCCGAGCGCTCGCTCCAGTCGAGAATCCCCATGCGCTGGAGAATCCGTGCCGGGGCAAGCGCCAGTTTCACCCGATCACGATAGGGAAACACATTCCGCATCAGGAACCGCTCGATCAATCCGGAATCGCTGCCGGGCGCGGCCGCTTGATGGAGCGCGATCTTGAACGGCTCGATCATGTGCCCATAGCGTACCCCAGACGGGCAGGCGGATTCGCAGGCGCGGCAGTCGAGACAGAGCTCCAGATGCTCGCGCACCCCTGGCCCCATCGCGAGCCGGCCGTCGACCACCGCGCGCATCAGATAGATTCGCCCGCGCGGGCTGTCGTTCTCGTCACGCGTTTCGAGATACGTTGGGCAGCTCGCGGTGCAAAGCCCGCAGTGAACACATTCCTGGTAGCGGCGATAGGGAATCTTCTTTTCGATCCAGGCGAGATCCACCTGCGATCCAGCGGCCTGCGCGGCGGGAGCGTGGGACTCGGCGGGTTGGGTTGTCGTAGCCATTCCATCCTCACAGAGAGGCAGACTGCGTCTGCATGCCAGCGGTTGTCTCGATCGAATCAACGAACCGCCCTGGGTTGAGCGCGTGGAGCGGGTCGAGCGTGGCCTTCACCTTTCTGGCAAGCGGCCAGTCCGCGCGCGGCAGGCCCCAGACGGAGATCCGCGACTTCCAATCGGTGGGGCAGCGCGTGACGATCAGGTAGCCTTCCTCGGCGGCGGCGAGCTGCTGGAGGCGGGAGACGGCGGCCGCGGTCTCCTCGAACGACCAGTCGCCAATCGCGTGAGCGTGCACGATGCCGTCACCCGCGTGCGCCCGGGCGCTCATGCGGGCAGGATCGAGCTGGTCGAGAAAGCCGGGAACCGAGTGCGGGCACAGGTTCGCCTGGATCGAGAAGGGACCGATGCGGCTGGCCTGGAAATCGGCGAGTGCGCGCCAGAGGGGCTCACAGTCCTGGCCCTGGATCTCCGCGCGGTCGTTCGGGTCGAGCTCGAGCCGAATCTGCTCGAGCTGCCAGGCGATCGAATCGGGATTGTCCTCGAAGCCGGCCACGAGCACGTAGCGATCGATCGGCAAGTCGATCGATCCGGCGATCTCCCGCGCCGCGGGCTCCGAAAGCAGCTCGAGCGCGACCGGCCGCGTGAGCGAGACATTGAGCCGCTCGAGCGCGGATGCCACAGCGCCCGCGTCCGCGAGCGGAGTCCACACGAGCGCGGCGGTCTCTGGAATCGGGCGAACCTTCAGCGTGGCCTGCACGATCACCCCCAGCGTACCCATCGAGCCGGTGAGCAGCTTGGGAAAATCATATCCGGCAACGTTTTTCACAACGCGCCCGCCCCCCTTGATGAGCTCGCCGCGCGAACTCGCGAAGGTCACGCCGATGATCAGGTCGCGCGGCCGGCCGAGGCCGAACCGCCTGGGTCCACTCGCCTGCGTGGCCAGAATGCCGCCAATCGTGGCGCGTTCAGGCTCGGGAGGATCGAGCGGGAGCCGTTGCCCCTGGCCAGCGAGCACAGCGCTGAGCGCGGCGAGCGTCATCCCCGCCTCGACCGTGATGGTCATGTCCGCGTGAGGATAGTCGACAACGCGATCGAGCCCGAGCGTGCTCATGGCCACGCCCGGACGTGATGGCACACCGCCATAATCAAGCGCTGTGCAGCCGCCCTGGGGATAGATCGCCAGTCCCTCGGCCGCGCGGGCGCGAACCGCCTCGGCAAGCTCCTCAGGGGTTCGCGGCCGATCGGTTGCGACGGCAAATCGGCCGTCGCCAAGTACGCCGCCGGCGTCGCTCGCCGGCCAGCTCCATTCGGTGCTCAATCCAGTTGCTCCGCGTCGCCCGGGCGACGGTTCGAGAAATAACGAATGTCCTCGCCGGAAAGAATGCGCTCAACCCCCTCCTGCACCGCGCGAATCACCGCGATCGTGGACTCATCAAAAACGCCAGGCCAGGCATCGGTGAGCAGCACCTGCGACTCGAGCGCCAGCCGGTGCAGCACATGGGCCATGTCCCGTTCGATTACGGGTGCGTCCCGAAGCTCCTCCTCAAGCTGCCTGAGCGCCCACATGAGCTCGGCCGATTTCGCTGGCGGCACCGGCTCGCCCCGTCTGAGACAGGGCAAAAAGCCGTGCTCGTCGACCGTCCGCCCCACGTGCCGCCAGAGGATCGTCCGCGTTGCCGTGTCGATCATCGGGGTGTTGCCTTTCTCGGGTCGCTCCTCATCCGGCTCGAGCAAATGACCGGGCGGGACGGGGATCACACGGTCCGCGCCTGCGATCTCAATGACCCGCGGCGGGTCGAGCGACGGTGTCTCCGGCTCGTCTTCGAGCCGCTCAACGGAGCTCGCCGTGAGTGGCTGCGGCTTCGAATCCACGGGCAATGACCTGCGCGACAATTCCGCGAGATAATCGGGATCACTGGCGATCTCGTCGAGCCCGCCCAGCCGCCCGCGTTTGGACTCCACCTCGGCTACCTTGCGATCGACCCGTTCGCGATCGATGGCCTGCATGAGCAAGAGCTCGCAGTAGCGCTGAAGCGAGGGCTCACCGGCTTTTTCGGCCAGCGACTCGGCGAGATCAAGGATGCGCTGGGGAAGGTAGAGAATGAGGCGATCGACGTCGTTGTCGTTTGTGATGGGGCGATTTTCGCCGCTGCGAAAGACCCCCGGCAACCGCCGCCAGCGCGAGAATCGAGGTCGCTTGGTCACGGCTGGACCGCTCCATCAAACCGGTTCGACACCAGGAGAGCCGCGGTTGCAGACGCCGGACTCTCCTTCACGATAACGCGGCAAGGCCCCGGCGGGAATCACCGGGCGGAACTCAGGCTGGGGCAGCGCGGCGGGGACCGGTTTTCTCCAGGCACCCCGCGCCGCCGGGGATCATCTTGAGCGGGTTGCACCGACCCTGGGGATTGAAGGCGTCTCGAATCGCCAGCATGGCGGCCAGGTCCGCCGGCGAAAACAGCTTCGGCATGAATTCCATCTTCTCCACGCCGATACCATGCTCGCCGGTCACGCTGCCGCCAAGTGCAATGCATTCGTCCAGAATCTCGTGACTGGCCTTCATCACCCGCTCGACTTCGTCGGCGTTCCGCTCGTCGAAGAGCAAGATCGGGTGAATGTTGCCGTCCCCCGCGTGGAACACGTTGGCGATCCGTAGGTTGTGCCGTCGGCCCACATCCACGATGTGCCGCAGAATCTGCGGCAGCTTGGTCCGCGGCACCACGCCGTCCTGGGTGCAGTAGGTGGGGCTCAGCCGCCCGATCGCGCCAAAGGCCGACTTGCGGCTCTTCCAGATCGCCACATATTCAGGCTCCTTGCGCGTGCGCCAGGCAATCGATCGGCGAATCTCGCCTCCACGCGCGGAGACGATCTCGGCCACGGCCCTGGCCTCACGCTCTAAACCGGCCTCGAGACCGTCAATCTCGATGATCAGCACCGCTCCCGCCTCGGTCGGGAAGCCAAAACGAAACGCCTCCTCCACCGCCTGGATCATCAGGTTGTCGAGCATCTCAAGCGCGGCCGGAACGATCCCCGCGGCGATGATGCCGCTCACCGTCTCCGTCGCCGCATCAACCGAGTCGAACACCGCCAGGAATGTGCGCCCCGCCTCAGGATCACGAGTCAGGTTGACCACCGCCTCGGTGACGATGCCGAACGTCCCCTCATTGCCCACCACCAGCCCGGTCAGATCATAACCCGGCGGGTCGAGCACCTTGCCGCCGGTCTTCACCACGTTGCCGTCCGGCATGACAAGCGTGGTTCCGCGCACGTGGTTGACCGTGACGCCGTATTTGAGCGTGTGCGGACCGCCGGAATTCGTGGCCACGTTGCCGCCGATGGTGCACGCCCCCTGGCTGGAAGGATCGGGCGCGTAATGAAATCCCGTGCCCCCCAGCGACCGCGTCAGAAACACGTTCACAAGCCCGGTTTCAACGATGGCATAACGGTCGCGCAGGCTGACTTCAAGGATCCGCTTCATCCGTGTGAGGCAGACCATGACCCCGCCGCCGATCGAGAGCGTGCCGCCGGCAAGGCTCGTCCCCGCGCCCCGAGGCACGAACGGCAGGCCGTGGCGATTGCAAATCCGCACGATCTCGGCCGCCTGCGCGGTGGACGTGGGGAACACAACCAGGTCGGGAATGCTCCGCTCAACCAGGTAACCGTCGCATTCGTAGACCAGCATCTCCTCCGCGCGCGAGAGCACGTTCTCTTCGCCGACCGCGGCCGTAAGCTCGGCCACAGCCCGCGCGGGGATCAAAACCCTGTGCTCCGCAACTGATCCGTTCGACCTCATGAATCCTCGCCGCGCCAATGGGCTTGCGGGTAACAAACGGGTGAAATCGAGCCGAGGCACGTGCGATTCCAGGGAATCGCCGCTCCGTTATCGTCGGTGAAATCCAGCGGCTTGGCAAGCCTTGGGGCAATGCCAGCGCGTGACCCAAAGCAATCGTTGTTGACGAAAGAGGTCCCTTGCGTTAGGAGTTCGGACAACTGCGAAAGTATGGATGGCTCCGCGCGATCAAGGAGGATTGCCATGCTGTTCTCGAGGCGACAGGCAGGTTCGAGCCAGTTGAGCGTGGGAACCCTCAGCGCGGGTCTTTTCACGCTTTTGCTGGTCGCAAGCACGCGGGCGTATCCAGGCGCGGACTCGAAACCCACGCCCCCATCTTCCCCCATCAAGGCCAGTTCCACCCCCATGTATCTGGGCAACGCGCACGGCGTTGCGGTCTTTCGTCCCGCCGCCATCCTGAAACGACCCTGGGGCGAACCGCTGGGAACGTTCCTGGCGGAGGGCCTGGGCAGCAGCTTCCGGGACGTCCAAAAGGAGATCAAGCTCGACTCCAGCAAGCCGGGGCAGATCTATCTCGAGACCGCCAACATCGCATGGGGCACGGGTGACTTCAGCTTGCAAATGAAGCCCAAAAAGGACCAGCTCTCCTCATTCTGGATGGGCTTGAAGAACCCGCTTTTCCGGACCGTCACCCCGTTCGACTGGTTGGAATGGATGCACCAGTTCGGGATCGAGACAATCAAGACCCAGTCCGGCGAACACACCTACTACCAGCTCAAGGCCAGGCAAGGCACCCCCTTTCTGAACCCGAATAACCCGCTTATCACCTACGAGAAGGGAGTTGTCCCCTGCCTCTACGTGATCGACGAACGGACAGCGTGGTTTCCCGGCGAGGAGCTTCTCAAAACGCAGCTTTCGCAGGCTGCCCCGCGTGGGCCCGAGTTCGTGAGCGCGGAGGAATGGGAGAAGGCGTGCCAGGGGGCGATCTCGATCTTCATTGACGAACATGGCGGATCGATGCTCAGAGAGCTCAAGGCGGCCGACCCCTACAGTCGGTTTGTACTGGAAAACCTCTTCGTCGGCATGAATCGCCTGACCCTCACCCTGCACGACTCCGACCCGCTTGGGTTCTCGATTCTGGCGGATTGCGGCGATCACGACACCGCGGTCGGGCTCGCTCGCATTTATGAATTCGCGGCAAGGGCCGCGCTCGCGGAGATCGAGTTCGACTTTCTCGAAAAGCCCGAACTGGATCGACCGGGCGCACCCGAGCGCATCGTGCAGAACATCCTGAAGAGCCTGAAGGCGTCCTGCGGCGACCGCACGCTCACCGTGGTCGCCAGCGAGCCGGTGGAGCTTCCCCTGGCGGACCCGGGTGTCACACGCACGGGAGCCGAAAGCGCACGCCCAAACGCCTCTCCCACTGAAGCCGGCCGGAACCCTGAAAAGGCTCGGAAGAGCGTGGGCGAACCGGCCGGGAAGCCGTGATCCTCGATCGAGGGCAGACGGGCCGGAACGCCTCGGTATGACCTGCCGGGACGCACGACGGCTACTTGACGATTCCAGGCGTAGATCTGGGAACCCATGCTCGACGCGTGAGGACGCATCCCCCGCGGCACAAACCGCCGAATCGTAAACGGACGCCTTCCCGGCACGACCCGCCCAGCCGGCAATGGGCCTCGGGATCGAGCGACAGCCGCAGCCGAATCGCATCGTCACCTCCCGCGCTGAGTTCGGCTTGTCGCGGCGCGCTGGCCTCGTATTTTCCGCGCGCTGGGTTCGCTTCGCGCGAACGCGTTGGGTTCGGTTTTTCGGCGCGTTGGGTTCGCTTCGCGAATGTGAGTAACTTCTTTCCTGACATGTGATTAATTCGATTCTCCGCGCTTCTTTTCCGCGCGCTGGGTTCGGTCCGCGCGAACGCGTTGGGTTCGGTTTTTTGGCGCGTTGGGTTCGGTCCGCGCGAACGCGTTGGCTTCGGTTTTTCGGTGCGTTGGGTTCGGTCCGCGCGAACGCGCTGGCTTCGGTTTTTCGGCGCGCTGGGTTCGCTTCGCGCGAACGCGTTGGGTTCGGTCCGCGCGAACGCGTTGGCTTCGGTCCGCGCGGGCGCAATGGGTTCGGTTCGCACTCGACGCTTCTCCTTGAATACATTCATTTTACGGAGAGCCTTCGTTCGATTTTGCGCCGCGGTTGCGGCCTCACTTTCTGACAAGCTTTGGCTTCACTTTCTGACAAGCTTTGGCTTCACTTTCTGACGCGCCTGGGTTCGATTTCTGGCGCGCCTGGGCTCGCTTCGTCGGCGCGGAAACAACGCCTTCGACCGCGCCTCCGATACGAGCACGCAGTGCGCGCTCGTGCGTGCATTCGTGCCAGGTCTGCCCCTCAACGCAGGCGCCCAGCCGGTCACAAAACGAACACGAACCACGGGCGAAGTGCTCAGACCCGGCCCGCATTCGCCTTATTGCTTCATCGACTCGAGATTCGCCGAGGTGCTTTACGTGAGTCGTGGAAGGTGGAAGATGGAAGGCTCAGGTGCCTTGCGGGGTCTTCTCACCCTGAATCTAACGCACGCCGGCGCGACCCGAATCAAGAACCTTCCAATTTCTGCTCGACCTGGTCGGCCTGCGCAAGGACTGCGGGTTCTCGCGAAAATCCCCATCCTGACGGCCTCGGCCGCGCTCGATACCCGGGCCTTGTCGACACGGAGAACGGCGTCCTCTTCCATCGTCGCAGCGTAAGCGAGTGCGTGGGAGCGGGGCACCCAATCGAAGCACGGAGCGCAGTCGGGCGTGTTCTTGGGCCGATGCGAGGCGGCCCCGGCGCGGGTGTGGCGGGCATTCCTCCATCCTGGCCGTGCGCCGGCTCCGCGCCTGGCTGATCGAACCGTATGTAAGCGACTCAGGCATAGGGCGCTTGGAGAGGGCATTCACGGTCACGTATCTGGGAAGCTCGCATGCGTCCGCCTGGGCGGGCAAAAGCCCAGCTCCACACGCCACGCGGCGGGACCGTTTCTCGAAGATGGCCGCCTGATCCCCCCCAGTAAACCTGGCGACATCCGCTCTGCCGGCGGTCGGTCGCTCGGGGTTGCCCGAAATGGGATTCCGCGATACTGTTCGGCCGCGTTCGCCGACGCGTGGCATGAGGCCGCGGATTCCGTCGCGCCCCGCAGAACCGAGGAGGCCGGCATGGATGCCGCTCGCGACCTCGCCTTCGCATCTCAACGCCTGATTCGGTCCAGCGCGACTCCGCAAACAGGGCTTCGCGTTGCGCTCGTGCATGACTGGCTGACCGGCATGCGCGGGGGTGAAAAATGCCTGGAAGTGCTCTGCCAGGCGTTTCCGAACGCCACGCTGCACACGCTGCTCCACCGCCGGGGCTCGACCTCGCCGCCGATTGAGCGGATGCAAATCCGCACCTCGGCTCTTCAGCGCCTGCCGGGGGTCTCTCGCTACTACCGCGGGCTGCTGCCGATCATGCCGCTCGCGGTCCGCACGCTCACCATCCGCGACGTGGATCTGGTCGTCAGCCTGAGCCACTGCGTGGCCAAGGCCGTCGTACCGCCGCCGGGCGTGCCGCACGTTTGTTACTGCTTCACACCGATGCGCTACGCCTGGGATGGACGAGACGCTTACCTGGGACGCTGGAGCCCTCGATCGCTCAAGCATCGCATGGCGTCGACCTTGCTCAATCACCTGCGTGAATGGGATCGCGTGACCGCGGCACGGGTGTCGCACTTCATCGCGATCTCGCGAACGATCGAGGATCGCATCGCGCGCTGCTACGGCCGCGCGAGCAAGGTCATCCAGCCCCCCGTCGATGTTGGCTTCTACACTCCCGGGCCAAACCGGGAAGCCCGCACGAATGCCTACCTCATTGTTTCCGCTCTCGTGCCTTACAAACGCGTGGACGACGCGATCATCGCTTGCTCGCGTCTTGGCAAATCGCTCGTTGTGATCGGCGAGGGACCGGACAGGCACAGACTTGAATCGATCGCGGGCCCAACGGTGCGGTTCCTGGGCTGGCAGCCGAATGAGGTCATCCGGGACCACTACCGCGCCTGCCGCGCCCTTCTGTTCCCGGGTGAGGAAGACTTCGGGATTGTGCCCATCGAGGCGCTCGCCTGCGGTGCGCCGGTCATCGCGCTCGGCAAGGGGGGCGCGGCGGAGACGGTTGACGACCAGGTGGGCCGAATCTACCAACTGGAAGGCGTCGATGCGCTCATGACAGCCATCGAGGGATGGGAGAACGACGGCTGCCCGCACAACCCAGCGCTCGGCCGGGCGCGCGCCGAAACGCTGTCAACCGACGTATTTCGAGATCGGCTGCTCGACTATCTGAACGAAGTGGCGGCGGAATCGCGTGCGACGGGAGCCCCGCCCGCGCCTCACCTGCGGTTCTCACGCACGCGCACGACCCGCACCTGAGGCGCCTGGCTGGTTCCGGCCGGGCCTTAGCCTTCCGTCGCGGCCTTTTCCTTCGCCGCCTTGCGGCTGGCAGCGCGGGCGGCCTTGCGTTCGGCCTTGGCGGTCTTCGCCTCGGCCGAGGCGGTGGGAGCATAGCGCTCCTTGAGGCGCACAGCCTTACCAGAACGCGACCGCAGGTAGTAGAGCTTGGCCCTGCGCACCCGGCCCGATCGCTTCACCACGATGTCCGCGATGCGCGGCGAATGCAGCGGGAACTTACGCTCCACACCCTCGCCCTGCACAATCCGCCTGACGACGAACATCTCACGCGGCCCCGCTCCCGAGCGGGCGATCACCACGCCGTTGTAAATCTGGATCCGCTCCTTGTCGCCTTCCAGAATCCGGACATGCACGTCGACCGTGTCGCCGATTTCGAATGAAGGGACCGACCCCTTTAGTGTGGATTTTTCCACGAGATCCATGAGACGGTTTTGCATGACAGGTTCCTTTCGGGCGCGCCTGCGCGTGACTTGTCTTCGAGTCGGTTAAGATACGAAAAAGCTCGCCTGGATGCGAGTTGCGATCCGAGGCTGAGCGGTTTTTTCTACGAGTGCTGCGACCGCCTGTGCGCGGCTCGCCAACGAGCGATGGCGGCGTGGTCACCGCCCAGGAGAATCTCAGGCACTTCGCGGTCGCGAAACACGCGAGGCCGAGTGTATTGCGGGTATTCCAGTCCTCCGTCCGGTCCGAACGATTCATCGACGGCGCTTGAGGCGTCGCCGAGGACGCCCGGGATCAACCGGGCGACCGCATCGACGACGACCATCGCCGCGACCTCGCCGCCGGAGAGGATAAAATCCCCGACGGAGAGCAAATCGGGCTCGAGAATTTCGATGATCCGCTCGTCGAAGCCTTCATACCGCCCGCAAAGCAAGATAACCCGCTTTTCGGCGGCCAGTTCCTGGGCGTGGATCTGGTCGAAGCGTCTGCCCTGGGGGGAGAGTGCGATCAGACGTCCGCGAGGCTCGGCCGCGGCCCTGACGGCCTCGACCGCGGCGACGACCGGGGGCGCCATGAGGAGCATGCCCGGTCCGCCGCCGAAGGGACGGTCGTCGACCTGTTTGTGCCGGCCTTCCGCCCACTCGCGAATGTCGTGGCGGTGGATTTCGACCAGCCCCCGCCGGATCGCCCGTGCCAGGATACTCTGGCTCAGGAACCCATCGAACACACCCGGCAGGATCGTCAGCAGATCGAATCGAATCGCCGCCCCGGACATGGGGACACCCGACCTTTACTCACGCCTGGGCCGCGGGCTCAGGCGCGGGGGCAGTGGCGGGCGCGACCGGGAGTTCCCAGGGCTCGCCCGGACCAGGCTTCTTGATCCCCTTCTTGTTCAGCAAAACCTGTACCTTGTGCGACGGAATCGCGCCGACCGAAAGCCAGTATCGAGCGCGATTCGCGTCGATCACCGTCTGTGTGTCCGCGTTCTTGCACATGGGGTCGTAGTGCCCCAGCTCCTCGATCGGGCGGCCATCGCGGCCGGTCCGGGAATCCATCGCGCAAATTCGGAAAAAGGGACGATGCCTCCGTCCCATGGCCTTCATTCGCAATCGAACCACGCTCGTTCTCCTCTAGGGCGATCTCGCTCGGGGTACGCGTCTCCACGCCGCACCGGGCGAGACGGCGAACCACCGATTTCAACATAAAAGGGATGACTCTTCCAGACGGTTCGTCGAAAAGTCGCGGGAACCCGGTCTGGTTGCTCGTCTCATGCCGAGGGTTGGTCGCCGTCTCGGCCGTTTTCGCGGTCGCGCATTTCCCGCCTGCGTTTGCGTTCTTCCTTCTCGCGCTGCTTGCGGAGCTTTTCGCGCTCCTTGGGCGAAAGCCGTTTGCCGGTGCCCACCTTGCCGGCGCTGATCATGGCCTGGGGGTTCATGGCGGCGGCCTTGCCCAGGCCCGTAAGCGCTCGCAGCCGATCCATCATGCTCATCTGGGCCATCTGGCGGGCGATGGTCGCCATGGCATCGAACTGCTTCACCATACCTGAGACGTCGGATGGATCGACGCCCGCTCCGGCCGCGATCCGCCGTCTGCGTGAAAGATCGATCATCGAGGGATCGGATCGTTCCGCCGGCGTCATGCTGTCGATCATGCCCTCGATGAGCTTCATTTCGCGGTCGGCATCGACCCCGCCAAGCGCCTCGGTCGAGATCTGACTGAAGCCGGGGATTTTGCCCATGAGCTCGCGCATCGAGCCCATTTTCTTCATGTTCACAAGCTGCTTGCGGAAGTCATCGAGGTCAAACTTCCCGCGGGCGAGGCGTTCTTGCTGGCGCTGGGCTTCCTCGGCGTCCATGGCCGACTGGGCCGCTTCCACAAGGCCGACCACATCGCCCATCCCGAGCATCTGACCGACGAGCCGCTGGGGCTCAAAGGGCTCAAGACGATCGAGTTTTTCCCCCTTGCCGATGAACTTCACCGGCACGCCCGTCACCTTGCGCACGGAGAGCGCAGCACCGCCACGCGCATCGCCATCGAGCTTGGTCAGGATCACACCGTCAAGCTCAAGAACCTTGTTGAACGCGCTTGCCGATGCCACCGCATCCTGGCCCGTCATGGCATCGCAGACAAAGAACACCTGATGCGGCTTCGCTTTTTTCTCAATCTGGGCGAGCTCATTCATGAGCTCGTCGTCAACGTGCAGCCGGCCCGCGGTGTCGAGAATGATCGTGTCCCGCCCGGTTCGGTTCGCCTCGGCGACCGATTGCTGGCAGACCGCGACAGGCGTTGCGCCTTCCTGGTTGTAAACCGGTACCTCAAGCTGGCGGCCGATGACCTTGAGCTGCTCCACCGCCGCCGGTCGCTGCAGGTCGGCGGCCACGAGCATGGGCTTGCGCCCTTGCGACTGGAGCAGCTTGGCCAGCTTGCCGCACGTGGTCGTTTTACCTGAGCCCTGCAAACCGCAAAGCATGATCACCGTTGGGCCGTTCTTGTCGAACCGGATCGAGGGATCGACCGGGCCCATGAGCTCGACAAGCTCGTCATGCACGATCTTGACGATTTGCTGCTCGGGCCGAATGCTCTTGATCAGCGATTCGCCGACCGCTTTCTGCGTGACCCGGGTCATGAACTCGCGGACAACGTCGATGTGGACGTCGGCCTCGAGAAGCGCTGTGCGGACCTCGCGCAGGCCCTCGTTGATATTCGCCTCGGTCAGGACTCCGCTCTTGCGGAATCGCTTGATCGCGTCGCCTAGCCGCTTCTGAAAATCGTCAAACATGTTCGTTTCTGGCGGTGCGGTGAAGGTCGTTTTGTGTCACCGAAGTATAAGTGCACGGCCAGGAAGTGACAACCGCCGGTCTCGCTCAGCATCGCGTGGGGGCTTCGTCCGCGCCCTCTCGCCCGGGCTCGCACCCATATTGAAGCCATCTCCCAGTCGCGTGAATTCACGCCTGGCGTCCACCTGACTTGCGGATTGAGAGGGGATCGGGGATGAGGCATTGGATTGCGAGAGAGGCACGCCTCCGAAGTTCCACCGGGCCTCAGGCAAGGTAATCCGTGCGAAAGCGTTCCAGCCAGGGAACGATGGGCTTGGGCTGGCCGTCGCCGCGGAGCAGGCCGGCGTGGGGATAGAGATGGGGCGTGGAATCGTCGGGTTGCATCCAGCCGACCGAGCGTACATAGGGCTTCGCGATCACGAGCGCGAGCCAGTGTGCGGCCAACTGGGACTGGCGTGCTTCATCGAGGGGGCCTGGCCATTGCGCGGGGTCGACCTTGACGCTCGGATCCGCCAGCGGATCAGGCGCATCCGATGTGGGAATCGCCATCCAGACGTGGAGCGGCAAATCGAGCAACGAATAAAGGTCGAGCAGGCGCGAGAGCTCAAGCGTGTCCCTCACGTGGCTGCCGGGCGTGGTGAAACCGGGCGCCAGCTCGACGAGAACGGCCGACAGCCCTACCTCGCAACGTTTGAGGTAATCGCAGACGTGCAGCGGTCCAAGCTGAAATCGGCTCGAGCCCATCCACTCCGCCCAGGGACGATCAACGCCGATTGTGAGCTGGATCGAGGGATCCGCTTGCCGAGCCACCTGAAGTGCTCGGAGCGTGACGCGGATCTGATCCTCCTCTGAAAGCCCCAGAATCTCCCCGCAGCCCACACGGTGGATGATGTGCCACAGGGGAATCTTCCCCCGATAGCGCGTGACGGCGTGACGTACAAAGTCCGCCGCGAGCCCGGCAATCGCGTCCGGATCACCCTCCCAGAGCCAGATCCAATCTGGCAAGGCCCCTTTTCGAAGGTCGATCAACGGCCCAATCTCGACCGGCAGTCCCAGCGTTTTTGCCTGCGCAAGCTGGGCATCGAGCACATCCCAACGATACTGCCCCTCGGAGGGAGCAGCGGCCCGCCAGTTAAAGCTGAGCAATGACTGATTAAACAGTTTGCGGCGAACAAGCGCCGGGGGCATGGCTTTGGTTTGGCCATCGAGCACGATCCCAACGGCTGTTGGGAGCCGCGGGCTGACCGCGAGCCGATTGTCGAGAATCTGGGCCGTGTATGCCTCGAGCAGGATGGCGCTGGCGTGCCATGCTTCCGCGAGCGATTCCGCGGCCTTCGCGGCGCGAGCCGCGGGCTCATCAATTGCGCCTGAAGCCTGAACGAAGGCCCGGCCTGAACGCGCCAGCGCCTGATCCAGCGAAGGTGGCGTGCGAAGTCCAAGCTGAGTCCATTCGGCAACCTGATTTCGCACGTCGTTCAGCTTGCCGCGCGCGAGCTCGACCTCAAGATTATAGGGCGCTGGCCGCTCGACCAGGGTTGCCGTGCCCACGATCGGCATACCATGGCCGGGCACCGGCCAGGGGACGAAGAAGCGAATGCTTTCGGGGTTATCCTTGTAGCAGGTGAGATAACCGTTCCTGGGCTCGATCCTGAGGCGGGAAGGCATGCGATCCAGGCCCATGCCATAGGCATGACGGAGGTCCGGCGTCGCTCGACCCGGATCGAACGAGGGCAGGCGAAAGGTAATTACCCCCATGTCGAACCTACTTCACGCCTTCCCGGCCCGACCGGGATTGGAGACACGAGCGATCGCGGGCAAGCCGCCGGAATTCTTTGCCAGGCCGCGCTGTTGCGGGCGATCGGCTGCCAACCTCGACCGGGGACTGCCTCGTCGACCGCGGTCTGAGACAAGGCCCACTTCCAGAACATCCAGAGAGACGCTCACCCTGGGGTGTGTTGCCTCTGGAAGCCCGTGAGAATAAGTTTAACCGAATCACCATGCAAGCCGTCCATTCGATTGTGCGAGGGAACGGCCTCTCCCGCGTTTATCGTACCGCCCATAACCAAGAGTCGAACATGCCAAGTGTGCTGGTTGGACCATATCTTCTCCGCGGACAGGACGGCCCCTTCAGGCGCATTTTGCGCGAGGGGGGCTTCGAGGTGATCGACCCGGTTGGCGACTTTGCGCTCACGGCCGACCAGCTTCGCCCCTACCTGCCCCAGATTGATGCCCTCCTTGCCGGTGGAGAGCGGATGACGCCCGAGCTCCTTGCCGCTGCGCCCAGGCTGCGGTCGATCGCCCGCACGGGTGTGGGTTACGATCTCATTGACGTGCCCGCCGCGACCACGCGCAAGATTGCGGTCTCGATCACCCCCGGCACCAATCACGACAGCGTGGCCGAGCAAGCCTTCGCCCTGATCCTTGCTCTTGCGCGCAGGGTCGTCCATAACGACCGGGTCATCCATGGCGGCGGCTGGGACCGGGCTCTTGTGAACTCGGTCCGGGGCAAGACGATCGGATTCATCGGCCTGGGTCGAATCGGTAAGGCCACGGCGATCCGCGCCCACGCCTTCGGCATGAGGATTCTGGCGCATGACGCCGTCGTCGACGCTGCCTTCGACAGGAGCTACGGCGTCGAACGGGCGGATCTCGAGACGCTGCTCGCACAATCGGATTACGTGAGCCTCCACCTCCCGCTGACGGCGGGCGTCAAGGGCATGGTCAACCGTGACTTTCTCGCCAGGATGAAGCCGGGCGCGTGCCTTGTGAACACAGCGCGGGGCGGGCTCGTCGTCGAACAGGACCTTGCCGATGCACTGAAATCAGGCCAGCTCGCGGGCGCGGGGCTCGACGTTCTGTGCGACGAGCCGCCCAGGCCAGGCTGTCCGCTGCTCGGGCTATCGAATGTGGTGCTCTCGCCGCACATCGCCGGCACCGACATCGACTCCATGGCCGCCATGGCTGAAATGGCCGCGCAGACGATCGTGGACCTCTATCACAACCGCTGGCCAGGCGATTGCGTGGTGAATCCCCAGGTTGCCGAGGGCTGGAAATGGGGCCCGGCCGCCTCATAACGGGCGGCAAAAGCCACCTGAGCAGGTCTCGGACTTCGCTGGCGAAGTCGACTCGCCCGGCATCGAAAAGCCGATCCCCCTCTCCTCGCGCGCGGTTGGCGGGGAGAGGTGGGAGCGAACGAGTCGCGACTGGAATCGGTTCAACTCACCCCGGCCGTTGCGGATGCGATTCCGCCCGCAGCCGGGGAGGTGCATGCCCAGGGGTGGGGGACCCAGGCAAAGTTCCGCTCAGACCTGGAACGAGCTGCCGCAGCCACAGGACTTCACGACGTTCGGATTGTTAAAAACGAATCCGCGCTTTTCGAGCCCGTCGTAGTAGTCGACCACGGTGCCATCAAGGTAGGGGTCGAACTTCTTGTCGACGGCAAGCTTCACGCCATGGAATTCAACGACGCGGTCGCGCTCGGATGTCGCGGTGTCAAAGCCCAGGCTGTAGGAGAAGCCGCTGCAACCGCCCCCCTGCACCCCCACTCGGAGCACTGTCTCGCTGGGCAGGCTCTGCTCGGTGATGATCTTCTTGACCTCGTTCGCGGCCTTCTCGGTCAACGTCACGCTCATACTTGTCTCTCCGTGAAACCGACGGTCTTGGCCGCGTTTGGGCGACGCACGCCGGGCGCTGGCCTCATACCCCTATCTTACAATCAAGTCAAATCGTTCGTCACCCCGGACTTCCACGCGATGCTGTGCTGGCGCAGGCCCTGCACGGCCGCTGTGACCGCCTCGACGGCAAAATCGATCTCTTCGGCCGTGGTAAATCGACTGATTCCGAACCGCAGGCTGGCCCGGGCGGTTTCCTCGTCAAGTCCCATCGCGGTCAGGACATGGCTGGGCTCGGGCTCCGCCGATGAGCAAGCAGAGCCTGAGCTCACCGCCACGTCGCGTAGACTCATGAGCAAGGCGCCGCCATCGACATCGCGGAAGCTCAGATTCAGGTTGCCGGGCAAGCGGCGCAGGGGATGCCCATTCACGCGGACCGCGGGGATGCGCTCGCACAGCCCTGCGCAGAGCCGCTCGCGCAGTTCGAGCACACGCGCCGATTCCCCGGGTCGCTCACGCACGGCCAGATCGAGCGCAACCCCCATCCCAACCACCAGTGGGACGGGCAAGGTACCGCTCCGCAGCCGGCGCTCATGACCACCGCCGTCGACAAGCGGCTGGATCCGAAACGGCTGCCTTGAGCGATTCACGTAGAGCGCGCCAACCCCCTTGGGACCATGGAATTTGTGCGCGGTCAGGCTCAGCAGATCAACGTGCTGCGCCAGCTCGGGCAAGGGAATCTTGCCCACGGCCTGAGCGGCATCCGTGTGAAAGACCACTCCGCGAGACAGGCAGATCGCGCCAATTGCATCCACGTCGTTGAGCGTGCCGACCTCATTGTTCGCGGCCATGATCGAAACGAGCAGAGTGTCATCCCGAATCGCCTCGGCAACTCGGGAGGGATCGATGCCGCCGTACTCGTCGCACGGAAGCACCGTGACGGCATGGCCCTCGCGCCCCAGTTGCCGGATCGGGTCAAGAACGGCCCTGTGCTCGCTCGCGACCGTGACCAGGTGGGTGCGGACCTTGCTCCCCGCGCCCCTGGCAACCCCCTTGAGCGCGAGATTGTTGGACTCCGTCGCGCCTGAGGTAAAGATCACATCACGCGACTCAACCCCAAGCGAAGCAGCAATTTGCGACCGAGCCTGGGCAACCGCGTCCGCCGCCGCCCAGCCAAACGCGTGGCCTGCGCTCGCCGCGTTACCATAAAGATCCGAAAAGAAAGGAAGCATCGCCTCCAGCACACGCGGATCAACGCGCGTCGTGGCGTGATTGTCCAGGTAGATGGGTTTGCCTGGTCGGCGGTCGTTCACGCTCGATCCCCCGCGATCCGGAAAAGCTCGATCGTCCCTCCGTCCTCATCGTAGAGTCGTTCGGGAGGGCTTTCAACCGCGAGCGCAAGCTGATTGATTAGCAGGGCCTACGAGCAATTCTGGGTTGCCCGAAAGGCCAGGTTGGGTATAAGTGACCTTCAGATTCCGATCACACCACAGGATTTGAAATGCAGGGCCAGACGGCAGGGAGGCCGGCCATGAAAGACGAGAAGCGCCTGGCGGTCCGCGAGTTTACTCACTGGAGCAAGGGCTACGACCGTTCGATCCTGCAGTGGCTGCTCTTTTCACCGTCGCATCAGGCGCTCATCAAGCGCATTCGTGAAGTCGCGGGCGATCGCCCCACACGGTTGCTTGACGTGGGCTGCGGCACGGGAGTGTTCGCCGCTCTGGTACGGTCGACGCTGCCCAACGTGCAGGTCTGGGGGATCGACCTGGTGGGAGGCATGCTCGAAAAAGGCCGCGCGCGCTGGCAAGAACATCGCGGCCGCGTGCTCCCCGTTCAGGGAGACAGCGAGAACCTGCCGTTCGAGACCGGCGTGTTCGACCTCGTCACGTGCGCCAACAGTTTCCATCATTATCCCCGCCAGGATCGGGCCGTGCAGGAGATGGCGCGCGTGCTCAGGCCCGGCGGCCGGCTCCTGCTCATCGACGGATATCGTGACAATATCTGGGGTTGGTTCATTTACGATGTGTGTGTGTCAACGGTAGAACAATGCGTGCATCATGCTTCCGCCGGGCGATTCCGGGCGCTTTTCTCGGATGCGGGGCTGGGGTCGGTGGTGCAGCATGTCCATCATGGGCCTGCACCTTTTATACTCAATGAAGGGATCGCACCCGCGGGTGTGCCCCGGCCGCACTTTGGCGGTTTGCGGGTGGCAACTTCGCGACCATCGATCGACGAAGTCGGTCGAGGCGACTAACCTAGTACGTCCGAGCGGCTGGGTCCTGGCCGGGAATCGAGATTGGGGCTCGTCGTGGGTGACGAGGTTCTGACTGCCGCAACTGGGAATTGAGCCGCAGGGAATGGAGCGTCGGGACGTGGTCGAGGCCTCATCGTTTGCACGCAATCTCGACCGGGCACTCGAGAACGTCGAGCAACCATTCCAGGTTCGAGGCCGTGCGCCTCATTTTGAGGTGATTGACCTCGAGCCGGGCGGATTCGATGCCGAGGCGGGGGACGGTCAGGTCGCGAGCGTTCCAGCTTGCCCGCTCGAAAACCTGGGAGATCCCGGATTCGCGAACGAGCACGGTGTGCGCTTTGCTTGCATGGCCGGCGCGATGGCAAACGGGATCGCTTCGGTCGAGCTGGTGGAGACGATGGCGCGGTCCGGGTATCTGGGCAGTTTCGGCGCGGCGGGATTGCCGGTGGCGGAGGTCGAACGCGCGATTGACCGGCTGGAGCACGCGCTCGAGCCCGATCAGCCGCGCGCGTTCAACCTGATCCACAGCCCTGGCGAGCCCGATCTTGAGAACGCGGTTGTCGACCTTTACCTCAGGCGCGGAGTGCGGCTGGTTGAGGCATCGGCCTATCTTCGGCTTACTCCGGCCGTGGTGCGGTATCGGGCGAAGGGAGTTTCGGTCGATCCATCGGGGCGGATTCAGGCGGCGAACCGAATCATCGCCAAGGTCTCGCGGGTCGAGGCCGCTGCGCGCTTCATGGCGCCTGCGCCGGAATCGATCCTGGCGGACCTGGTTGCGGCCGGCTCGATCACACGCAGGGAAGCCGAGCTCGCCGCGCGGATCCCGCTCGCGGAAGACATCACGGCCGAGGCCGATTCCGGAGGCCACACCGACAACCAGCCCGCAATCGCGCTTTTGCCAACCTTGCTCGCGCTCCGCGACAGCATGAGCCAGGAGCACGGCTTCGACCGGTCGATCCGCATCGGCGCGGCAGGGGGAATCTCTACCCCCTGGGCCGCCGCGGCCGCCTTCGCGATGGGTGCGGCCTATGTGGTCACAGGCTCCGTCAATCAAGGATGCGTCGAGTCCGGCACGAGCGATCCTGTGCGCGCCATGCTCGCCCAGGCCAGACAGGCGGATGTCGCCATGGCCCCCGCTGCCGACATGTTCGAAATGGGGGTCAAGGTGCAAGTGCTCAAACGAGGCACGCTCTTCCCCATGCGCGCGGCCAAGCTCTACGAGCTTTATCGCCAGTATGAATCACTGGATGAGATTCCCGCCGCCGAGCGCGCGAATCTCGAGAAAACCATCTTCCGCGCCCCGCTCGAGTCGATCTGGGAACAAACGAAGGCCTATTTCACGGCCCGTGATCCCAGCCGGATCGAACGCGCAGCCCATGATCCCAAGAAGAAAATGGCGCTCGTGTTTCGCTGGTACCTGGGCATGTCGTCGCAGTGGGCGAACGCGGGCGTGCCCGACCGAGCGGTCGATTACCAGATCTGGTGCGGTCCCGCGATGGCGGCGTTCAACGACTGGGTGCGGGGAACCGTGCTCGAGTCGGTCGCGAATCGGCGGGCCGCAACGGTCTCCCAGGCGATCCTCCATGGCGCGGCGGTACTCGCCCGTGCTCAGGCCCTGCGCATGCAGGGCGTTGCCGTACCCGCGGGAATTCCCCGGCTCCGCCCGCTTTCGACGAGCCCGATTGTGAAAGTCCCGCTGTTTCCCTAGCATAACACCATTCGTTGTGAGCGGCCCTCGCCACGAATGCGTGCGTGGGCCGCGACTCCCGCCGATCGAAAGGGCAGCGCGTTGAAGTCGTCCGTTCCCTCGAGACCCGTTCCGGTGGCCGTGATCGGATTGGGTTGCATGTTTCCTCAGGCGGAGGACGAGAAGCGGTACTGGGCGAACATCCGCGACGGCCGCGACGCCATCACCGAGATTCCCGCCACGCACTGGCGCCCCGAAGAGTATTTCGATCCCGATCCCAGGGCGCCTGATCGAACCTACGCCAGGCGGGGCGGCTTTCTCACGCCCGTCGACTTCCCGCTCATGGACTTCGGCCTGTCGCCGAACGCGATTGAGGCCACCGACACAACCCAACTTCTGGGCCTGCTGGCCGCGCGGTCCGCGCTTGAGAACGCCGGTTACGGCGGGGATCGAGGTTTTGATCGCGAACGCGTCAGTGTGATTCTCGGGGTCACAGGCGCGCTTGAGATGGTGGTACCGCTCGGCGCCCGGCTGGGCCGGCCAATCTGGAAACGCGCGCTCGCGGATTCCGGCGTCCCCACCGACCTGGCCGAACAGGTCTGCGACAGGATCGCGGCGTCGTACGTCGGTTGGCAAGAGAATTCGTTCCCAGGGCTGCTGGGCAATGTGGCCGCGGGGCGGATCGCGAATCGGCTCGATCTCAAGGGCTCGAATTGTGTGGTCGACGCCGCCTGTGCCAGCTCGCTGGCCGCGCTCCACATGGCGATGCTTGAACTTGCCTCCGGGCGGTCGGACATGGCCGTTTGCGGCGGCGTGGATACATTCAGCGACATTTTTATGTACATGTGCTTCAGCAAGACGCCCGCGCTTTCGCCGACGGGCGACGCCCGGCCGTTCGACGCCCAGGCTGACGGCACGATTCTGGGCGAAGGCGTGGGCGTGGTGGTGCTCAAGCGGCTTGACGACGCCAGGCGTGACGGCGACCGCATCCGCGCGGTGATCCGCTCGGTGGGGACTTCGAGCGATGGTAAGGGGCAGGCGGTTTACGCACCTTCGGCCGCGGGCCAGGCCAGGGCGCTGCGCGAGGCGTACACGCTGGCGGGGGCGTTGCCCGAGACCATCGAGCTTGTCGAAGCGCATGGTACCGGAACAAAGGTCGGCGACTCGGTTGAGCTTGCCGCGCTCGAGTCGGTTTACTCAGCTCAGGCGCAGGCGAGCGCCTGGTGCGCGCTTGGGTCTGTGAAATCACAGGTTGGGCACACCAAGGCGGCGGCGGGCGTGGCCGGACTGATCAAGGCGATCCTGGCGCTCGAACACAAGGTGCTGCCCCCCTCGATCAAGGTCAAGCGGCCGATCGACTCGCTGGCCACGGGCCGGTCGCCGTTTTACCTGAATACCGCCCCCCGGCCGTGGCTTTCGAGCGGACGGCACCCGCGCAGAGCCGCGGTGAGCGCGTTTGGTTTTGGCGGTAGCAATTATCATTGCGTGCTTGAGGAGGCCGAAGCGGTTGCGCAGACCATCGACTGGGATGGCGACACGCAAATTGTCGCCCTCTCGGCCGACCGGCCTGAGACGATCGCACAGGAGCTCGCGCAGTTCGAGAAACCTTGCGAGTGGCAGGCGTTTCGGGCACAGGCCGCGCGGAGCCGCCGCGCGTTTCGCGCGGGCGACCTGCATCGCATGCTGTTCGTGGCCAGTCGCGGCGTGGACGATCCGGCCGCACTGGCCGCGCGGGCGCGGAGCCTGCTTTCCACCGCCCGCGCTGGCGCGAGCACAGAACGCGGATCCGCCCGCATCGTGATTGGCGAGGGACGCCCGGCGGGCAAGCTCGCCGTGCTCTTCCCCGGCCAGGGATCGCAGTACGTGGGCATGCTGCGCGAGCTCGCGTGCCGATTCCCGGTCATGCATCAGGCCCTCGAGCGATTTCACCGCCGCCTGCCTGAGCTCGCCGATCGCATCTATCCCCGGCGGCTGTTCGACGACCGAGACGCCAGGGCGGCCGAGGACGCGCTCCGCGACACACGCTACGCCCAGCCCGCCCTGGGCGCAATCGCGCTTGGTCTTTGGCGCGTGCTTGAGCGCTTCGGCGTGCGGGCGGATCTGGCCGGCGGTCACAGCTTCGGCGAGCTCACCGCGTGGCTCGCCGCTGGACGCATCGATGAGGAGCGCTTCGCGGACCTTGCCATTCGCCGCGGAGCGCTCGCGGGCGCGTGCGCAGCCGCGGGGACAGGCGCGATGCTGGCGGTGCTGGCGCGGCTCGACATCGTCTCGAACCTCATCCGCGAGCACAACCTCGATCTCGTCATCGCGAACAAAAATGCTCCCGATCAGTGCGTGCTCTCAGGCTCGAGCGCAGAAATCCTCCGCGCCCGACGCGTCTTCGAATCGGCCGGCGTGGTCGTGCACGCACTCGGCGTCTCGGCCGCGTTCCATAGCCCAGGCGTTCGAGCGGCACGCGACCCGTTCCGCCAGGCGCTCGCGCAGGTCGACGTCCTGCCTGGTTCGATCCCGGTCTACTCGAACTTGACCGCCGGGGCCTATCCTCACGCCGCCGACGCGGCACGCGACCTGCTCGCTGACCAGCTCACCGCCCCCGTCGAATTCACTGCCCAGGTCGAGGCCATGCACCATGCCGGGGCACGCGTTTTCCTTGAGGTCGGTCCCGATGCCAAGCTCACCGGCCTGGTGCGGCGGATTCTTGCCGGGCGCGATCATGTTGCCCTGGCCGTTGATCCAGCCCGCGGCAAGGAGGGAGGACTGCGAGGTTTGGCGACCCTGCTCGCAAACCTGGCTGGACTCGGCTATGATATTGCACTTCGCGGCTGGGATGATGGTGAGCTCGAGCGCTCAGTCCCAGCGCGGAAGCCGGGGCTGACGGTCAAGGTCTCAGGCGCGAATGCGAAACCCGCGACCAGCGCCCGGGCCGCGAGCCCGCTTGCGGCCGCGAGTGAGCGCCCGGTGAAGAATCCCGATCGCCTCGAGCCCGCCACGACGACGCTCGTCCAGCAGGATGGAAACGCCCGGACCATGAACCCGCCGTCAGAGCCGTATCACCCGTTATCCCAATCAGTTGAGCGAAACGGCGAGCATCTTCCCACGGAGCGGAAGCCGGTCTCGCTCGAGTCGCTCCCGGTCGTGGCTGGCGATCGCCTGACTGCGGCGCGAGAGAGCCTGGCCGCACTCGAGCGCATGGCTGAGCGCACGGCCGACCTGCACCGGCTGTTCCTGGAAGGCCAGGAGCGCACCCAGCAAGCGTTCATGAAGCTGCTGGAGGAGCAAGACCGTCTTGGGCTGGGCGGGGCCTGCGTCCCGCCTGAGCCACGCGCGCAGTCGCTGCCGGCACCCGCGCAGGCGGAGCTCAAGCGGCCGGCGCATCCGGTCGAGCCGCATCGCAACGGCAATGGCCACGCCGAGCCCGCTCGGTCAAGGCACACTCACACTCACTTGCCTGAGCCCAGCGCGCCCCGTGTCGTCGGGCCTGCGCCGCGACCCGCCACGCAGCCCGCCCAGGCACCGATTGCAACCACCGCACACAAACCCACCCCCGCCTTCGAGTCCCTGTTGCTCGACGTCGTCGCCGAGAAAACCGGCTACCCCATCGAGGCGCTCGATCTCGACCAGAGCCTCGACGCCGACCTGGGCGTGGACTCGATCAAACGTGTTGAGATTCTCTCCGCGCTTCAGGAGCGTGTACCTGGCCTGCCAGCATTTGCGCCCGATCAACTGGGCTCCTTGACGACGCTACGGTCAATCTTGCATCTGCTCTCCGTGCACCCTGCGCAGAGGCATGAGATCCCAGCGCATCCTGATCCGAAGCCTGAGATCCCAGCTCAACCTGAGCCGGCCGCCGCGTTCGATCACGCGGGCCGGGCGCGGGCGGAGGCCGCAATCAAGCAAGCCATCGCGGACAAGACAGGCTATCCCGCGGAGATGCTCGCGCTCGAGATGACGCTCGACGGCGATCTGGGCATTGACTCGATCAAGCGCGTGGAGATTTTCTCAGCGCTCGAGGAGACGCTTCCAGGGGCACGCCGGCCCGATGCCGAGGCGATCGCCAGCCTGACAACCCTGGCGGCGATCGTGGATTTCCTCGCGGGAGGGGCAAACGCGTCGGCCTCGGCGTTAGAGGCGCCGCAGGCGCCCGCGGCCGCCGCGGCGATCGCGGCCGCGGATTCGCTCGCGCAGGTCGTCCTCGAAACCGTCGCGGACAAGACCGGCTACCCGGTGGACATGCTCGAGCTCGATATGGCCCTCGACGCCGATCTGGGCATCGACTCGATCAAGCGCGTGGAGATCCTCTCGGCCGTGCAGGAGCGCAGACCCGACTGCGTGGTCGTGGACGCCGAGGAGCTGGCCAGCCTTGCCACGCTCCGCGCGATCGTCGAGCGGCTCGGCAATCGACCGCCGACAACCAGTGAGATCCCCGCGCCTGAGTCGACTCTCGAGCCGGCAGGGACGCATCCGCCAGCTCCCTCGACGATTCCCAACGGCAAGGCCGAAGTCGCGATCACGCCGCTTTCGATCCAGGCGCCACGAAGCGCGCTGCTTGAACGGATCGACGACGGGCAACACCCTGGCGCTGGCAGCGTATTCTGGCTCATGGCCGATGAGTCGCCGCTGTCCCGCGTGCTTGGCCGGCAGCTCGAATCAAAGGGGCTGCGCGTGGACCGGATCGATCCCGGCGCGTGCCCAAGCGAGCCTCCCGCGCTGGATGGGCTTGTGATTCTCGCCCCCGAGCATCCCAGTCACGGATTCATCGAGCACGCCTTTGAGGTCCTGCACGCTTCCGCGCGAACGCTCAAGCGTACCGCGGAGACCCGGGGTGCGTTTCTGGCGTCGATCACGCGGCTCGGCGGATCGTTCGGGCTGAAGGGTGTCGCTGAATCCACCCAGGCGGAGACAGGCGCGCTCGCCGGCATGATCAAAACCGCCGCGCTCGAGTGGCCAGGCGTGAATGCGAAGGCCATGGACGTTGATCCCAATCTCGATGCCGAGACCGCGGCCAGACGCATCATCATGGAGCTTGGCCACGCCGGGCCGATCGAGATCGGGATCCGCGGCGAGTCTCGGATCGGGATCGAGCTTGCGCCCTGGGCGCCCGCGGGCGATCCGCGTCCTCAACCTTTGATTCGCCGGGGTGAGGTGATACTCGTGACGGGCGGAGCGCGGGGCGTGACCGCCGCGGCCGCGACCGCACTCGCGGAACGGTACAAGCCAACGCTTGTCTTGCTCGGCCGAGGGGCGCTGCCGGCTCCGGAATCGCCCGCGACCCGCGATTGCCGCACCGAGGCGGAGCTCCGTAAGGCCCTGCTCGATTCCTCGGCCGCCCGCTTGAGCCCTCGCGAGCTTGCCGAGTCCGCGCGGGCCATTCTCGCGGGCCGAGCCATGCGAGCGAACCTTGAGCGCATGCAGCGCGCGGGGGCGACCGTGATTCACGAACCCGTCGACGTCCGCGATCCGCACGCGGTGGGCCGGGTCATCGAGCGTATCCGCCGCGAACAGGGCGAGCCGCGCGGACTGGTTCATGGCGCGGGGGTGCTTGCCGATCGCAACATCACCGATCAGACGCTCGATCAGTTTCGCGTGGTGCACGGCACCAAGGTCCGCGGGCTCGAAAACGTGCTCGCGGCGCTCGATCCCCGGCTGCTCAGATTCGTCGCGCTCTTTTCCTCGTCCACCGCCCGCTATGGCCGGGTGGGCCAGGTGGCATACGCCGCGGCGAACGAGGCCTTGAACAAGATTGGTCAGGCGCTCGCGACCCAGTTGCCGGAGACGCGCGTCGTCTCTTTTAACTGGGGCCCGTGGGACGGCGGGATGGTCGATGCCAGCCTGGCGGCGGTTTTTCAGCGTGAAGGGATCGGGCTGATCCCGCTTGAGGCGGGTGCTCGCGTGCTGGTGGATGCGATTGAATCGGCGCCCGGAGAGCCAGTGGAGCTCGTGGTGATCGCGGGCGAGCCGCCGCAAACCGCGGCTCCGGCTCCTGGCCGCAGCGCAACGGTCCCCTCGGCGGGCGACGCGGAATGTATCGCGCGCAGAGAGCTCAGCGTTGCCTCAGCGCCCGTGCTGGCCTCGCACGTGATCGACGGCCACGCGGTCCTGCCCATGGCGCTCATTCTGGAGTGGCTAGCCGAGGCGGCGGTTCAGCGCCATCCTGGGCTTGTGCTCGAGGGGCTCGACCAGCTCACGCTGTACAAGGGCGTGGTGCTCGCCGACGCGCCTGCCGTCACAGTGGAGACGTATCTTGCAAAGGGCCGGTGGGAATCGGGCAAGCTCCATGCTCCCGTGGAGATGCGCAGTACCGCGGCGAAGGGCCGCGTGTTCACCCACGCCCGGGCCACGGTCATCCTGGGCGAGGCGCATGGGCCGGCCCTGCCTCGCCTGCAACCGATCATCGCCGAGCAAGGTCGGTTCGATCCCGATGATTACTACCGCGAGGTGCTCTTCCACGGGCCCGAGCTCCGCGGGCTTGAGCGCATCGAGGGGCTCGACGCGCAAGGTGCAACGGCCTGGGCCATGGCCGCCCCCGCGCCCGCTCGCTGGCTCGAGTCGCCCCTCCGCGGCCTGTGGCTCACCGACCCGCTTGTCGTCGATTGCGCCTTCCAGCTCATGACCATCTGGTGCCGCGAACGGCTGGGAAACAACTCGCTGCCAACCGCCCTTGGTGCCTACAGGCAATATTGCGCTCGGTTCCCCCGGGAAGGTGTGCGGATCACGGCCCGGGTGAGCCGCTCAAGCGAGTCCCGCGCGGTCGCTGAACTGGAATTCAGCACCGGAACCGGCGAGCTGGTGGCCGCGATCACGGGTTACGAATGCGTGGTCGACGCCTCGCTCAAGCGGGCGTTTCGGCGAAACCAATTGCTGGGTCTCGGCCAGGGATCGGCCGCGTCTTCTCTCTCGCGGGTCGATTGATGCCGGCCGATCACGGGCGCGATGGGGCCCGAACGATTGTGATCGTGGGGATGGGAGCAACCTATCCCGGGGCTGACACCGCCGCGGGGTTGTGGGATCTCGTCGCGCAGAATCGAGACGCCTGCACCGAGGTTCCGCAGGGGCGCTGGCTCGTCGATCCAGATGAGGCGTTCGACTCTCGCCCAGCCCAGCCCGATCGCGTCTGCTCGAAGCGCGGGGGGTTCGTTGCAACACCGCGGGTCGAGGCGCTCGCGCTCAAACTGCCGCCTGACCGCGTGCAGAGTCTCGACCCGCTCCACAAACTGGCGATCGCCGCCGCCCACGCCGCCTGGCAAGACGCCCAGCTTGCTCGCGTCGACCCCGCCCGGGTGGGCGTGGTCCTCGGCAACGTGGTACTACCCACCGAGACCTCCGCCCGCCTCACGGCCGACCTGCTCGGCCGCGCGTTCGATCATGCGCTCGGGCTCGATGCGGATAACGTCCCTCCCCTCGATCCTTACGCCGCCTTCCCCGCCGGTTTGCCCGCTGCGCTCGTGGCGCAGGCGCTTGGTCTTTCCGGCCCGGCGTTCACGATCGATGCCGCGTGTGCTTCGTCGCTCTATGCGGTCAAGCTTGGGATGGACTGGCTCCGCGCGGGACGCGCAGATGCCATGCTCTGCGGCGGCGTCTCGCGCCCGGATTCACTCTACACGCAGATGGGCTTCACGCAGCTCCGGGCGCTCTCCCCGCGCGGGCGGCCTGCGCCTTTTGATCGCGAGGCCGATGGGCTCGTGGTCGCGGAGGGCGCGGGGGTGGTGGTGCTCAAGCGGCTTGACGACGCCCTTGCGCACGGCGACCGCATTCGCGGCGTCGTGGCCGGCGTCGGCCTCTCAAACGACCAGAGTGGCGAGCTCCTTGCGCCGAGCACCGATGGCCAGCTCGAGGCCATGAAGCGCGCCTACAGCGAGGCTGGTTGGACGCCCGCCGAGGTCGACCTTGTGGAATGCCACGCCACGGGCACTCCGCGCGGGGACGCCGTGGAGCTCGAGAGCCTGCAAACACTCTGGCGGCAAGCGGGGGCAGAGCACCGGCCGGTGATCGGCTCGGTGAAATCAAACGTGGGCCATGCGCTCACGGCCGCGGGCGCGGCGG
>DAIDHX010000065.1 GCA_027451885.1 Planctomycetales bacterium
CTCAGGGATCGCACCCGGCACAAGTGCGGCAAAAAGGCTGTAGCCGTAAGCCACGCCCGTACCAAGCCCGATCAAGGTAAACATGTTCGGGCTGAGCGCGAGGATCGAGGCCCACGCGCGCTGGAAGATCGGCCAGCCGCCCCACACGACCACGGGCGTGGCGAGCGCAAGCTGCAAGAGCACCCCGAATCGGCTCGAGTCCAGCCCATGAAGCGCGGGGATCATTCCCCCCATGGCGATCGCGAGCAAGGGCGCCGCCGCGGCCAGGCACCACCAGAAGCGCCTCGACATCATGGCGAGCTCTGGATCAGGCTCGTCCTCAAGCGAGATGGCCACAGGCTCAAGCGCCATGCCGCAAATGGGGCAAGATCCCGGCCCGTCCCTCACAATCTCAGGATGCATCGGGCAGGTGTACTGCGCTCCCGGAGGCGCCTGGTCGGCCTGCACATCGGCATGCGATAGAACCGTGAGCGACGGTAATCCAGAGGAGGCGTGAGTCCGCCCCTGAGGCGAGTGCGGCAGGTAACGCGCTGGGTTCTCGTCAAACTTGCGCTTGCAGCCCGCGGAACAGAACCAGTACGCCGCCCCCTCGTGCACGCTCGAGCCCGCGGCCCGCGCAGGATCGACCAGCATCCCGCAAACAGGATCCCGCTCCCGGCCGTCGCTCGATTCGATCATAACCCTGCATCCTCCTCAAATACGCGGTCCAGCGTACGCCCTCTAGCTCAACAGATCGACGCTGGCAGCGAAAGAGATCTCGGCCGACACTTGAACGGAACCGCGAAAGTTCTCATGATACAAATGTCGCAGGATTTTCGATGGAGAATGAAATTGTGAGACAATGTAAATATGTTCGATCAACCGGATGGCTGGCGGCCCTGTTGCTGCTTGCAGCCTGTTTTGCGGGCTGCGGTGCTGGCGGCGGGCAGGGGGGCTCGGTGGTTGTTTACTCCGCGCTTGATCGCGAGTTCGCCGAGCCAATCCTCACGAATTATGGCGTCCAGACCGGCGTTGACGTGCACACCAAGTTCGATGTCGAGAGCACCAAGACGGTCGGGCTTTTCAACCTGATCCTGGCCGAGTCCGCTGCGCCGCGGTGCGACCTGTTCTGGAACAACGAGATTCTGAATACGATCCGACTCGAGGAAAAGGGCCTGCTCGTGCCGTTCCACCCCAACCTGGTAGGCGCCCTGGGGGATCAGTTCAAGAGCCCGTCGGGGTTGTGGTATGGCTTTGCCGCTCGAGCGCGGATCCTGCTTGTGAACACCGAGCTTCTGAAGGAAGCCGAGCGTCCCACCTCGATCAAGGATCTCATCGACCCGAAGTTCCGTGGCAAGATCGGCATCGCCAAGCCGCTCTTCGGCACGACGGCCACGCACGCGGCCTGCCTCTTCGCGGCCTGGGGAGCTGATGAGGCGAAGAACTATTACAAGTCGCTCAAGGCCAACGGCGTGCATGTCTACTCCGGGAACAAACAGGTCGCCCTGGCGGTGGGATCCGGGGAAATTGCATTTGGCATCACCGACACCGACGATGCCATGGGGGAAGTCGACGCTGGCCGCCCCGTCAAAATCGTCTATCCAGACCGTGCGCAAGACCAGCTCGGCACGCTCTTTCTGCCGAACACGATCGCCATCATGAAAGGCGCTTCCCATCTCCAGGAAGCCCAGGCACTCGCGAGCTATTTGCTCTCCCCGGAGATCGAGAACCTGCTTGCGAACGGGCCAGGTGCTCAGATTCCACTCATCCCCGCCGATAAAGTCGTGGCTCGGGTCGAGACGGCGAGCACAGTACACGCGATGGATGTCGATTTCAGTACCGCCGCTCAATCCTGGGACGAGGCCATGAAATTCCTCGCCGTCGAGTTCGCTGAGTAAGCACTCGGCTCCGGTGAAGACCAAAAGGAGATAATCAATATGCGAATTGCGATGATTGTGCTTGCCGCGGCGGCCGCTCAGACGTTTCAGTCGGAGACCTGGAACTTCAGCCTGGACGAGACAGGAAAAATCGCCCGCGGTTTCGAGGCCAAGGTTGGAACCTGGCGGATCGAGGAGCTCGGCGGAAATCGCGTGCTGGCGCAGCAGGCCAAAAATGAAGACGAGGTCTTTAACGTAGCCTTTGTGGCCGGCTCGAGTGCGTGCGATTGCGAGCTCTCGGTGCGTCTCAAGGCCGTTTCGGGTGCGTTTGACCAGGGGGGTGGTCTTGTTTGGCGCGCGCGTGACGAAAAAAATTACTACATCACGCGCTACAACCCGCTCGAGGACAACTTCCGTCTGTACAAGGTCGAAGCCGGCGTGCGAACCCAGCTCGCCACCTGCGATATCAAGGGCGACAGGGCATGGCATACCCTTCGCGTGACGATGTCCGGCTCACACATCGAATGTTTCATGGACGGGGTCAAGAAGCTTGAGGCCAACGACGGCGCCTTCAAGAACGCCGGCAAGGTCGGGCTCTGGACCAAGTCTGACGCCCATACACTGTTTGACGACCTTACTCTCACAAGGAAACTATAACACCCTTTCGGAGTGGTGTGCGCGACAGGGACGTCTGGCGGCTCACTGCCGTGACGGAACGGCGAGGAATTCGTCGCTTTTTGGCTCGAAGCGGGCTGCGCTTGCGCGGTCGAGCTTGAGCTTCACCTCGAGCACGCCGTCACGGCATGCGCGGGTCATGCATTCAGGGCGGAAGGGCGCGGGGAGTGCAACCTCCTTGCGCTGGGAGGCGTTCATGCCGTCGGAGCGGATCACCAGCAAGTCTTCCTTGAGCTCGAGATGAACTTTCTCAGGATCAACTCCAGGGAGTATCGCCACGACAACAACCTGATCCCATTCCTCGAAGACGTCGACAACCGGCTCCAGAATCTCATGCGAGGATTCTGGAGACTGAGGCGCACTGGCCCCAAGCTGATTACTGGTCTCGAGCAGGCCGACCGTCGATCGCAACACCTGGCTTAAGCTGTGATCAGGCGTGTTGAGCTCGATCTCCGCCCGCGATTCCGAATCGCTCCAGCCTGTCGCGCCCGCGCCAAAGGCCGAAAACAGACCCGCGAACCGCTGTAGAAACCGTGTGATCGGACCCTCAGAATCGCTCGTAACCTGCGTGAATCTCGCCTTCCTGAGTGGATCAAGACGCGCCGACATCGCCAGCCTCCCCGCACATCGTCCCGACGCTCGCCACGGCATCTCCAGACAAGCATAGATCACTGCGCGAAGGCGTGCCTGCGAGACCCGGGCCTAGCCCCCCTGCGCAGGCGCTGGGAGTGCCAGGACCTCGAGATGCGAGGGCTGTGCCTGGGTACGATAAACGCGTTCGGAGGCCTTCTGAAAATCCGACTCCTTCGCGGAGTAGATGTCCACGAATTTCTGCGGGTTGCGATCGATCAGCGGAAACCAGGTGCTTTGCACCTGGATCATGATCCTGTGCCCCTTGCGGAAGGAGTGAGCCACGTCGGACATGTCAAACGCCAGCGGCGTCGGCTGATTGGGCTCGAAGGGCTCGGGTTTTTCCAGGCTCTTGCGGAACTTGCCGCGCATCACGTCGCCGCGCACGAGCATCTGGTAGCCCGCGAACCTGGCCGTGGGACGTGGACCTGCGCCGCGAGCGCCTGGCCGGGCCGGGGCTTCGTCCTGGTCCGGCGGGAAATCGCCCGGAAACACGTCGATCAGCTTGACGATGAAGTCCGAGTCCGTCCCCGACGTCGACACCACCATCCGCACCTTGACCGGGCCGACCAGAGTCACATCCTCGCTGAGCGGCTCGGTCATGTAAGTCAGCACGTCCGGCCTCCGCGCGGCCACGCGCTGGTCCTTGATCATGTACTCGCCGTCCATGCGCGTCTCAACCTGGTCGAGATACGGCACGGGATGAGCGGGATCGCTCTCGTATTCGTCGAATGGCGTTTCGACGTCTCCAGACGGAGGCGCCCAGGCGAGCCCCCCCTTCGGTTGCAGGTAAAGCGAACGCGCCTGTGCGGGCGCGGGGGGCCAGTGGTCATACTGCCGCCACTGGTTCGAGCCGGTCTCGAACACGTAAGCCTCGGGCAAGGCGGGTGTGTCCACACCTTTCAAATAATGCTGGAAGAACGGGAACTGAATGTGTTCCTGGAAGAACTCAGCCGTTTTCGAATGGAACGCGATCGGCCCCAGTGACGCCCCTTCGCCCCGCGCCCAGCCGCCGTGCCGCCAGGGACCCATCACGAGGATGTTGGTCGCACCTGGGCTCGTGCGTTCGACATGCTTGTAAGTCTCAAGCGCGCCGAAGAGATTCTCGGCATCGAACCAGCCGCCGACCGTCATGACCGCGGGCTTGATGTCCTTGAGGTGCGCGCGGATGTTCCGCGCCTGCCAGAATGCGTCGAATGTTCCGTGCGCCAGGATGTCGTTCCAGAACGGCACCTGGCCCTTGTAGAAGCGGGTGTTGACGTTCGCGAGCGGCCCAAGATTCAGGAAAAAGTCATAGCCGTCGGCGGTGTCGAAGGGGATTTCGTGAAAATCCATCCGGCTTGTCGGCGCCGGATGCGGGCGCTCGAACGCCGCCAGAAAATTGAAGGCGTGCGGAAGCTGCAGCGCACCGTTGTGATGCCAGTCGTCGCCGGTGAACCAGTCCGTCACGGGCGCCTGGGGCGAGGCCGCCTTGAGCGCAGGGTGCGCATCGATCATCCCCGCCGCGGTGTAGAAGCCAGGATACGAGATCCCCCACATCCCCACTCTGCCGTTGTTGCCCGGGATGTTCTTCACCAGCCAGTCGATCGTGTCATAAGTATCCGTGCTTTCGTCCATGTCGGTCGGCTTTGACTTCCTGTCCAGGTGCGGCCGCATGTTCACGAATTCGCCCTCGGACATCCATTTTCCGCGCACGTCCTGATACGCAAAAATGTAGCCCTCCTGCGCGAATTGCGGCGACGGCCCCAGGTCGCTCTTGTAGGCGTCCACGCCATAGGGGCCCACGCTGTAAGGCGTGCGGTCGAAGAGAATCGGATAACGCTTCGACTGATCCTTGGGAGCATAGACCGCCGTGAATAGCTTGACGCCGTCCCGCATCGGGATCGTGTACTCGTATTTGGTGTAGTTCGCCCGGATGAAGTCGAGCCCCTGCGCGGGGGCAGACACGGGCACAAGCGAGACAAGCGCCAGGATCGCGAGCAAGACGGCCCGGCGGGGTGCGTGCAGGACTTTCATGATCAGTGCTCCGTAGGAAGCGTCACGCGGGAACAGGCCAGCCCGCCGGGGAGTGCGGGAACAGATCGAGCGATGTTTCAGTGACAATAGCAGACCCGTTGCGCGTTCGCCAGCACGGCTCAAAGCGAGAATTCGCAAGCGAGATGGTGCCGCGCAGGGCTTAGCATCGCGGCCGCCGGCCGGCTACAATCTGATATAACACATTCTTGATCGAGGCCTGCTGTCCCGGGCATGACTTGCGGGCGTTTCGTTTCCTGACCCACGCGCGAGCCGTGCAGCGATCCCTCGGCGGTCGAGCCGCGATCGGAATCGGATTGTGCCTCGCCCATGATTCGGAGTCCACTCATGTCGACCAGCAACGACCCAGGCGCACCGCTCCGTAAGGCGATCCGCCACGAAATCGATGCAATCCGCGGCAAGTGGGCCTGGATCGTCGGGCTTGGCGTCGCGCTCATTGTGCTTGGGACCTTGCTCCTGGGCTTTCCGGTCGTTGCCACGCTCGCCACCGTGACGGTTCTGGGCTTCTTCATCTTGCTGGGCGGCTCAATGGAGATCGTCGCCGCGTTCTGGTGCCGGGAATGGAGCGGGTTTTTCCTGGCCTTGCTTTCGGGCGTGCTCGGGGTCGTGGTCGGGCTCATGTTGCTTGGGAACCCAATCTCGGGCGGAATCACGCTCACCATTCTGCTCGCGAGCTTTCTCTTCGTCGGCGGCATCTTCAAGGCCGTCTCGGCGGTCTCGCACCAGTTCCACGGCTGGGGCTGGCTCTTCACCAGCGGCGCGATTGACGTGGTGCTGGGCGTCTTGATCTGGCGCGAATTGCCGGTCGCCGGCCTGGTGGTCATCGGACTTCTCGTTGGCATCAGCCTGATCTTCCGCGGCGTCTGGTGGCTCGTTCTTGGCCTGGCGCTCAAGCAGCTTCCCCGGCTCACCAACTGAGGCCGATCGCTCTCGCGTGAGGCTGGACCAGCCGCCGGCTAACGATGCTCGAGCGCCCACCGGGTGGCAAAGTGGGCAAGCCTGGTACCGTCTTCGAGGTCGAGCTTCTGGCGGATCCGATCGCGATAGGTCTCGACTGTCTTCACGCTCAGATGCAGGCGCCGGGCGATCTCAGCGGTTTTCACCCCCTCGCCAATCAGCAAGAAGACCTTGAGCTCGCGGTCGGTAAGCGCTTCGACCGGGGCCTCGGACGATTCCCGTTTGGCTCCGATCACCCGCTGCTTCACCAGCCGCTCGGACATCGTCTCACTGAGCCAGACCTTCCCCTCCAGCACGCGGCGAATGGCCTCCACTATCTGCTCCGTGGCCTGTTCCTTGCTCACGTATCCGAGCGCCCCTGCGCGGAGGGCGCGTTCGGCGTAGAGCAGCTCGCTGTACATCGACCAGACGAGAATCCGGATCGACCCGTTGCGGTGCTTGATGCGCTTGATCAGATCAAGCCCGTCGGCACTTCCTAGCGAAAGGTCCAGTACCACCACGTCGGGCTCGGTGGTCTCGACCAGGTTCAACGTTTCGGGAATCGTCGCCGCCTCGCCGCAAACGATCAGGTCCATGAGCCCGTTGATCCGGATGGAGAGGGCTTCGCGAACGGCTGGATGGTCGTCGACGATCAGGACCCTGGCCTTCTGCTCAGGAATGGTGGGATTCATCGTCGATCTCCGGCTGCAGGGGCAGGATGCACGCCACGAGTGTACCGCGCGGACTGGCCGGTTCGATGCTCAGGCTCGCGCCGATGATCGCCGCGCGATGCCGCATGATGCGGATGCCGAGCCCGCCGTGAGGGACTTCCTCCGCGGCGATCCCCGAGCCGTCATCGCGAATCCGCAGCTCAAGCGCGCTGCCAGAAGTGAGTGTGCCCCGCACATTCGTGGGCCGAGCGTGTTTATAGGCGTTATGGATCGCTTCCTGGGCGATCAGGAAGAGCTGCGTGGCGACAAGCTTGTCGGCGAGCTCGACAGGCAAAGCGCACTCGAATACGCAGGCCGCGGTGCCGTCCCCGCGCTGACGCTCCACCATCTCGGCCAGGGAGGTCATGAGCCCGAGCGTGTCGACCGCCACGGGCATCAGCCCCCGTAGCACGCTGCGCAGGCCTTGCCTGCTGCGCGCGAGGCCCTGCTTGAGCCGGTCAAGTACACGCTCCAGGCCGGGCGATCTGGTCTCCACCAGCCGCGGCAGCTCGTCCTCCCAAAACGGCTCGATCAGGTATTCGCGGACCCCCTGCCGGATCAGGCGAATGTGGAACTCCTCGTCCGTCCTCGCGGTCAGGATGATGATCGGCACATCCTGGGTCGATTCATGCCGTTTGAGTGCGTCGGATAGGAATGCGTTCATATCTGCGTTGCTCTCGATCATGAGCCCCGGTGTCGCCTCGAGCGGCAAGATCACCGCAAACAGGGCGCCGCCACGATTGTCCGCCGCCGCACCCCCCCATGCAGCGCCACGAGCTCCTTCACGATCGCCAGCCCAGGCCCGCCGCCCGACCAGCCATCCAGGCGCTCGCCCGTCGTCAAAACCCGGTTCAACGATGCCGCCAGGTTCCGTACCCCATCCGCGCCAGCTCCGCCAGAATCGTCCGGAAACAGCTCGAAGATCCCACGACCCACGATCCCGCCGCGATCCGTGTTCATGGCACGCAGGTAAGCATCACTCGCCGCGACAATGCACAACTCCCGGTCCAGAACCAGGTACAACCCCGGCGAAGACTCGAATATCGCCCGATAATCCCCGCGCCCCAGCGTTTCGTCACGCATCGCCTGAACTCGCCCGAACCCTTCTGAACCGAACTCGCCAGCGCCGCAGAATCCAAACTGTTACGGCAATACAGGAAAGGCAATGCAGATAAGAGTCTATAAGGAGAGCAAGATGGGTTGGCCGAGTGTTCTGGAGCCTCATCGCGCTTTCGAAATGCCCAGTCCGTAGTATTTCCGCATAGAGAGTGGCCCAAATCAACCCCCCGCTCGCATGTGCGAATGAGAGTAAGGGTTTCCCCTACGTAAAATGTCCCCCATGACCCGACTGACGGAACGTAAAATCCGGGGTTATGTTGTTCGCATACGGCTGTGTTTTGTTGCGAAGAGATTGCATGCTCCCTTTTCGTTGTGCCGGTCTGGCGTGGATCGCTGGGCCGACGGACCCCTGGGCCATACAAAGGAATGCTAAGATAAACCGGTGTAAGACCATGAAACTGAGCAATGGGGCACGAGGATCGATCGGGCCACTGCGATCCGATCGTTGGCATTGCTCGCCCGGTGTGGGGCGTGAGGCCTGGCATGGCGGCCTGCGGACACCCGAAAGCGAGGGAGTAGCCATGCCGGCCATCCTGGTCGTGGACGATGACAGGGATACCTGCCAAAACATGCTCGATCTCTTGAGCGATTATGGCTATGATGTCACGCTCGCTGGCGACGGCGAGTCCGCGCTCGCGAATGCGAACGCCACGGCCTATGACGTCGGCCTAATCGACCTGCGAATGCCTGGTATCGACGGCCTCACGCTCTGCCGCTTGCTCAGGCAAATGCAGCCGTCCATGGCCTTGATGATCATTACCGGCTTTCTGAGCTCTGACCTTGACGAGCGTGCCCTGGCCGCTGGCGTGCTTCATGTGCTCCAGAAGCCGCTCGACGTTCCTCAACTCTTCGAGATCGTTGCGCGAAATACAGACGCCGCGAACTTACCTCGCCGGCAGATCGGTCCAGGGGCTGATCAACCCCGCGCCTGAGTCCGGTCGTACGAAGTAAGAAAGAGACGCGCGAGCTTACCCCGCTCCCTGGCACCGGCCAGCGGCCCCAGGGCAGGGCGTGACTGGTCCGCGCTGGACAAAAGCGCGGAATGGAAGCCGCGCCCCCATTGCCAGGCGCATCGCATCTCCCCGCGCCAACCGCTCTCTCCAAACCACCGAATTGTCAAGGAACTTCCCTGAGGGCACAGAACCCTCAACGCGATCGCGCGCCCGCGACCGCTCCGCCTGGATCACAAACCGCGTTCAACGCCTCCCCCGCAAGATCGCTGGATAAACCGATCCTCCCGACCACAACAATTCCTCCGCATACCCGGATTGTGCTCCCCAACCCATCCCCCTGGCACCCACCACGATCGGATACCACTTCGAGGCTGATCCGACCGCCGTCCCCGCGCGCCGTGAACAGGTTTGGGTTCGGTTCGCGCGGTGCGCGGAAAGGCCGTTTGGGTTCGCTTCGCACCTGGTCGTAAGAGAGCCTGGGATCAGTGCTTGCGCCGCGCGGAAAGGGAGCTTGGGTTCGGTTCGCTGCGCGGCATGAGCAGTGAGGAAAGTCGGCGTGGGTTCGGCTTTGGGGAACATGGCATTGCGGGCCGCTGGGTTTGTTTTGTGGCGTGGGGGGACGGGTTTGGTCTGGAGGTTGATTGTGTTGGGTTTGGCGATTGTCCCGGGCGCTGGGTGGGGTGGGTGGTGCAACCGTTAAAGGCATTTCGATTGGTGGATCTGGCCCTGGTGTGGTGAAGTGCGAATGATTCTTACGTGCGCGCGTGGGAGTGCGTGCGGCTCGAGGCTGTGGCGGCGGGTGATGTTGCTGGGTGCGAGTGAGTTGTGTGCGGGCGCTGGTATGGGGGCGATCCTGGGTTGAGCGGAACGCGGAGGGTTTACGCAATCGTCCGAGTCGCCTTCAAAAGGAATATGCCGCATATTTTGCGTATTCGCACGGAAATCTGCCTTGACTTGAGTTCGTGTGAGGCGGTCCGCGCCGATGGCGAGGGAATTGCGGGCGATCAGGGCTTTTCGGGCCGCGAGTGCCGGTTTGCAAGCTCGAGCCATGGGAGAAGCGTCAACCGTACAGCGCAGGGATCTCCTGAGATCCTCCCCTGTGACATTACCTCCACTGTGGCATTACCTCGCCTGTGGCATGACCTCCCCTGTGGTATGACCTCGCCTGTGGCATGACCTCCCCTGTGACATTACCTCGCCTGTTGTATTACCTCGCCTGTGACATGACCTCGCCCGTGACATGACCTCGCCTGTGGCACGACCTTGCCTGTGGTATTACCTCGCCCGTGGTATTACCTTACCCGCCGTCATGGATACGATATCTTTGTATAATGCCTGTTCTTTCGTCTGTGCCTTGATCCCTGCTTTGTGCCGATCCTGCTCTCGTGCGATTCCGGGAGCGGGTTTTCCTCGGATCGCTCGGTCTCCGTGCGAGGGGCTATCTGGACAGGCGTCACGTTGGACACGATTTGGGATAAGCTTTGGATAGGATGATGCGGCACGGAGAGGCGTGCCCCATTCGCAGCTTCTGAGGGATCCCGGAGGATGCCGACGTGGTCGACGATACGCCGATGACGCGCCACTTTAATCTGTTGCGAATACTCCAGAGACGCACCGCCGGCGTCACGATCGCTGAGCTCGCCGATGAGCTGAGCGCGAACCAAAAAACGATCCGCCGCGATCTCGAGTTCCTGCGGATGCAGGGCATCCCGATTGTCTCTCTGGTGCACGCTCGCGGTCTGAAGCGCTGGAGCCTCGATGAATCGTGGCGGCATCCGCCGCTCAACTTTACGTACGAGGAAGCGGCCGCGCTTTATCTCGGCCGTCTGTTTCTCGAGCCGATGATCGGCACCCCGTTCGGCATGGCCGCTCAGCGTGCCTGGGTCAAGATTCGCAGTACCCTTGGCCCCCTGGCGCTTGAGTATCTCGATCGCTTCGGCAGGGT
>DAIDHX010000066.1 GCA_027451885.1 Planctomycetales bacterium
CCTCGACCTCGTGCGACAGGTCGCGCCAGAGGCCGGCCTCGCTCGTCCCCAGATAGGGATGGGCCAGATTCATGCCGCCCGCAAGCGCACGTGTCCCGTCCACCACAATCAGCTTGCGGTGGTTTCTCAGGTTCGGCCGGCCCCGAAATGGGTTGTGGAGCATGGGCATGAAGAACGCCACCTGCCCGCCCGACTGAATAAAACCACGCAACTTGCGCCTGCGAACCCGCCAGGAACCCAGGCTATCAAGCAGCAGCCGCACACGCACGCCCGCCCGCGCCCGCGCCGAGAGCCGGGCCAGAATCTCGTACCCAGCCGGATCAAGCCCCAGAATATAGGTCGTGATGTCGATCGACTGCGTCGCCCCATCGATCATTGTGTTGATGCGCTTGAGCGCGTCCACTCCAGACGAAACCAGCTCCACCCGGTTCCCTCCCCGCGCGGGGGGCAACCCATACGACGAAAGCAGCCGCGCCAGCGATCCCTCCGACTGTCTTTCGGAGCGGCCTCTGCCGTATATCGCCCGCTTCCGCCCCGCCATGCGGCGAAACTTCCGGCCCCCCAAAAGCAGGTAGAGCGGCACCCCGGCATACGGAATCAAGAGAATCGCCAGCAGCCACGCCAGCGTCGACGACGGCGACCGCCGCTGGCGAAACAGATCCGCCAAAAACAAGAGCGCGAGCAAAAATCCGACATGCGTGAGAAAGTCGGAAAACAACCAGTAAGCGATGGTTTGCAAATAAGCTGTCACGGCGCCCCTGAGCTCCTCGCCTGCCGAAACCCCTCACGCGCCTTCCCTGCGCGAACCCGCTCCGCCCCAGGATAACAGATCACCGCTCCCTGGCCGTCCGCTGGCATCTCCCTTCGGTTCGAGAACGCAACACGCAACGCGACTTCCCGCGCCCTCGAGGCACCTCCCATCATACTGTACGCCCGTTAAAGCCCGTGTCCGCTTTCGCGCTGTCTGAATAAGCTAGGTTGCGAACGCCTAAATAGGTTTTGTGGATTTTGAACAACATAGTCCTACAAAACACGTTGCTTCCGTGTCACGACGTAACTAGCATCCGTACAGTCTGCGGGGATGGAGGCACCTTTGTCATGGGGGTTGTGTGATGCCGGGAATGAGAGCGCGACGAAGCGTGGCGGCGGTGATTTGCCTGGGTCTGGTGCAATCGGCCGCGGGGACGGCGTGGGGCGATGACTTGCTCACGCCCTCGAGCTTTACACCGATTGCGTCCTCGCTCACCGAGTGGGGGAATTACGCGATCAACACCTCGGGCTCGACGCCCACGATCACGCTGCCCGACGGCACCGTGCTCAATGGCGTGGTGGACGCTTCAGGGCAAACGGCGGTGTTCACGTTTGGATCTGTTGACATGGTAGGCAATGGATTGACCAGCATCTCCGTGGTGGGGGATCGCGCGGTGGCCATCCTGTCGCAGGGCAACCTGACGATTGGTAGCAACGGGTCCACTTACGGCGTCGTCTCCATGAATCTGAGCGCGACCACGGATGCCTACGGCTTTCCTGTAGCAGGACCAGGCGGTTCGATCTTTGGTCCTGGCGCCGGCCAGGACGGCGGATTAGGAGGAGGAGGAGGAGGAGGATACGGCGGCGCGGGGGGCGGTGGCGGACCTGGATATGACTACAACCTGGGATGGTCATTCCCTGGTGGCCCCGGCGGATCCGCGTATGGCCTTACGAAGTTTGGACTGCAAGGGGGGAGCGGAGGCGGAGACGGACCATTGGGATACTGGGGAGCTGGCGGCGGCGCGGTTGAGCTGGGTGCGGCGGGGGCCGTGTCCGTCAACATGAGTATCATCGCCGATGGCGGCAACGGGCAGGCTACTGCGGGCGGAGGCAGCGGCGGCGAGGTGGCGTTCCTTGGTCAGTCGATTTCGATGAACAGCAGTTACATCGAAGCCACGGGAGGAAATGGTGGGGGGAGCGGTTCGGCCGGCGGTTATGATAGCAAGTACTATGGACAGGGCGGCGGCGGCGGTGGCGGTCTCGTCGAGTTCGACGCTCCCACCATCAATCTGGGATATGCACGTTTCGATCTCGCCGGTGGAGGCGGAGGCGGCGCTGGTGCAGGGAACGGAGCTGGTGGAAGGGGCCTGGGCGCATCTGTGCCTGAACCTTCGAGCCTGCTCATGACCGGCCTGGCCGGGGTTGTTGGCCTTGGGATTGCGATTCGGCGCAGGTTGCGTGGGGTTAGCCGAGTCTAGTCCTCGAGACGGCGAACCGTGGCGTCGCGCACGCCGTAAAGGCGGGGATCGTTTTCCACCTCGATCCAGCCCTCCAGGCGTGCGGGGCCCACGGCGAGCGGCACGCCCTCGAATTCCAGGGTCTCCGCACCGGCCGCGGCGGTCTTGCCCAGACGTGTCTCACCGATTTTGAGCTCCACTCGCGAAGCCGTGGGCAACGGCCGCAGCCGAAACGTGATGTCGTAGCGACCGGGGCGTTTGACGTCGACTTCCCAGTGGCCGCGGCGCTCGGGGGGCGTCTCGCCAGTCTCTTCTCGCCAGTCCTGGGGGGTGAGCACCACCGGATTTTCGCGCTCGCTGCCGAGATGGATCCGCGGGGGAGCATAACCGCGAGTTGCGCTCACGTCCCGGAACCACGCCGTATAGCCCTCGTACATCGCCCGCACGAGGTCGGGATGGTCTTTCGCGATATCGCGGAGCTCGAGCGGGTCTTCTTGCAGGTCAAAGAGTTTGAGCGGAGGCGCCTTGCCGCCCGCCGGGTAGTCGAGCCGGACCAGCTTGTATCGTTCGCCGAGCGCGGCGAATGCCCTGCCGAGCTCGGGAGCGTCGCCGCGATGCCACTGAAAATAGAGCGTACGATCGGGCCAGGACGCGGGGGATTCGCCCTTGAGCAAGGGCAAGAGGCTTCGGCCGTCGAGGTGCACGTTCGCGGGCTGGGGAACGCCGCAGGCTTCGAGCAAGGTCGGGGTCAGGTCAATGTGTGCGGTGTTCCGTTCGACCACGCGGCCGGCAGTGAAGTGATCACCCCAGCGCACGTAGCACGGGACGCGGATACCACCCTCGAAAACGGAGCCTTTCTTGCCGCGCAGACCGGCGTTGAAGCGAAAGTCGGCCGGGCCATTGTCGGTAAGGAACATGACGATCGTGTCCTTCGCCAGTCCCCGGCTGTCCAGGGCGTCGAGCAGGCGCCCGACGTTGGCGTCCAGGTTCGTCGCCATGGCGTATGCCCGGGCGACGGCCGCGGCGGGCTGGGCGAAGCCCGGCGGGACCTTCGGGCCAATTTGAGGGAAGCTCGCAAGCTCAAGCTCGCTCGTCTTGTACCCGGCAAGCTCTTTCGCCGGCGCTTCGAGCGGGTCGTGAATGCAGTTGAAGGGCAGATAGACGAAAAACGGCCGCGAATCGTTGCGTGCGATGAACTCGATCGCGGCCGTCGTGTAAACATCACTGCAATAGCCGCTTGCCCGCTCGGGTGCGCCATTATGCTGCAGGATTGGATTGGTATAGCTGCCTCCGCCAGGAGGGTCGGAGGG
>DAIDHX010000067.1 GCA_027451885.1 Planctomycetales bacterium
TCCACTGGGGAGACGAGATGGGCCTGCGATCGGACCATCAAACCGGCACGAGCGACGGCCGTCGCGGGCAGACTCCGGTGGTGCCCGGAACCGGCCAGCGGTTCGGCTGCAACATGATCTCGACGGTCACGGGACGAGGCCGGCTGGCGTTCCTGGTTTTCAGCGAGCGATTCACCGCGGAGGTGTTGCTGAAGTTTCTCAGGCGTCTGGTTCGGCAGAGCCCTCGCAAGGTCTACCTGATCGTCGACGGTCACCCGGTGCATCGATCGAAACAGGTTCCGACCTGGGTCAAACGCCACGAGGATGCCATCCGCCTTTTTCAATTGCCTGGGTACAGCCCGGATCTCAACCCGGACGAGTTGCTCAACAACGACGTGAAATCGAACGCCGTGGGAAGGCGACGACCGAAGGATCGCCCTGAGATGATCTCGCACGTTCGCGGATACCTGCGCTCGACCCAGCGACGCCCTGACATCGTCCGGAATTACCTCAGGCATCCGAAGGCCGCTTACGCCGCAATGTCAGGGTGTTCGATGTTTGACGGGTCGGGGTAATAACAAAGGAATACCAAGTCTGCGCGTGTGTTTTCCCATTTCCCTGCTATTTCGCGTAAACGGACGCGGCACGGGCCGGTCCGTTCGACTCGAAATAGAGGGGCAGCAGCGAGCGCCTGTAGTAAGGATTGGTGAACTTCCATATAAAAGCATCAACGAAATAGTGCATCACGAAGAGGCCATTGAAGAGCGCGAGCATCATCCGTGAAGGCGTTGGCCAGGAGGTCCAGCTCTTCACCACATAGGTTCCCATCGTGGAGATGATCATCACGTTGGCGATGCCGGCCACAACGATGATGATCGCGTAGAACAGCACGGGGTTTCGGCGCAGGCGGGCGAACAGGCGATCGGCGCTGCTGGTTGTATCGAGCGGAATGTCGAAGCAGCGCGGAGCCATGAGGACGTGGTATTCGACGTAGTGCATTGTCAGGAAGAAGACGTAGAGGGACAGCTCGTACATGGCCAGGCAAGCCGATGCGGACTGGAACACCAGGTAGATGAGAGTCGCGGCCGCGCCTCTGTCCAGCGTCTTACGCCAGACGATGAAATGGCTGACGAAAAGTCCGAGGAACATACTACCTAGAATGACCGCCCCCAGGACCAGGCCTCTGCTCGGGCGAAAGCCGCCGGCGAGGAACGTGAGCCAGATCATCAAGGTCAAGGCGGTGAAGTAGTAATTCTCGAGACTTCGCATCCAGGAGGGATAGGTCTGGCCGGACCTACGCTTGAAGAGTTGTGTGACTCCGAAACTCTGGCGGCAAACATGGTGCTGTTCTGCCAGGCGAACGCCGGCCATGAGCAAGAGGTTGAAAACCGGCCAACTGATGCTCAGGTCGAGGGCGGCATAGAGGTCAAAGAACACCATGATCGCCAGAGGAATGAGGAAGTAGATTACCCGGTTTTTCCAGGTGCTGTTGAAATAACGGAGATTCGCGCTCTGGAAATAGATTGTCAGCGTGATTACGAAGTGGGTCACCCCCAGGAGCCAGAGGTGGATCACGTTGATGTAGAAGCGCTGGACCAGGGCGGGATAGGCCGCGCCGAGGATGCACATTGGTAAGGTGAGCACCAGGAACGACGCGAGTATGATTGTGGCGGGATGCGATCCCTGGAAATACCCGCGCCTGGCCTGCGGCATTGATGGGCAAGACGTGATCGAGCTCATGGGCCTGATCCCTGAGTACGTGGTGCTTGCGGCACTCTTGCCATCGGTCAGAAGAGGGTATAAATAAAGGGTGCTGCGGCTGTCTGCGAGAGCGCCAGCAATGCGCCCAGGAGGAGCAGGATGAACAAGGGGGGGAGCAGCCACCAGTTCTTGCTCTCGAGGAAGAAGTACCAGAAGCCGGCGAGGAATCCGGGGTTCCTGGCTCCCTGGAACAGTTGTTCGTTGTCGTACGAATCAGCTTGTTTTTCAGGCGGATTCATGGCGTACTCCCGTGAATGAGGTTGGCCGGGGCTGGGAGAGTTCGGTGATCATCGGCGGCCTGGCGGCGGCGGGTGGCGGGCTGGGTATTGTCGCGGGGATACGCGAGTTCTGGCCAGGGAGGGTCTGCCGCTGATACTGGCGCAGGTAGGCACGCACATCGTTTGTGGGGATGCGCTCGACCCAGTATGAGGTTGAGCTGGAGCGGAAGCGGCCCAGGCCGTCGCGTCGCGCCAGGCGGAAGGCGATGGCGATCGGTGTCAGCACGCCGTAATAGACGACCGCCAGGAGTACGAGGCCGACGATGTGCCCGATCGGCCTGGTCATGGCGATGATTGCGAGATAGAGCGGTCGGATGGTGTTAGGGATGAACAGTCCGGCGAGGCCGATCGATGCCGCGAGTGCCAGGACAAGCCACCCCGAGGCGCCCGGTTCGCGGCCATTCCTGTACCAGGCGAGGGCAAAGAGGGTCCCGAAGACAGCCAGGCATATTGCGCCGAACTGCCTGAGAGTGCGCTCTGGGACGCGAGTCGGGACCTCTGCGGGAAATTCGGGACTGATCATGATGCCTGCTCCGATCGGCGACGGCCGATGACAATGAAGAAACCACCCTCACGATAGCCGTTGCCCAGGTCGGCGAGCTGGCTCAGGACGCGGCTCGTGGCTGTCCCCGGGTCCCTGGGTGCGAACAGATCCTCATCCGGCGTGAGCGATGGTCCGAGCTCTGGCTTGGGAATCGAGTTGATGAAATCCAGGCCGTCCTCATCCATCCAGGCGATGACTTCACCCAGGGTGTGGCAGGTCTCGTGGGGGTGGCAGTACTGGTCGCGGAACCAGGCTTCGCGCTTGCCCTCGCCGTCGATTTTGGAGAAGTGGGGGTCGAGCCATGAGCTTGTGATTCCCGTGAGCCGGTACAGGTTGCGCCTGGCGTACTGGACTTGCCTGCTGAAGGCGTTATAGAGGCCCACGATGAAATAGCCTCCCGGCCTGGTCAGCCGGCTGACGCGGGCGAATGCGCCCCGGCAGTCGCCTGTGCACATCAGCACGCCATTACTGATCACGTAGTCGAAGAAGCCGTCCTTGAGCGCTGGGCGGAAGAGGTTCATCTGGGCGAAAGTGGCTCGGTCCAGGCCGTTTCGGGTTTTGAACGCATGCGCCAGCCGCAGGGAGTTCAGGCACAGATCGATTCCGAGGACGGTCCGGTGGGGGATGGACAGGAAGTTTGTGAGCTGGCCGGTGCCGCAGCCGGCCTCAAGGACACGGGCGTTGTAGGGTATTTGTTCGTTGAGCAGGCGGGCGAACGTCCCAGCGCGCGCCTTTTCGAAAAGGGCGCGCGGGTTATCGAGGTTGTCGTAATTTGGGAATGGCGTCTGCTCGTAGAATTGCTTGATCTGTTCGGTGATTTCTTGCCCGTTGTTTTCGCCCTCGCGTGGCGCGAAGAGTCGTGGGATCCCTTCCTCGACCGGGAATCGTTTTCCGGTGGTTGGGTTGTAAGCTCCATCGGGGGTCAAGACCAGGGGCTCGCGAGTCACGGGATCGGCCCAGGGTGAATCGGCGGCGGGCGGTCGATCACCTTCGGCGCTGCCCTGGTGGGGCTCGGCCCAGAGGGTCATGCCCAGCGGTTGTTCCTGCTTGCGAAGCACGCAGTTTTCCAGAATCAGCATATCCATATTGGATTGCATGAACGTCTGGTAAGCCTGCCTGGGTGTCAGGACGATCGGTTCCCACGAGAGGTTAAAGCTCGTGTTGACGAGGATTGGGCAGCCGGTTTTTTGGTGAAAGGCCGACAGCAAGCGGAAGAAGCGGCCATGGCGTTCGTCAACGGTTTGTACGCGGGCGCTGTAGTCGACATGGGTGATCGCGGGGACTGTGCTGCGGGCGATATTGATGCGTTCGGCCAGATCGGGATGCTGCCGCAGCGTCTGGTGCTCGTTTTGGGTAAGGGGAGTTCGGCGGTTCTCGAGCACCGGAGCGACCATGAGCATGTAGGGCGAGTCTTCCCCCGGCCGCATCTGGAACCACTCGTGGGCTTTCTCCCTGAGGACGCAAGGCGCGAACGGCCGAAAGCTTTCGCGGAACTTGATTTTCAGGTTGAGGTCGTGCTGCATTCTGGGGCTGCGTGCATCGCCGATGATGCTGCGAGCGCCCAGAGCGCGTGGGCCGAATTCGGCCTGGCCATGGAACCAGCCGATGATCTGATTGGAGGTCAAGGCGTCCACGACTTCGTTCAGGAGCTGCGATTCCTCGTCAAAATGGATGTACCGCGCGCCTGTACTGTCGAGGAATTGGCGGATGTTGGAATCCGAGTAGCTGGGGCCCAGGAGCGAGGCCTTCTGGGAATCGGCCGCCTGGCTCGAACGAGGCTTGCCCAGGATCTGATGCCAGGCAAAAAGCGCAGCGCCGAGTGCGCCACCAGAGTCGCCCGAGGCCGGCTGAACCCAGATATTCTCGAAAGGACCTTCGCGTGAGAGCCGCCCGTTGGCGACGCAATTGAGGGCCACGCCTCCGGCCATGACCAGGTTTTTCGGTCGGCCGGTCTGCTGCCAGGTATGCTGGGCCGTCTTGAGCACAACCTCCTCGGTGACCTTTTGGATGCTGGCGGCCAGGTCCATGTGCCGCTGCTCGAGGAGCGAGTCTGGTCGGCGGGGAGGGCCGCCGAAGAGCGCGTCGAATTTCGAGCCGATCATCCGCAGGCCCTGGGAGTAGGTGAAGTAGGAGGAATCGAGTGCGTAGCTGCCGTCATCCTTGACGTCGATCAGTTTTTGCTTGATCAAATCGGCGTAGCGGGGTTCGCCGTAGGGGGCCAGGCCCATCAGCTTGTACTCGCCGCCATTGACCTTGAAGCCGCAATAGTAAGTAAAGGCGCTATACAGCAGGCCAACCGAGTGTGGAAAGCAGATCTCCTGGACCAGATCGAGGCGATTCTTGCTGCCATACCCAACGGCTGTCGTGGACCATTCGCCGACGGCGTCCATGGTCATGATGGCTGCGTCCTGGTAGGGCGAGGCGAAGAACGCGCTTGCGGCGTGGCTTTCATGATGACCTGGGTAGAAGATCGGGCCCCTGTACCGCTTGCCCAGCGCCCGGCGGATTTCCCGGGGGATGTGGAGCTTTTGGCTCAGCCAGACAGGGATGGCCTGCCGGAAGCTTGCGAATCCCTCAGGCGCGTAGGAGGCGTAGGTCTCGAAGAGCCGCTCGAATTTCGTCAAGGGCTGCTCGTAGTAGGCGACGTAGTCGAGCCGGTCGGGAGGAATGCCGGCCGCGTCCAGGCAGTACTGGATCGAGCGCGTGGGGAACCGTGGGTCGTACTTCTCGCGGGTGAACCGTTCTTCCTGAACCGCGGCCACGACCTCACCGTCGACGACCAGGGCCGCGGCGCTGTCGTGAAAGAGCGCTGAAATCCCGAGAACCGATTTCATGGACCCTCGCTCGCCTCTTGGCATAATCACGTGAAGGTGCTGTCACATAACAAAACGGTGCACGCATGTGTTAATCACTCGGTCATGGGTCTGGGGACATTTTTGGCTCGGCCCCGAGCGCATCACGCAGCGGCTTTTCGGCGAGGATTTTCGCTTCGAGGAGGCCGGCCACGTATTTTTGACCGGCTGCGTTCAGGTGCGGATCGAGGGGAAAGAACAGGTCGGGGCGCTGGCGGCGGGTCGGCGCCTGGACATGCGGGACGGCGAGCCCGTCGCAGATCTGCTCGATCCATGCCAGGTCTGGTCCATCGAGGTCGGTGGTCACGAGGACGATGGGAAAGCCACGGCTCCGGCAGATTGCCACCGCCTCCTCGACCAGCCTTGCGGTCAGGTCCGCGGGCATGGTGCTGGGCTGGGACGGGTTTGTGTTATCAGGACGGATTTCCCGGCTCTGATACATGGACATCAGGCGATTCTGGACCATCAACTGCCGGCAGAGAGCGACAAAATGGGTGTAGGCAAGGCCGGGGATGGCGTCGACTGCCTGCTCGAGGTAAAACCCCCAACCTGGGGGACGCGGCGGCATTGCGATCAGCTCGCCAGAAGGTGAGAGCGTGTAGATGCCTTCTTTCATGTTGTCTGACTGGTCGGTGTTGGAGAACTGCATTACCACGAGCTTCGGTTGATATCCCCAGAAATGGCTGTGCAGGATCTTGATCCAGCGCCCGTTGCCCATCCCGCCGACCGCGGTGTTGAGCATGACGAATCGATCTGGTCCATAGCGGGCTGCCAGGGACTTGCTGATCAGGCTGGGGTATTCCTCACCATCGTTCACCCCGTGTCCCAGGGTTTGCGAATCACCGAGAAAGAGCACGCAATCCCGCGGCGCGGACGGGAAATCGGGCCCCCTCAGCCCGAGCGCGTTGGTGCTCATTTGCATGACGAAATCCGAGCTGTAGCGGTAACAGCGGAGATTCTTCTTCAGGACTCTCAGCAGTTGGGGATCATAGGTCGAATGCGACGGTCCGACGTTTTGCACATTGGCAAAGCACCGCAGGAACACCTCCGCGGCAGCCGCGGAGACAAGCGTGCTGACGAGCATCAAGGCGAGATGACCCATGAGCAGCCGGAGCCTGTGGGGTCGGCTGGCCTGCGACCGGGGTTGGGCGTGTTTTGAACGGTCGCCAAGCTCGGCATCGCCGTGGGGGCTCAACTCGTGCGGGGCCAGCTTCTCATCGGTGACGACATGCTCGACCATGACTCTCCTCCGTCGCCAGGCATAAGCGCCTGCGCGATCGCGGATGGTTCGTGCTGCGTTGGTCAGTGAGACGAAATCAAGCGTTTGCTCGGTAGGGAATCCGTGATGAGGCCCGTCCATAACGCGAGTCGGAAGGGAGATCACGCGGATGAACAACGGCTTCACGCCAAACGAACTGGAAGAACGCTTTGCGCCCCGCCGGCGAGAATCCGCCTCGTAACCCCTGGACCAGTTGCGAGTCCTGCGCTCCGCGCGGAATTTGCTCCAGTCCCGGTATGCGGTTCTGGAGGGATGGGATGGCACAAGCGGTGACACCCATGATAATTGCCTTGCGCGTACACGTTACGCATTCCTTGTTGCGAGGATGGCCGATGATGTGTAGGCAACCTCTCGCGCTATGGTGATTGCGAGGATCGTACAGGACGATCCTTCGATCCCGTGTCCACGGTGACCGGCCTGGTCGATCGGATCCCCTTCGATCTGGAGAGCGTTGAGGACGCATAACAGGTCCCGAGGCCGCGATCAGTGTGGTTGGTTTCGGGTGGACACATCCCGGTCAGCTCTGCGCGCAAAAAGCGCGAGAGTGCGAGGATTCGCACGTCGGGCACACCATGACCCGAATCGCATTACCCACCCTTCGCGAGCGGGAACAACCCCACGATGCGTGCGGATTCGCACGATCGGTTCAGCCATCGTGACGGACGCCGCAGGCCTGTCGTTAGCCTGCCGCAGGAATTAGGGCATGGTAACTCGCGGTCTGGCTCGGGTCAACTGGTTATTACGCGTTTCGCGCTAAAATGATTGCCACGGCGCGGGACATGACCAGACGCAGCAATTCCGAACGCGACATTGGCGGCCGGATATGCTCATCAGAAGTTGGCCGCGACCGCCTTTCGGTACCATCGGATCTGGAACAGGCCACGAGAATGTGCCTTGGTGCGAAACGCTCAGGCGGTAGCCGTCGTGCCACTCGGAATGATTCCGAGAGAGGACGTACTTTTCAGATCACGCCGGGCCTTCATGCACGGTTCGAGGGGGAGTTTGCCGGACGAAGCGAGCGACGATGACGTGGGCGAATGGCGGCGGTCAATACGCTCACGCCCGCGCAGGGGGGGCGTGTGGAGACTTCGAGAGGGTCTGGAACTTGATTTCATTCGCGCGGAGGTTGACGAGGGATGTGTGGACGTACGACGCCAAGGTGAGATTCGGTTGTGGTCAGGTCAGGCGGCGAGTGCGGGTGAATGCGTTGGTTCTGGGCAGGGGATGGAAGTGGCGCTGGCGTGGAGGTTTCTAATTGAACTGGGGGGTGCCGATCTCGTGATTGAGGCGGTCGACCAGCTTGCTGCCGTTGGCGACGAGCCGGGGGTAAACGCTGGCATAGAGCTTGAGGGCGCGTGCCCTGTCGCCGAGCGCAGCATGGGCGCGTGCCTGGGCGAGCCGTGTTTCGTCGAGCGGCAGGAACGAGGCGGGCTGATGCCGTCGCGCATGGAAGAGTCGATATGCATGATCCAGAATCACGAGTGCATCGTGCGGGCGGTTTTCCTCGAGGAGGATGAGTCCCTCGAGCAACAGGACGTGCGGTTCCTGGAGGTCGCTGATGGCGTGGGTGCGCGCCTGGTCGAGCAGCCCGCGCGCGCGTTTGGCGTTGCGTTCGTGCCAGATCACCCTGCGACCAAGGCCGATCAGGATCGTTGAGTTGTCGGGTGCGAGTGCAAGCGCGGTTTCCTGTTCACGGATGGAGGCGGGCAAGTCCTGGGCGGCGTCATAGATCTGGCCGCGGAGCGCGTGATAATACCAGCGTGGGGTGGCGACACCGTCGGCGAGGGGCTCGAGGAGAGCGAGCGCCTCGTCGACGCGCCCGAGACCGGCAAGCGCGCGGGCCTTGCAGCGGATCAACTCCCGGGCGGGCACCCCGCGCAGACGCTCGAGACGCGCGAGGACTTTTTCGTGCCGGCCCCAGTGCATGTCCTTAAGCAATTGCCGGTAGCGTGCCCTGCGCGGGCTGGTCGCGAGCACCGGCATGAATCCCACGAGAATGGGGAACAGGATGGCCACGAGGAGGATGGTGTCGAGAATCCCCCACGGCCAGCCGGTGAGCCGGAGCTGCACGAGGACGAGCGCGAGGATGAGGTTCGTGACCCAGGTCTTGCGAAAGGCCGCGCGGATCCATGCGATCGCCGTGCCGAGGTCGTAAGGCGTGTCGCGAATGATCAGGTAATCTCGCGGCGTGAGAATCGCGGCGTGTTTACGTTGCTGGAGGGTGAGGGAGGAGACGTCGTCGGTGTGAAGCGTGACCTGGTCGTAACCCTGGTCGCGGAGCTTGCGGAGCGCATCATCGGCCGATCCGGCCAGAACATTGACGGTCGTGCGTTTACCGCGTCCCCTGCGCACGGTGGCGAGGAACTCAAACTCAGAGGGTTTTGCTTCCATGATCCCTCCGCGCCTGGGGGGGTTCGGTGGAGTGCAAGCCCTGTGCCCGCAACACCTCGATCACCACGTGCTTCATGAGCGGCTGATCGCTCTGTGCGCTAAAGTCGCCGATCGGGCAAAGGGCGTTCAGCTCTGGCATGTATCCCATGGCCGACCCGGGCGGGAGGTTATATGGGATCGCGCGGTATCCGCACACGGAGCGCATCGAGCCGTCCTTCGCGAAGCTGGTGATGTCGACGAGGTCGTACTTCTGGAGTCCGCGGGCCTGCATGTCGGCCTCGTTCATGAAGATCAGGGTGCGGAGATTTTTGACGCCGCGGTAGCGGTCGTCGTCGGAATAGATGGTCGTGTTCCACTGGTCGTGCGAACGCACGGTGCCGAGAATCAAGCGCCCGGGGGGCGGGGTCGAATCGAAGACGGGGGCGTTTGAGAACTGGGCGCGTCCGGTCTGGGTGCGGAAGACCAGCTCGCGGGCGGGCTGTTTGAGCCTGAAGCCGAGCGGCTGGCGGACCCGGCGGTTGAAGTCCTCGAAGCCCTCGATGGCCTCGGCCATTTTGTCGCGGATGAGGTCGTAGTTCGCGGCGTAGGCGGGCCAGGGCGTGCGGGAGGCTGGCAGGGACGCGGCCGCCATGCCGGCGAGGATGGCCGGCTCGGAGCGCAGGTTGGGTGCGCAGGGCTCCTTCATGCCGTGGGAGAGGTGGACCATGCTCATCGAATCCTCGACGGTGATCGCCTGGATTCCGTGGGGGCCGCGATCGATTTCGGTCCGGCCCAGGCAGGGCAGGATGAGCGCATCGCGGCCGTGGACGACGTGGCTGCGGTTGAGTCGGGTGCTGACCTGCACGGTGAGGTTGCAGTTGCGTAGCGCAGGGAAGGTGTAAGCCGGGTCGGGGGCGGCGAGCGCGAAGTTTCCGCCCATGGAGACGAACACCTTGATGTCGCCGCGCATCATGGCGGGGATGACGCGAACGGTGTCGAGGCCGTGGCTGCGTGGGGACTGGATGCCGCAGGCGGCGTCGAGGCATGCGAGCCACTCCTCGCTGGGCCGATGGTTGATGCCGCAGGTGCGGTTGCCCTGGACGTTGGAATGGCCGCGGATGGGGCAAGGCCCTGCCCCCTCGCGCCCGATATTGCCGCGGAGGAGGAGCAGGTTGACGATTTCTCGGATGGTGTCGGCAGCGTGTTCCTGCTGGGTAACGCCGAGGCACCAGCCGATGATCGCCGCGCGGGATTGGCGGTAGACATCGCCGAGCGCCCGCAGGGTTGCGACCGGCACGCCGGAGCGTGTTTCGAGGTCGTCCCAGGACGTCGCGGCGACGGCGGCGCGATACGCCTCGAAGCCGGACGTAGAGCGCTCGATGAACTGGAGGTCGAGCGCCCGGGGGTCGGTGTCGGCGGCCTCGATCAGGTACTTGGCCGCGGCTCGCAAGAGCGCATGGTCGCCGCCGATGCGCGGTTGGATGTTCAGGGTGGACGTTGGGGTGGACAAGAAGGCGGCCATTCTGGGGATATCGTGCGGCACGATGGTGCGGGTTGCGGCGGCCTCGATCAGCGGGTTCACGTGCACGATCCGCGCGCCCCGGCGATGGGCATCGGCGAGCGCAGTGAGCATCCGGGGCGCATTGGACGCGGCATTGACGCCGATCAGGATCAGGCAGTCGGTTTTTTCCCAGTCGACGAGATCGACGGTTCCCTTGCCGGTGCCGATGGCGGCCTCGAGGGCGCGCCCGCTGGCCTCGTGGCACATGTTCGAGCAGTCGGGAAGGTTATTGGTGCCGAGCTCGCGCGCCCAGAGCTGGTAGAGGAACGTTGCCTCGTTACTGAGCCGGCCGGAGGTGTAGAACGCGGCGTGGTCCGGGCTGGGAAGCTTGCGGAGGTGGTCTGCCACGAGTGCGAAGGCGTCGTCCCAGCTCACGGGAAGGTAGCGGTCGCTGGCCGCGTCGTAGCGCAGGGGGTCGGTGAGTCGGCCTGCGTCCTCGAGCGCGAAGTCGCTCCAGGCGGCGAGTTCGCTCACGGTGTGGCGGGCAAAGAATTCGGGCGTCGCGCGTTTCCTGGTGAGTTCCCAGGTAGCGTGCTTGATGCCGTTTTCACAGATATCCATGGTGAGGCCGTGGCGGTCGTCGGGCCAGGCGCAGCCGGGGCAATCGTAGCCGCCGTTTTCGTGATTCATCTTGAAGACGACACGGGCGCCATTGAGGATTTCGCGCTCCTTGAGGAGCACGCGGGCGACGCTGAGCGCTGCCCCCCAGGCCGCGGCGGGGTGATGATAATCCGCTTGCGAGAATGCGCCTCCGGAGTTCGGGCCGCAGCCCCGAGCGGGCATGGGGCTCTGGGTCTCTTCCCTGGGCGTGCTCATATGAAATCCTTCTGGTCAGTATCGAGGCGAGTAAACCCCGGCGCGCGGTTCAGTTTATCCCCGCCGCCGCAGGGGCGCTCGGGCTGGTTTTCGCGGGGGTTGTTGCCTGGGTGCCCGGGGCGGGTTTCGTTCCCGCCTGTGGAGGGCCGTTTTCGACCTCGACCGTCATTCCGTCGGCGATCAGGCTGAGATCTCCCAGGATGACCTGCTCGGTGCCGTCGAAGGGTACCCATCCTGGTCCATCGGAGACCTCTTCGTCGTCGTCTCGGGGCGCGCGCCTGGCGGCGACCTCGACCCAGGTGCCGTCATCGACGCCGGTCTGGACCTCCGTGCGAACCGCCTTACCGTCCTTGTGGAGCATGCAGAACATCCTCTCGCCGCTTTTTTCGAGCGTATTGAGCGGGATCGCGCGTACGCCCTTGTGTTCGATCATCACCTTGGAATAGGCATACATGCCAGGCAAGAGCCGGCCGCCGGGATTGGGCAGGTCGATCTCGGTGCGGAGTGTGCGGCTCTTGATGTTGAGCGCCCAGGAGGTGCGGGTGACCGTGGCGGGGATTTCTTCGTCGCGGAAGGCGCGGGCGAGTACGGCGGCCTTGTTGCCCACCTTGACGTCGTCGGCGTCTTGCTCGGGGACGTCGACGAAGACGCGCACGATGTCGGTGCGATCAACCACGAAGATGGGGGACGCCTTGGAATTGGAGATATCCGGGGAACGATCAAGGGCGGAGGGATCGCCGGTGGCTGGGAGCACGAAGTCGCCGGTGTTGGCGTTGCGGACGGTGATGATGCCGTCGAAGGGAGCGGTGAGCGTGAGGTAGCCGACCCACGCCTTGAGCCTGCGTTCCTCGCTTTCGGCGACGCCGAGCTGGGCCTTTGCCACGGCGACATCGACCTTTGCCTGGGCGGCGGCGGCCCTGGCGGCGGCGAGCTCGGCCTCCGCCTTGACGATCGACGCCCGCGCGGCGTTGCGCGCGGCGGTGCTCGAGCGGAGCTGATTCGTCGATTCAAGCAGCACCTGGGGATCGATCACCCCTTTTTCGACCTCGCGCGACTGCCGCTTGACCTCGACATCCCAGCGGTCCATCTCGGCCTGGAATTTGCCCAGGATCGACTGCGCCTCGGCAAGAGCTGCCTGCGCGGCCTTGACGTCGGCCTCCCGCACCTCGAGCTGCTTGCCGGCAAGCTCCACGCGCTCGCGATCGAGCACCACCGTGGCCTTCTTGGTGCCGTAATCCTCCACCAGCTCAGGCACGAAGAGCGTGGCCAGCGTGTCCCCTTTCTTGACCTTGTCGCCGATGTCGAGGTTCCATTTCTCGATGTAGGCGGTCATCTTGGGATAGATTGACGTGCGTTCATAGCTTTCGATGAAGCTGGGTTGGCCGACGACGCGGGTGATGTCGCGCAGCCCTGGAGAGACCAGGCGGACGCGGGGCGCGGCGGCTGTGCTTTTGAACTCGACCCTGGGCTCGCCGCGGCAGCCCGCGGAAAGCGTAAGCGTGATCGCGGCGGCGATCGAGCGCATGCGAGCGAGAGAGCGATCGGTCATCGCGGGATCTCCTGGCCTAGTCGAGTGCGGAATGGTGCTGGTCCTTGTGCTCGGCCTCGTGCGCTGCGGACGGGTGATCGGCGGCGTGCTCGGTGTGGTCGGCGGTGAGATCTGGATCATAGTGCGGGCTGTCGGGATCGGCTGGGTAGATGGAGGCGGACGACGGCATGCGTGCGCCCAGCACGAGGGAAAAGACGGCGGGGAGGATGAGCAAGGTGGCGAGCGTGGAGGCCAGGAGCCCGCCGATCACCGCGCGGCCGAGGGGTGCCTGCATCTGGCTGCCGCGTTCGAGCGCAAGGGCCATGGGGACCATGCCGACCGTCATGGCGCAGGCGGTCATGAGGATCGGCCGGAGGCGGTCGCTGGCGCCCACGATGGCGGCCTCGCGCGCGGGGGCGCCCGTTTTCCAGTGGTCGTTCATGAAGGTGGTGAGCATGACGGAGTTCGACACGGAAACGCCCAGGCACATGATCGAGCCCATGAATGATTCGATATTGAGCGAGGTATTTGTGAAATAGAGCATAAGAGCCACGCCGGCGAGCACGCCGGGCGCTGCGGCCACGGAGATGAGCGCCAGCCGCGGCGACTGGAAGTAGGCGGTGAGCAAGACGAAGATCACGAACACGGCGGTGCCGAGGCCGATGGCGAGCGAGCGGAACATTTCGTTCATGGGGCCGATCTGGCCCATGGGGGTTACACGCACGCCGCGCGGGGGTTCGCCGGCGGCGGCGATGGCGCGGGCCACCTGGCTCGACGCCCGGCCCATGTCTTCCCCCTCCACATTCGCCGTGAGCGTGAGATAGCGCTGGGACATCGACCGGTCGAATTCCCCCGGGCGCGTGCTCTGGCGCACCGTGGCCACGTCGCGAATCATCAGGTTCACAAGCGGGTTGACCGTCTGGACAGGCAGTGTCTCGATGTCCTGCGGTGTTTTCATCCGCGCGGGGGGCACCAGCACCTCGACCAGATAATCGAACCCCGTCCGGTTCTCGACCCAGTAATTGAGCGAGCTGAACCGGGTGGACGATGTGGCCATGATGAGTGCCCGGCCCACGTCTTCCACCTTCACGCCTGAGAGCCCGGCCTTTTCCCGGTCGATCGCGACCTCAACGGTGGGATAATCGAGCGTCTGTTCGAAGTGGACGTCGCGCAGGAAAGGGATGTCGCGCATGTTGGCGGCGATTTTTTCGGCGTGCTGGCGCACAAGCGCGAGGTCGGTGCCCACGATACGCACGGCGATCGGCGTCAGCGAGCCGAAGCTCATGACCTTGGTCACGATGTCGCCCGGCTCGAAGCTGAAGATCGCGCTTTCGGCCTGGTGTTTGGCCTCATCGCGGGAGAGCCCGCCGCGTTCGAGTCGGTCGACGAGCCAGGGCACAACCTTGCCGGGGAGCTGCTTGCGAAGCTGTTCGCGAAACGGCTGGAGCTGGATGCCGCTTTCTTCCCTGAGGGCGACGCGGAGCTGGCCGTCGTCCGGCCCGCGCATGAAGAGCAGCATGTTGTCGATGCCGAAGTTGGGGGCGACCTGGCCGACGAAGCCCATCGAGATCTCGACATTCCCCGGGCCGGCCTCACGCTCGATTTCCTCGAGGCATTTCACCGCCATTTCGCGTGTGAGCTCGAAATTCGAGCCAGGCGGGGGCCGGAATCGCAGCACGAACTGGCCGGAATCGACCTGGGGGAAGAGCTCGCGCCCGACCTTCGTACCGACCTGCACGAGCACAAGCGCGCAGGCCGCCAGATAGAGCGGCACGACCAGCAGCCGCAACTTGACCGAGGCGGCGACCAGGGCGTGATAGACCTTGAGCACGCGGGCGAAGAGGCCGCTGATTTCTTCCTTTTCGCCCATGTGCTTGAGCAGGCTGACGCACATCACGGGTACGAACGTGCTCGAGAGTACATATGAGGAGATCATGGCGAAGCCGACGCCGAGCGTGAGGGGCAAGAAGAGCGAGCGCAGGGGGTCGCCCATGATAAACGCGGGGATGAAGACCGACAGGATGCACAGAAGCGCGAGCAGGCGGGGAACGGCGGTGACGTTGTTGCCGTGCAGGACGGCCGTGGCCACGCGGGGCGATTTGCGCATCTGGGCGTGCACGTTCTCGACCTCGACCGTGGCCTCATCGACCAGGATGCCGATCGCGAGCGCGAGCCCGCCGAGCGACATGATGTTGATCGTATTGCCGGTGATCCAGAGCCCTAGTAGCGAGCCCAGAAGCGCGAGCGGGATGTTCGCCACCACGATCACCACGCTGCGCGGATCGCGCAAAAAGATCAGAATCATGAGCCCCGTCAGCGTGGCGCCGATGAGCCCCTCGGAAGCCACGCTCTTGACGGCGGCGAGCACCGTCGGCGACTCGTCGAACTCGAAGTCGACCTTCACGTCGCGGGGGACGACGTCGCGAAAGAGCTGCATCGAATTGCGGATGTCGGCCACCACGTCGAGGGTCGAGGCTGTGTCCTTCTTGATGATGGGCAAATAGACCGACTTCTTGCCGTTCACAAGCGCGTAGCCGTAGGTGATGTCGGTGTCGTCCTGAATCACGGCGACGTCGCGCAGGTAAACGTTTTGGCCCAGCTTGAGCGGGATCGTGCCCAGGTGCTGGATATTGGCCACGGTGGCGTTATTGGCGACCATGGGCATTGCGTCGCGGATATAGATGTTGCCGGCGGGGACGACGGTGTTGCCGGCGGCGAGGGCGTCGACCACATCCTGCGGCGTGAGGTTGTAGCTCTGGAGCTTGTCGGGATCGACGCGGACCAGGATCGACCGCATGTTGGGGCCGAAGGGGGAGATCGCGACCGTGCCGGGCACATACTTTTGCACGAGCGGGCGGATCACGTTCTGCGCCAGGTCTCCCATGCGCCCGAGCGAGGTCTCGGTGCTTTCCATGACCAGGTAGCCGACGGGAACGGAGCCCGAGTCCATGCGCATGATCATCGGGGGGAGCGTCCCCTTGGGCATCCACGACATGGCACGGTCGGACATGGCAACGACCTGGGCCATCGCCTGCCCCATGTCCACTCCCGGGAAAAACGAAAGCTCGCAGAGTGCAACCTGCTGGATGTTACGGGTGTTGATTTCCTCGATGCCGTCGACGTACTGGAAGTAAAGCTCGAGCTGATTGACGATGAAGCCCTCGACCTGGTCAGGGCTCATACCGACGTAATCGAGAAAGAAGTAAATCTTGGGGGTATTGAGCGACGGGAAGATGTCGACCCGCATTTTGGCGAGGGCGAGCACGCCGCCAGAAATGAGCGCAACGACGAGCATGAGCGTCGTCACGGGTCTGCGCATGGCGAAGACAATGGGATTCACGGCCGCTCCTTCCCTACGAACGCGCGAACACCTTTCGAGCCCTTTACTCTAAGCTCCGCTGCGCGAAACACAAGGGTGATTCCTCCGTCGGTTCTCGGGGAAACAGACTACGCCCGCGCGCTGCCAGGGATCATCGGCAGTTTCGATCGGCGCGATAGACGAAGG
>DAIDHX010000068.1 GCA_027451885.1 Planctomycetales bacterium
CTGGGGGGCGCGGCGGGGATGTTCATGGGGCCGGACAAGCTCGATATTCCCCTCACGTTCGAGGGGACGCGCACGGCGGGCGTGTCGCTCGGCTCGGGCGTGGTGCTCGTCCTCGACGAAACGGTCGACCTGGGCGACATCCTCGCGCGCATCGCGGCCTTTTTCCGCGACGAGTCGTGCGGGCAGTGCGTCCCCTGCCGAGTGGGTACGGTACGGCAGGAGGAGCTCATTCAGCGGCTCCGGTCGGGTCAGCCGATCGGGAGTCGAGACGACGAAGCGTCGTTGCTCAAGGAGATCGGGCAAGCGATGCGCGACGCGTCTATTTGCGGGCTGGGCCAGACGGCGTCGAATGCCATCGAGTCCGCACTCGCGATCCTCGACCCCATGCCAAAGCGGAGCAAGACGCCATGAGCGATGATTCCCTCTGGTTCGTTCCGCCGCCGCGCCCCAGTCAGCCGCCGGCTTCTCCCCCGCGGCCCGAACCTCGCCTCGTTGACATTCAGATCGACGGCCAGAACGCACGCGTGCCGGCCGACTGGACGATCCTCGAAGCCTGCCGCGCGCAGGGGATCGACACGCCCACACTCTGCTACCTGGAGAACCTCACGCCGGTCAACGTGTGCCGGATCTGCGTGGTCGAGCTCGCCGGGGCGCGCACGCTGGCGCCGGCGTGCTCCCGCCGCGTCGAGACCGGCATGGAGATCCAGACCGATTCGCCGCGGGTGCGGCTCGCGCGCAAGATGGTCATCGAGTTCCTCGCGTCGTCGGTGGATCTTTCCACCGCGCCCGAGGCACAGGCCTACGCCGCACGCTACGGCGCCCGGCCCGGGCGCTATGGCCCGCCGCGAAACCCATCCCCGGCCGGCGAGCGCGACACGCGCGAACCGGGCCACCATCATCCGCCCGATGGATCCACCGCGGAAACCGTCGCCCAGCCGGTGAAGGTGGATAACGACCTCTACGTTCGCGACTACGGCAAATGCATTCTTTGTTACAAATGCGTGGAAGCGTGCGGCACCGACGCCCAGAACACCTTTGCCATCGCGGTCGCCGGCCGCGGCTTCGATGCGCGGATCTCCACCGAGGCCAACGTTCCCTTGCCTGAATCCGCGTGCGTCTACTGCGGCAACTGCATCGGCGTCTGCCCCACCGGCGCGCTCATGTTTCGCAGCGAATACGAGCTCCGCAGGCAAGGCCAGTGGGACGAGCCCCGCCAGACCCAGACCGATAGCATCTGCCCCTACTGCGGCGTCGGCTGCACGCTCACCCTGCACGTGCAGGACAACCGCATCGTGAAGGTCACATCCCCTCTTGATATTTCCGTAACACATGGCCATCTCTGCATAAAAGGACGCTTTGGATTCGAGTTCGTGCACGGGGGAGAGCCCGACGACAAGGGACCCGCGGTGCAGGGCTAAAGCCCCCTGGGCGGGATCGATTCCGCGCGGCCCCCGACCCGAATTCTTGCCGTTGAGACCAACCGCCGCGCCGCTTAAAATGGCAAGCCGAACTGGTCCAGATCGATTCGCGCGTGATGCGGATCCCTGCGCGGCAAGGCGCGGGCGAGAGGTCGATCTCAGGCGAGGTCGGTCTCGGAACGTCTTTCTCCAGAAACGAGCAGCGCCTCATGCCCGCGACCTTTCCTGAGCTGAACGCCTTGCAGCCGCGCCTGAGCATGCAGCTCCCGGGTGTTGTGCAGTTCCTCCAGGCGTGCGAGAACCAGGTGATCCAGGATCTCGCCACCTGCGGCGTCTGGCCCGGCGCGACACCCGTCGCCCTGACCAATGGCGTGACCGGCGAGGCCGCCTTCGGGCTTGTCCCCTACTGGCTCAATCACGAGTTTGAATCCCTCGCGCTGCGGATCCAGTTGCACGACCTGCTCAAGCCGTTCGCGAATGAGGCCAATGCGCTTCTTGACCTGCTCCGAAGCCAGGTGCCCGCGCAGATCACACCCGAGCTTTACCGGGAACTGCGCACACGGCTCGAAGCCGGCGAAGCCTTTGTC
>DAIDHX010000069.1 GCA_027451885.1 Planctomycetales bacterium
CGCTGCCCCGAGTCGCCGCTTCATTGATTCGGTTGCACGCCTTTCACTGCGCTTGAAAGATCCTCTTGATTCTGCGTGCATGGCGGCTACGATACCCGTGCTCATTTCTCCGCAGCTCTTTTCGGAGTGCACGCGATGATCTCCACGTTGCTGCTTTGCTCCGGTTTGCTCATGGGAGTCGGTCCGACGGAGGCCGACCGGGCGGAGTATGACGCGGCCCAGGCGAAGGCCGGGCGCGATGCGGAGGCGCATATCAAGCTTGCGCTCTGGTGCGAGCAGCACGGGTTGAACGCCGAACGGGCCAAGCACCTGGCTCTGGCGGTGCTCAACGATCCCAAGAATGCGCTGGCGCGGGGGCTGATGGGACTCGTCCAGGACCAAGGGGCCTGGCGGCGGCCGGCGGATGTGAGTGCCAAGCTCAAGGCCGACGCCGAGCGTGAGGCCACGCGCGAAGAATACGTTCAGAAGCGGGCCAAAACGCCGTATACGAGCGAGGCCCAGTGGAAGCTGGCGCTTTGGTGCGAGGAGAACGGGCTGAAGGGGGAGGCGCGGGCGCACCTCACGGCGGTGGTGAAGCTCGACCCTCAGCGCGAGGGGGCGTGGAAGCGGCTCGGGTTCAAGAAGCAGGGGAAGCGCTGGGTGACCGAGGACCAGCTTGCGGCGGAGAAGACCGACCGCGCCCAGCAGGAGAAGGCGGACCGGCACTGGAAGCCCTTGCTGGAGAAGTGGCGGTCGTGGCTCGGCGAGAAGGGGAAGCGGCACGACGATGCGGAGAAGGCGCTGAACGAGATCGTCGACCCGCACGTGGTGCCGATGTTGCTGAGCGTGTTCGGGGCGGGATCGCCGGAACATCAGGCGGTCGCGGTCCGGGTGCTGGGGCAGATTGATGCGCCGGGGGCCTCGCAGACGCTGGCGCTGTTGGCGGTGTTCGGCAAGTCGCCGGAGGTGCGGCGGGTGGCGACGGAGACGCTCCGCCGGCGCGACGTGCGCGAGTTCGCCCACCTGCTGATCGCCCTGGTGCGCGAGCCGATTCAGTTTGAGGTGCGGCCGGTGAACGGGCCGGGGTCGCAGGGGGAGCTGTTCATCAAGGGAAAGCAGGTCAACTACAAGCGGCTCTATTCGCCGCCCCCGCCTGCCCTGCCGGCCGGCGGTCAACTCGGCTTCGACGCGAACGGCATGCCCGTGATGAGCTACAACACCGGGGTCATCACCGGCATATCTCCATTCTGGACGCCGACCCAATTTCTGAACGCGAGCATGCGGTACGCAGCGTCGATCCCGGTCAGCCCCGCCCTGGGCAACACCTTGACCGGTGTGTTTCACCGTCTCGGCGCGGGAGCAAATAGCCAGAATCTGGGAGAGCTGTTGATCTCGAGCGAACTAACGATCATGCGCAACTATGCAACTTTCAATACATATGGACTACTTCAAGAACTCATGTCTCAATCCGCCGCAATAAAGCCCATCGATGTCAATGGCACGACGCAGTTCAGCTTCACTTTCGGCGAGCAGCTCAGGGTCCCGGTTGCTCCGGTCGTGGCCGAGGCGCAGAAGTCGGCCATGGGGGCGCAGGCGCAGTTGCAGAACGACGTGCTCGCGCTCGAAGCGATGAACGCCGAGGCCAAACAGGCGAACGACCGGGTGTTGCCCGTGCTCACGCAGGTCACTGGCCAGGACTTTGGGACGGATCGGGAGGGGTGGGAGAAGTGGTACCTGGACCAGGTGGGTTTCCGTAACATGCCGCAGAAGGCGTCGAACACGACCACCGTTGTCGAGGACGTGCCACTGAACTACCAGCCCGCGCCGATTCCCGTCGCCGACGTCGTGGCACCCATCGGCTTCCAACGTATGAGTTGCTTCGGCAAGGGAACCCTCGTCCGCACCGTTGACGGCTCGCGGGCGATCGAAACCCTGCTCCCCGGCGACCTCGTCTTGGCGCAGAACATCCAGACCGCGGCGCTCCGGTACCAGCCGGTCCTCGCCGTCCATCACAACCCGCCGGGCAAGACGTTCCGCGTGGCGCTGGGCGGCGAGACGATCGTCAGCAGCGAATTCCACCGCTTCTGGAAGGCCGGACAGGGCTGGGTCA
>DAIDHX010000070.1 GCA_027451885.1 Planctomycetales bacterium
CGCTGCCCCGAGTCGCCGCTTCATTGATTCGGTTGCACGCCTTTCACTGCGCTTGAAAGATCCTCTTGATTCTGCGTGCATGGCGGCTACGATACCCGTGCTCATTTCTCCGCAGCTCTTTTCGGAGTGCACGCGATGATCACCACGTTGCTGCTTTGCTCCGGTTTGTTCATGGGAGTCGGTCCGACGGAGGCCGACCGGGCGGACTACGAGGTGGCCCAGGCGAAGGCGGGGCGCGATGCGGAGGCGCATATCAAGCTTGCGCTCTGGTGCGAGCAGCGCAGCTTGAACGCCGAGCGGGCCAAGCACCTGGCGCTGGCCGTCCTCAGTGATCCCAAGAATGCGCTGGCACGAGGGCTCATGGGACTCGTCCAGGACCAGGGAGCGTGGCGGCGGCCTGCGGAGGTGAGTGCCAAGCTCAAGGCCGATGCCGAGCGTGAGGCCAGGCGCGAAGAATATGTCGCGAAGCGGGCCAGGACGCCGTATACGGGCGATGCCCAGTGGAAGCTGGCGCTTTGGTGCGAGGAGAACGGGCTGAAGGGGGAGGCGCGGGCGCACTTGACGGCGGTGGTGAAGCTCGACCCCCAGCGCGATGGGGCGTGGAAGCGGCTCGGGTTCAAGAAGCAGGGGAAGCGTTGGGTGACCGAGGAGCAGCTTGCGGCGGAGAAGACCGACCGCGCCCAGCGGGAGAAGGCGGACCGACATTGGAAGCCCTTGCTGGAGAAGTGGCGGTCGTGGCTCGGCGAGAAGGGGAAGCGGCACGACGATGCGGAGAAGGCGCTGAATGAGATCGTCGAGCCGCGCGCGGTGCCGATGTTGCTGAGCGTGTTCGGGGCGGGATCGCCGGAACATCAGGCGGTCGCGGTCCGGGTACTGGGGCAGATTGACGCGCCGGGGGCCTCGCAGGCGCTGGCGCTCTTTGCCGTGTTCGGCAAGTCGCCGGAGGTGCGGCGGGTGGCGACGGAGACGCTCCGCCGGCGCGACGTGCGCGAGTTCGCCCATCTGCTCATCGCCCTGGTCCGCGAGCCGATCCAGTACGAGGTGCGGCCGGTCAATGGGCCGGGGTCGCAGGGGGAGTTGTTCATCAAGGGGAAGCAGGTCAACTACAAGCGGCTCTATTCGCCTCTCATCATCCCGGCCGGGGGCCGGATTACCTATGATGGGAACGGACAACCCATCCTGACCTACGACATGGGTGGCCCTACAGTCCGAGGTTCGTTTATGCCTGTGACGGACTGGGAACAGCTCATGAACCCGCTCTACACACCTCCAATCCCCGTCAGCTCCACGTTGGGTCAGACACTAACCGGCGTGTTTCACAAGTTCGGCGCTGGGACGAATAGCGATCACATGGCACAGATGCTGATCTCGCGTGGAGCCGCCGAAGTTGCCTTGGCCCAGCGAAGTGTGATCTTCGACGCCTATTGGCCTGCCGAGCAGATCATGCTTCAAGCGTTGGCGGAGAATCCGCAAAGACCCACAACAATGTTCGGCTTCTTCTACGGAGAGCAGATCAAAATCCCAGTTGCTCCAATGGTGGTCGAGGCCCAGAAGTCGGCGGTGGGGGCTCAACAGCAACTCAGGAACGATGTGCGAGCACTCGAAGCCATCAACATCGAGACCAGGCAGTCGAACGACCGGGCGTTGCCGGTACTCACGCAGGTCACCGGCCAGGACTTCGGCACGGATCGGGAGGGGTGGGAAAAGTGGTTCCTGGACCAGATGGGTTTCCGCAAGCTGCCGCAGAAGGCGTCCACGCCGACAACCGTCGTCGAGGACATACCGCTCGACTACCAACCCGCACCGATACCGATCGCCGACGTTGTCGGCCCGGTCGGGTTTTACCGTATCAGTTGCTTCGGCAAGGGAACTCTCGTCCGCACGATTGACGGCTGCCGCGCGATCGAGATGCTCCGTCCGGGCGACCTCGTCCTGGCGCAAGACATCAAGACCGCGGCGCTCCGGTACCAGCCGGTCCTCGCCGTCCATCACAACCCGCCGGGCAAGACGTTCCGCGTGGCGCTGGGCGGCGAGACGATCGTCAGCAGCGAATTCCACCGCTTCTGGAAGGCCGGACAGGGCTGGGTCA
>DAIDHX010000071.1 GCA_027451885.1 Planctomycetales bacterium
AACGGCGTGGCGATCGCCGCGGGCGCCCTGGGCACCTTCGAGGTTGAGACGGCCAATTTCAACTTCACGAAGTTTGGCCTGATCCACAACTTCAAGACCAGGACCTGGAACGGCGTGGTCAAGATCACCAATAATGGCGACGCGTCGATCACCGGTCCGATCTTCCTGGTTCTCACCGGGTTGACTCCCGGCGCGACCTTGCTGAACGCCACCGGAACGTACAATGGCAACTACTACATCGAGATCCCCGCGGGAACGCTCGATGTGGGCCAGGCGATCTCCCGGGTGCTTAGCTTTAATCAGGGAATCGTGAACTACACGCCGGTGTTCTACATCGGCTCGCTTGGCGCTTGATTTGATGTGATCTCCAGTCGTCAAAGCGCTCGCTGCCGATCACAACCGGGATCGGCGGCGAGTTCCCGAGCTGATCCAGTCTGAGGGCAGCTTAGAGCTTGCCGCCGAACTGTGAGTCCACGAAACAATAAATCCGGGCGGGTGTCTCGCGGGACACCGCCCGGATTTTTTTGCGCAGCGCGATGGAATTTTCACCGACGACGCGCGCTTTCGAAAGTCCCGGCACGGCCGGAGAAAAATCATCTCAGGCGAATGCGTCAGCTTTCTGAAAGATCGCTGACGGTGTCAGGATCGGATGGTCCCTGCAAGCTGGTGCCAAGCCCACTCGACATGGAGTCAAGAGGCAACCGACCCGTTCTCAGAACATGCGCGGTCATTTGTTTGGCGCGTGGCTCCCAGTCCATCGACTCCACGCGCTGGACCGTCTCTTCGATATCGTACTTCACGCGTTTAAGCTCGATCCGATTGTCGTCAATGATCGCATAAGCGGCGTCCGGTACTCCGTCTCGAGGCATCCCCACGCTGCCCGGATTGAGGACGACCACTTCACCGACTTTCATATTGAATTGCATGTGACTATGGCCGACGCAGACCACATCCGCCTCCGCGCGTTCGACGCGTTTGGCCCAGGTTTCTGGATCCTTGAGTAAATACTCATCGAGCGGGTCGCGGGGCGTCGCATGGACGAGCAAGTACCGCTTTGATCCCAGGGTAACGCGAGTGGTCACGGGGAGTCGTAAGAGATATTTTCGCTCTTCTGGTCCGAGCGCTTGCCACATGGAGGGTCGGGTGATTCGGGTGAGGTAGCGAAAACCGGTGTTTCCCGCGACTGGGATGCCCTGGCTCACGCCGTGGTCATGGTTGCCTCGGATTGCGTGTGTCGCATGGGTCATTGCCCAGCGTACGCATGGAACGGGGTCGGGTCCGTAATCGACCAGGTCTCCCAGGCAAAGGCAGACATCGAAGTCGAGTGGGATGGCACGCAGCGCGGCCCAGTTCGCGTGGATGTCCGAGACGATCAAGATCCGCATAAGGCTCGCCGACAGGGATTCGAGTCCGTAAGTCCCGAGTTTGGCCCATCTGCTATGGAAACGCAATGATTCGTGGCCTGTGGGTCGATCCTTGCCGAGACCTGAGCCAGGACACAAGCAATTACTTTCGTTCTGGTCTAGTTCTGCCAGTGGTCGTACCAGGTTTGAAACATCAAGAGCGTCCAGAGAGGCTTGCGGTGGTCAAATCGCCCACTTTGATGCTCGTCGATCAAGCGGGTGATCTCGTGGGAATGGAAAAGTCCCTGTCGTCTAATTCGCTCTGGAGCGAGCAATTCCTCGAGCAGCGGCTTGAGAGGTCCGCGTAACCAGCGCGCGACCGGGATCCCGAAGCCTTTTTTGCTGCGGGCGAGGGTTGATTCCGGTAGTCGACCCTTAACGGCTGCCCGTAGGATGCGCTTGCTATGACGGCCCTGGAGCTTGTAGGAGGACGGTAGAGAGTGAATCCAGGCCACGAGCTCGGCATCCAGAAACGGCGCCCGTACCTCGAGTCCACGGGCCATGCTGGCGCGGTCCACCTTTGTGAGGATGTCTTCGGGCAGGTATGTGTCTTGATAGAGTTCGAGTGTGAGTGAGAGTGAATCGTTGGCAACGAGTTGGCTGGCACGATCGAGATGCTCGCGTTCCACATCGACCGGAGCGCCACCCACGAGCAGGCGCTCGATCTCAGCGCCTGAGAAGGAACCGAGCCATCGCTGGTGCGCGAGCGCAGGGGGCTCGGCAGCGCCCTTCAAGAATTGCTTGACCTTGAAGTCGAAGGAGAAATTGCGGTAATCGACGGGTAAACGCCGGGCCGCTGCTCCCACCAGTGCCTGTGCAGGCCGAGGCATTCCGCGAAAAAACGCGGCCGCGCGTGCCGCGGCAAAGGTGGGATAGCCGGCGAGCAGTTCGTCCGCGCCATCTCCGCCCAAAATCACTTTGACGTGCTCGCGTGCGAAACGACAGAGCAGGTGGGTTGGCAAAATCGAGGCGTCGCCAAACGGCTCGTCAAGCCAGCTTGCGACATCTGGCAAGAGCGCCCGGAGCGTCTCAACCGAGAAGACACGCTCGTGATGCCGAGTGCCAAGTTTCTGTGCGACTTCGAGCGCGGACGCACGCTCATCGAAGCTGGGGTCGTCAAAGCCGATCGAAAAGGTGTCAACGCGATCAGGCGGTTCCAGCTCGCAAAGCGCGGCCGCAACGCTCGACGAGTCGATCCCTCCGGAGAGAAAAACCCCGATCGGAACGTCGGAGCGACGATGCCGAGCAACCGACTGCCGAAAGAGCGACCAGAAATCGCACGCGGCCTGCTCAAAAGGAGGGATCTCCAGAGTCGTCTGCGCGGGTGTCCAGTAACGCCAGACGTGAATGGCATTCGCATGCCAGGCGAGGGCGCAGCCGCGCGGGAGCTTGCGCATCGCGCGGTAAATTGAATGGGGCGCTGGGATGTATTCATAGAACAGGTATCGAGCCAGGCTTTCAGGGTCGATTTGCCGGCTCACGTCGGGATGAGCGAGCAGCGCTTTGGGCTCGGATCCGAAGACCAACCCGCCGCATGGGAGCGGGGCATAGTAGAGCGGTTTCTGGCCCATCCGATCCCGCGCCAAGATGAGCTGCTTTCGCGGTCGATCCCAGATCGCGAGCCCGTACATGCCGTTGAGTCTCGCGAAACTCTCGTGACCCTCTTCTTCGTATAAGTGAACGATTGTTTCGGTGTCGCAATGAGACCGGTAACGATGTCCCTTGGACTCAAGCTCGCGCCTGAGCTCGGGATCGTTGTAGAGCTCTCCGTTGTACGCGATCCAGACTGAGCCGTCCTCGTTACAGAGCGGCTGGCTGCCGCCAGCCAGGTCGATGATCGAGAGCCGACGGTTTCCGAGCGCGACCGGACCCTCAAGATGAAAGCCCTCGCCATCTGGTCCTCGGTGCTCGATCCGGCGAGTCATTCGCGCGAGGATTGATGCATCTGCGGCACAGCCTGATCCGTTGATAAATCCAGCGATCCCACACATGGACGAATGCGACACCTAAGGTTCGAGGCGCTGGCTGATGGAGGCTGAAACGAACTGACTGATGTTCCTGGCGAGTGTTCCAGGGCGAGACTGGAATCTCGTGTCAGCTCGAATGCCTTGATTGATTTTACACTCGTGAAAGGATCACAATGAGTCCATCACGCTAAAAGCGGGACAAGACGTCGAGCGAGTTGTTGCCGACGTTGACGCGGGAACGGCGCGGCGCCGATCGGAGAACGCACTTCATGCCCACGATCGACCTGGACGATCCGGACGAATTTTCCTTCGACGAGCCCCCGCCGCGTCCTACGACTCCCCCAGTCCGAAGGGGTTTCGTGCTGATTTTGCTGGTGCTTTCGTCCGCGACGCTCCTCGTCTATGGGGTGCCGTACGTCACCGAGCGGGCGGGGTACGCCTGGGAAGCGGGCCGGGCGCGTGCGGCTTCCGAGGCGCTTGCGAAACTGGACAAGGCGGGAATTGTTGATCGAGCTGGAGAACTGTTTCGCCTGGCGACTGCGGCGGTTTCTCCCGCGGTGGTCAACGTGCAATCCCAACGCGTGAGGCGAGTCGGCGACGATCGCGTCAGTCCCGCACCTGGGGGCCCGTTTGGTGGCGGTTACCAGGCAGTCGAGCTGGGGTCAGGCGTCATTATCGACAAGCAGAAGGGATACATCGTCACCAACTATCACGTGGTGAAAGAGGCAGACCGCGTGGTGGTGCGTCTCGCGCAAGGGGACGATGTGGCAGCGAGGATCGTGGGAGTGGATCCCAAGGTCGACATTGCCGTGATCCAGGTGCGTGGGGATCTGAAGGCCGAGGCAGAGTGGGGTGATTCCGACAAACTGGACGTCGGCGACTGGGTGCTGGCGATCGGTAGTCCACTTGGCTTCGACCATTCGGTCACAGCGGGGATTGTGTCCGCAACCGAGCGAAACGGCGTACGCATCTCGGAGTACGAGTCTTACATCCAGACGGATGCCGCGATCAATCCAGGAAATTCCGGTGGGCCACTGATCAACCTGGGAGGAAAAATCGTCGGAATCAACACCGCGATCATCACCCAGACGGGAGCCTATGAGGGAATTGGTCTGGCGATTCCTTCCAGGCTGGCTCGTAGCGTTGCGGAGAGTTTAATCAGGGAGGGTCGGGTCGTCCGGGGCTACCTCGGCGTCAGAATCCAGGGACTAAGCGCGGCTTTGGCACGACAGCTCAAGCTTCCCGATACGCATGGAACCCTCATTATCGAAGTCCAACCAGGAGGGCCCGCGGAAGCCGCCGGGCTCAAGGTTGGCGATGTACTCATAAAACTGGACGGGCAAGATATCATCGATCCCCAGTCACTACGAGTTCTCACTTCGAGCAAGCGAGTCGGAACAAGTGTGCCTGTCGAGTATGTACGCGAGGGCAAGCATCAGACTTGCGATGTGGTCATTCAGGAACTGCCCCCTGCCCCGGAGATCATTCCCAGTCTGGGACTCAAGCTCAAGGAACGGCCGGCTGCCTCGCCCGATGGCCAGAGCGTGATTGAAGTCGAAGAGGTGATCGTTGGCAGCCCGGCATTTCAGGCTGGCATTCGTCCTCGTATGCTTGTTCTCGCCGTGGGAAAGTCGCGTGTCAGCACGCTCAGCCAGCTCGAGGATGCCGTCCGTGGCCTTGAGCTCTCACAAGGCATACCGCTGGTCGTCCAGGCGACCGACGGCCGAGTTGCCGCGATTCGTATTGGCGGAAAGAACGAAAACGCAGCACCTTGAGTTGCATTTCCTACATGCTCAACTCGCGAGGCACGCCTTTCCGAGCCTGGATTGGCGGGCACGCCCACTTACGCGAATCCCAGGAAGGGGTGGGATCGGCGAACGTCTTCGCTTGAATTGCACGTAGAAAGTGTCGCCAGGCAGAACATGCACTTGACTTGGACACCTGGTTTGCAGGACATGTGGAGATCGCTTGCGCCCGGATTATGAGGAATTGGATAAGAATATTGCAGGTCGGGATGGTGGGCAGATGACTCTACGGATGTGCTCTAGATGGGTACGTATGTCAATGTGTAAAGGGGGGGTGAGGGTTGTTAAGCCTTGCCTAACCGGAATGAGCGTTGAGACTTATAAAAAATGCCACGTTGTCGGCAGAGGCTGCCCAAAACTTGACCAGAAATCGCTGAGGGTTATAATTGCCCTGAGTGCAGTAAGTGACAGAAGGGCACGGAAAGCGGGCGGCAGCGTGGCCTTGGCCACGTGTAACAGTGCGGCTCGCCGACCAAGGACTCGGGCCTGAGCCACCCATTCAGGAGCACCCGGTGCCCCGTCAATCCGATTCGACGCTCTCCGCTATTAAAGGCGCGATTGATATTGTTTCGCTGGTGGGTGAGTATCTCCCCCTCCGCAGGGCGGGATCTCGCTACAAGGCTCTTTGTCCGTTTCACGACGATCACAATCCTTCATTGGAGCTCAATCCAGAACGCCAATCCTTCAAGTGCTGGAGCTGTGGGGCAGGCGGTGACATTTTTGATTTCGTGAAGGGTATTGAGCGAATTGAGTTTCCCGAGGCTCTTCGGATTCTGGCGGATCGCGCGGGGATAGCGCTCGAAACGCGGAGTGCGGAAGAGGGATCGGGATTGAGCAAGAGCGAGCTCTTTCGAGTTAACGAATGGGCTCGTGGTTTCTTTGAGAGTGAACTCGCGGTGTCGGCCGAAGGGGCGCGGTATCTCGAGTCTCGGGGTATTACAACAGGCACTGGGCGGCGGTTTCATCTCGGTCTGTCAGGGGAGCGTGGGCGTTTGCAGTCGATGGCGCGGGTACAGGGCTTCAGTCTGGAGCTACTCGAGTCGGCGGGCCTGCTCGCACGTGGTGACGAGCCGGGCGCGGGACTTCGTGAGCGCTTTCGGGGCCGCCTGATTTTCCCAATTCACGACGATCGCGGGCGAGTCGTCGGCTTTGGCGGGCGAATTTTGCCGCGTGTCGAGGAGGATTTGGCCGCTCGGGGCCAGCGTGTCGCAAAGTATCTGAATAGCCCAGAGACGAGCATTTTCCACAAGCGGTCACTGCTCTATGGTGCCGATCTGGCGAAGGCAGCCTGCCGGGAAGCGGGCTACGTGGCTGTTGTCGAAGGCTACACCGACGTGATCGCGGCACACCAGGCTGGACTGCGCAATGTGGTGGGCACGCTGGGTACGGCCTTTGGCGAGGAGCATCTACGCCAGCTCCGGCGGCTTGCCGAGCGTGTGGTTCTGATTTTCGACGGCGATGAAGCGGGCCTGGCGGCGGCGGATCGCGCGCTTGAGCTCTTCCTGGCGAGCGACCTTGACCTGCGCGTGCTGGCCTTACCGGAAGGTCTTGACCCCTGTGATCTGCTCAATCAGCAGGGCTCCGTCGCCTTTCGTGAGCTGATCGATCGTGCAGTCGATCCTGCTACCTACGTCCTCGACCGTGCGGTCGGCCGCTTCGATGTGGAGTCTCCGGAGGGTTCACGGCGTGCTGCGGAATGGGTTTTTGGGCTTCTGAACCGTGTGCCTGCCGCTCACCGGCTGGGCGTTGAGCTCAAGCAGGCCAAGGTGATTGATCTCCTGTCGCAGCGGCTCCGAGTTCCGCTTGAAACCCTGAACAGGCTCCGCCGTAAACTGGTCCAGGCGACGGATCGACGGCGTGTGAGCCCAGTCTCCTGGTCGGAGCCCCAGGCGGCAGCGCCCCAGGTGGACGTGCTGCGGATCCGGGTTGAGGAACTCGACAAGACCGATCTTGAGCTCGTACGGATTGTGCTGAATGAGCCCACCGCGGCAGAAATTTTGTTGCCCAGGGTCGCCGCGGCGTCGCTTCGAGACCCCGTACTCCGCGAAATCCTTCAGGCTTGCCATGATTTGTACGCCCAGGATTTGACGCCGTCGTACGAGAACCTCATGCTTCGCCTGGTGGATCCTTCGGTCCGAGCGTTCTTGACCGGCCTCATCGCGCCGACACCGCTCCGATCACCCGATGCTGCTCCCGAGCCGGAGCGGGCCGTCCCGGCCGCCTGGCGCGAGCGGCTGGAAAAAATGCTTGACGTACTGGATCGACGAGAATGGCGAAATCGCCTCGCGGACCTGAAGCGGGCTCGCGAGGAGACAGACAAGCTCGCCGACCCGGTGGCTTATCGTGCGATAGAGTTGGAATATTTGCGGCTTCTAACCAGCGGCAGGACCCAGAAGGCCTAAACGCCTTGAGATCCGTCGTGACGCTCGCGGGGAGGATTGGGATGGACAAGTTGGACGAGGGGCTCAAGACGCTGCTTGACCTCGGCAAGCGGCGTGGGTTTTTGACCTTTGACCAGGTCAACGACTATCTCCCTGACGAGGCGGCGAGCCCCGAGCGCATCCACAACCTGCTCGAAACCCTCGACGAGATGGGCATCGAGCTCATCAACGAGGACGAGGCTGAAGCACGCAGGCTCACCTCCGGCGACAGCGACGAGGAACCTGACGACGAGGCCATCGACGAACAGGCCGAGGAAGAGGACGGCGAAATCACCCCCGAGGATCTCGACGAGATCTCACGGCGAATCGATGACCCCGTGCGTATGTATCTCACCCAGATGGGCGAGATTCCCTTGCTCACACGGGAACAGGAAATCAATCTGGCCAAGCGGATCGAGATCACCCGCAAGCAGTTCCGCGGCAAGGTGCTCGAGTGCCATTACGCCCTGGTTCAGGCCGTTGATACACTTCGCAAGGTGCATGAAGGCGAGCTCCCCTTCGACCGCACCATCAAGGTTTCGGTCACCGAGAATCTCGAAAAAGACCAGATCCTCGGCCGTATGCAGCACAACCTGGGCACGCTCAAGCCACTCATGGAAGCAAACGTACGTGAGTTCAAGGAGGTGATCCGGGAACGTGACAAGCGCACTCGCGCTGGACTCGTGCAGCGGATCCGCCGCCGCCGGCTCAAAAATGTGATGCTGGTTGAGGAGCTCTCGATCCGGACCCAGAAGATTCAGCCGCTGATGAAGCGGCTCGAGCAGGTCGCCATCCGGATGAATGAGCTCAAGGCTCAGCTCAAGGAGTTCCGCGCTGGCCGAGGACCCAGGGACGAGCGGGCGAACGTGGTCAAGGAACTCAAGGATCTGATGCGAATCACCCTTGAGAATCCCAAGTCGCTCACCAAGCGCGTCCATCAGATGAACGTGCTCTTCCGCAAGTATGAGCAGGCCAAACGCGAGCTCTCCGGCGGCAACCTGAGGCTTGTCGTCTCGATTGCCAAGAAATACCGCAACCGCGGCCTGTCCTTCCTCGATCTGATTCAGGAAGGCAACACAGGGCTCATGCGTGCGGTGGACAAGTACGAATACCGCCGGGGGTACAAGTTCAGCACCTATGCGACATGGTGGATCCGGCAGGCGATCACGCGGGCGATCGCTGATCAGGCGCGAACGATCCGGATCCCGGTGCACATGATCGAGACGATGTCCAAGTTGCGGAACGTCTCCAAGAAGTTGCTCCAGGAAAAGGGTCGCGAGCCAACGATCGAGGAAACGGCACGCGCGGCCAACATCTCGGTCGAGGAAACGCGCAGGGTGATGAAGATCTCGCGGCACCCAATCTCGCTCGACAGGCCGGTCGGCGAAAGCGAGGACAGCTACTTCGGTGACTTCATCGAAGACGAAGCTGCCGAGAGCCCGATCAACGCGGCCACGCAGGAAATGCTCAAGGAGAAGATCGACTCGGTGCTCAAGACGCTGACCTATCGCGAGCGAGAGATCATCAAGTTGAGATACGGTCTCGGCGATGGTTATACCTACACGCTTGAAGAAGTGGGGCGGATCTTCAAGGTGACGCGCGAGCGTGTTCGGCAAATTGAGGCCAAGGCGGTTCGCAAACTGCAACATCCGGTGAGGAGTCGACAGCTCGAGGGTTTCCTCGAGAGCACAGGCTGAACCTTCGGAACCCCCGGCGCCCTGGCGACCGGGGGTTTTTTGTTGGGGAGACCCGAACCGTCGGACCCCGTCCATCGAAGCCCGAAAGGAGACGACAACGACTCATGCCCGCAACGGCTGACCAACTTCGCGACTTGCATCAGCTCCATCAGCGTGCTCGCGCCTTGAGGGACCGGCTCACCTCCGGTCCCAAGACGGTCGCCGCCCGGCAGGCCGCGCTCCAGATGCGCCAAAACGAGCTTGACCAGGCAACCAAGGAGCTGCAGGAAGCCAAGCTCCAGCTCAAGAAGCACGAGCACGTCCTCCAGGGTATCGAGAGCAAAATCGACGACCACAAGGTCAAATTGAACCAGGTCAAGAAGAACGACGAGTACAAGGCGATCCAGAACCAGATCGCTCATGAGACCGTCTCCAAGGGCAAACTCGAGGAAGACGTGCTCCACGCGCTCGACGCGATCGAGACCAAATCCGCCCGGGTCGCTCAACTCCAGGCCGATTTCAAGCGATTCTCTGAAGAGGTCGCTACCCTCAAGCGCCAGATCGAGGAACTTTCGGTCTCCCAGTCGAGTCAGCTCCGAGAGCTCGAGACCGCGATCATCCAGAGCGAGACCGCGATCCCCGAGGATTACCGTGACCGCTACCGCAGAATCGTCGCTCGCTATGGCGCCGATGCGCTCGCTCCTTGCGAAGAGGGCTCTTGCCTCGGTTGCTACACCGCGGTGACCCCTCAGACCATGAATGATCTGCTCAACGGCAATCTGCTCTCGTTCTGTCTGAGCTGCGGCCGTCTGCTCTACCTGGCCGAACACGACGAGGTTGCCACCCGTCGAACGAGCAGCTAGACGCTGGCTCGCACTCCAACCCGAGATCGGGGATTGTTGACTCATTTCCCCGGTCTTTTATAATGCGTAGTGAGCGGTTGGGCGGCACGTTGTTGCTCTAAACCACTAGCTCATCTGGACTTTCGCGGTTCCTGAGGCATCCCAATGTCAAGCGGCTTGAAGGAATTCACCGACGGCAACTGGCAGTCGGAAGTGCTGGATTCACCAATCCCCGTGCTGGTCGACTTCTGGGCGCCCTGGTGCGGCCCCTGCCGCACTCTGACCCCTGTGATCGAACGGCTCGCCGCTGCCTACGACGGAAAAGTGAAGGTCGGTAAGCTCAATACCGACGACAACCCGATGACCCCTTCGGACCTGCGTATCACTTCGATTCCCACGGTCCTTCTGGTTCACCAGGGGCGCGAGGTGGAGCGTGTCTCTGGGGTCAATCGTGAGAATACCTACAAGGAAATGCTCGATCGCGTGATCGGCTACTGAGGCACAGTCGAAACTTGCCGATGCCGGCCCCTGGCACGCCGGCTCGTCCTGTCCACTCCGATTCGGCTTGCGCGATCTGCGGCCGCTTGCCTGCGTGCCCGCTCGGTGAGCGATGACGTCTGAATGACACGAAAACGCATCCTGATCAAGATTTGCGGCGTCACTCAACCCGACCAGGCGCAGGATTGCGAACGCGCGGGAGCGGATTGGCTGGGGCTGAACTTCCACCCCGCCTCGCCTCGTTCGGTTTCAGTACAAAAGGCGTCGGAGATCCGCCAGGCGCTGGCTGAGAGCACCAGGGCTATCGGTGTTTTCGTGGATCGCCCCCCAGGCGAGATCCGCACCATCGCGACCCAGGTTGGTCTCTGGGGAATTCAGCTCCATGGATCCGAGTCCCCTGAGTCTCTCGTTGAGTTGACGGGTTTTCGTCTCATCAAGGCGTTCCGGCTGCGGGAACCTAGCGATGCCGACCGGATTCGCGAATACCTGCAGGCAGTCAGAAGTATTGGTGTTTCCCTCGAAGGCGTCCTTGTGGATGCATTCGATCCTCGGCTCGCCGGTGGGACTGGCCAAACCATACCTCAAGCCTTGCTCGGCGGCCTCTTCACGCTGCCCCGGTTGATTCTCGCCGGCGGCCTTACCCCAGCGAATGTTGAACAGATGGCTGTGCACGTGCGGCCGTGGATGGTCGATGTGGCAAGTGGGGTCGAGTCGAAGCCTGGGATCAAGGACCCTGCGCGAGTGGCCGAGTTTATTGCGGCCGTCCGGCGCGCTGAAAATGAGATTGAACGTCGGGACACAGCCTCAGGAGCGAATCCAAACCGCTGATCGGACCACCGGTCCGAGGGCGAGGCGGGCGATTGACAATGCCTGGCATGGGATTTACGTTGACAATCCTGTGCGAGGACTTTCGGGCACGGTTGTGGAATGGCTGCACCCAAGCGACGGGCCAAGACCGATCCTCTCGACGATTGCCAGTCGGCAATCGGCTATCGATTCCGCGATCTTGGATTGCTCCAGGAGGCGCTCACGCACGCCTCGAGCGCTGATCACCGCCTGGTTTCGAATGAAAGGCTTGAGTTTCTCGGCGACGCTGTTCTGGGAGCGATCGTTTGCGAGGCACTTTTCAGGCGTTTTCCCCATCTGCTCGAAGGCGAGCTGACGCGAATCAAGTCGGTCGTCGTCTCCCGAGCAACCTGTGCGGGGATTTCGCGTCGGCTTGGGATCGACGGTTACCTGGTGATGGGTAAGGGAATGGGGCCTTATCAGAAGACTCCACCTTCGGTCGTGGCGGACGTTTTTGAAAGCCTTGTCGGAGCGATCTTTCTCGACGGCGGTATGAGCGCAGCGAGGTGTTTTGTGCTCACGAACCTCGAGGAGGAGATCGCGGCCGCGGCCGACAATCAGGACGGTCTCAACCACAAGAGCAGCCTGCAACAGATTGCCCAGCGAGATTTCGGCGAGACTCCTCGCTACCTGCTGCTCGATGAGAAGGGCCCCGACCACTCGAAGTGCTTCAAAATCTCCGCCCAGGTGGGAGATCGCGGTTATACGCCCGCCTGGGGGAGCAACAAAAAAGAGGCTGAGCAGCGCGCAGCGTTCAACGCGCTGCGCGAGCTCGCGGGGCTTCCTGTCCTTCCACAGCCCGAATAATGAGGTCGCCATGAATGGATCGTTAGTGGGCGACCTGGGATTGGGACCGGAAGTGTGGCTGTTTTTGTCCTTGCTCGGCTGTCTCACGCTTTTCTTCAAATTCACACGAGTCTGGAGCATTCGAAACCTGGATCTGGTGCTCCTGTTTGTACTTGCGCCGGGGATGATGCTCATTTCCGGCAAGCAGACGAGCCATCCCTGGACGGCGTATCTGTGGCTCTTTGCGGGCTCCTTTCTCTGGATTATCCGCTGCATGATGGATCTGGGGCTCGCTCGGCGGCCCTTGCTTGAGCCGAACCTGAACATGTCAGGGCTTGTTTGTTTATCGGCGGGAATTCTCGGCCTGCTGGTTGTGGAGACGGTGAGCCTTCCCGTCGAGGATGGAGCGGCGAGAAATCCTGCCGAACCCGCAAGCCGGGAAGATCGCCCCCCTGCAAGCAGCGACATCCCCGCCGTCAAGAAGATGATTACTATCGCGCCTTTGCCCCCGTCGCTGAAGCGCGAGCTTCCCCAGGTGATTGTCTCGCGCGTGCTGGCGAGCCTGGCGCATGTGGGACTTGTCCTGAGCCTGGTCGGAATCGGCTGGCGCCTGTTCGGGCAGCGTTCAACCGGCCTGGCCATGGCTGCCTGCTATCTGTTGCTGCCATACACCAGAATGGCAGTGGTGGATAGTGGTCAATTAATCCCGGCTGCGCTCATCACCGCCGCGGTATTATTTCATGAGAGGCCGATGGTCGCGGGAGCGTTTATCGGGCTTGCGGCAGGATGGATTCCTGCCTGTTTGGGATTGGTCGCGCTTTGGACAGGTTACTACGCGCCACGGCGAAGCGCCTGGCGTTTTGTACTCGTCGCCGCCGCGGTGGTGAGTGTCTGCGCCCTACTGGGATGGTTGGTTCCAACCCTGGCGGAATGGGCACGCGACCTGGGAGCACGGAGCATCTCCGAGGTTGGGATGTTGCCTCATTTCGAGCCGCGCGGCACCTCGAGCTTTTGGGTGGGGATCGACTCCAGCTATCGACTCCCTGTCCTGATTGTGTATCTCGCGCTTGTGATTCTCACATCGCTTTGGCCTGATCGGAAGAGCCTGGGCGAGTTAATCGCGCTTTCCGCCGCATTGCTCGTCGCCAGCCAGTTCTGGTACCTCGAAAAGGGCGGCACACTCGTCATGCTTTACATCCCGATGATCCTGGCGATGATGTTTCGGCCGACATCCTCGAGTCGGCGGCCGAGTGTTCAGGTCAAGGCACGCCAGGCAGCCGTGACAATGTGATCAAGCGAGCGAATCTTTCTTTAGCCAGGAGTACTGTTCTTATGAGCCTGCCCCTCAGTGTTCAGGAAGTTGCCCAGAGAATCGACCATTCCCTGCTCTCCCCGACGCTGGGTGGCGAGGCGCTCGAGTTGGGCTGTCGATTGGCTGCGGAGTATGGCGTAGCCAGCGTTTGCATCAAGCCTTACGCGGTGAAGCTGGCTTCTCGGATTCTGGCTGGGACCAATACCGCGGTCGGTACGACCGTGGGATTTCCTCACGGAGGGCATTCGACCGCGATCAAGGTCATTGAAACCGAGCTGGCGATCGCGGAGGGCGCGACCGAGCTCGATATGGTCGTGAATATCGGCCAGGTACTCGCGGGCGAATGGAACTCGGTTGCAGACGATATCGCGGCGGTGACGTCAGCCTGCCACCGGTCGAGCACCCTCGTGAAGGTGATCTTCGAGAATTGTTATCTGAACGATACGCAGAAGATTCGCCTCTGCCAGATCTGCGAGCAAGTGGGCGCGGACTACATCAAGACCTCGACGGGCTACGGAACCAGTGGCGCAACACTCGACGATCTTCGCTTGATGCGGCAATCGGCGGGACCGAAGGTGAAGCTGAAGGCTGCTGGCGGCGTGCGCGACCTTGACACCTTGCTCAAGGTGATCGAGCTGGGGTGTGACCGCGTGGGACTTTCCCGCACGGCCGAACTGCTCGACGAACTCAGGTCGCGCGTGAATCGTTAACGAAGTTCTTCAACCAGTCGCGGTCCGCGCAGAGGGATCAGACTCTATGACCTCAACTCGGTCTGAATAGCCCACGATCAGGACGTCGCAAAGCCCGACGAAGAGGCCGGTTTCGAGGACGCCCGGCAGACCCTGAATCGTCTGGTCCAGGACTGCGGGATCGGCGATTGCCGGGAATTTACAGTCGACAATCGCGTTGCCGCCGTCGGTGATCGCAAGGTTCCCGGAGGATCTACGGAGTGAAGTCACTGCGCCCAGGCTGGCGAGCCTGCGCTCGATGTGCGACATGCCGAAGCGGCTCACCTCAACCGGCAAGGGGCAAGCAACGCCCAGCCGTTCAACCCGTTTCTCGGCGGTGATTAGAGTGACCCGGCGTCGCGAAGCAGCGGCGACGATTTTCTCACGCAGAAGCGCTCCGCCACGGCCCTTGATCATGGCAAAGCGAGAATCAATCTCGTCGGCTCCATCGAGACTAATGTCGAGTTCGCCTACCTGATCGAGCTCGAGCACCGTGATCCCCAGCTCGCGCGCAAGCTGAGCCGTTGCTTCAGAAGTGGCGACGGCTGTGATCGCGAGCCCTTCCGACACAACGCGACGACCTAGCCATTCAACCATAAGTGCGGACGTGGTACCTGACCCCAGACCCACAAGCATTCCATTGCCGACCAGCTCCGCCCCTGCCCTGGCTACCCGAGCCTTGGCCGAATTTGCGTCGACGCTCACCGTGTCTCTCCTCCGCGCTCGCTCGGACTCACCCAATCCAATCCCTGGCCGGGGGCCGGGAGTGGAATGTACGCGACGTGAGGCGAACTCCGGGGCAGGAACCGAGGAATTCGATTCCACCCCGAGCGCTACATGAATCGGGGCGACCAGATTCGAACTGGTGACCTCCTGCTCCCAAGGCAGGCGCGCTAACCAGGCTGCGCTACGCCCCGCGTCAAATGTCGTTGAAATGTAGGCTGACTGGAGCACGGCCGTCAAGTCAAGCCGGCCGAGACTTAGCAAACCCGGCCGTAACTCATTGCGTCTAACTCGACGCTGAACCCACTGCGGGGGTTCGCTCATCGGCACGAAACCGCGGCCATCGGAGCTCAAGCTCGATCCCGGAGTCGTCGGAGAATTCCAGGCACCCCCCATGCATCACGATGCTTCGTCCGAGTAATGGCAAGGCCAGCGAATCGAGCTGGGACCGAGCTGACGATCGGCGCCCGTCTCCGAGAGCCAATTTCAGATTGCTTCGTAACCATGACGAAGCAATCTCGCGCCAGTTGGCTTGAACCTCATCGCCTTTGACCTGAAAACCAAACCGAACGTGCGTACCGGGTTTCATTGTCTCAGCACGCCAGGAAACAAATGCGTCGAGGCCAATCGAGAGCATCGACGGATCAAAGTCGACTTCCCACGATTCGTCTGGATCTTCGAGCTCGAGCGTGCACCGGCCCTGCTCGACCCACCGACGCCAGGTCGGACCGCGGTCCTGGATGAAGCACTCGAGTGGGCAACGAATCACCTGCATTCTGGGCGTCTTGTAGATCAGCCGCAATCGGTCGAGCAGCGTCTCGAGCGAGGAGCAGTGGTGCTCGTACCCCAGCCATCTTGCCGCGCTGGCTTCATCCGTGCTCCGCTTCAGGAAGTAAAGGCTCATCTTGAGGATGTTGAGCGCATTGCGAATTCGGTGCAAATAAGTGCTGGAAACATGTTTGAACGTCTCGATGTGGTCATTGCTGGCAACGACCTCCATGATCGAGAACGAGAGACACGATTCCGGTGCTTCCTTGATGCCAGCCTGATTCATGGGGCGACGCTCGCGTCCACTTGAGGTGTCCGTGCACGTAGTGAGACGAAGTCTAGTGGAAAACGCAGGTGGATGGAATCCACCAACAAGCAAAGGAAGTGCCGCTCGCCCTGGTCGATTCGATTCGTGGACGAAGTCGAAGGGTGAAAAGGACAAAGGCGCGGCGGATCGCTCCGCCGCGCCTGCTGCGCTTCGATAAGTGTGAACCGAGATTCCCAAATTACGCGACGAGATTCGCCCAGGTGGGAAGTCGCAGCGCAACTCGATGATCAGTCTGAACTCGTGGCAGCCATCGCGGACTTCATGAGCTCACCCAGGCGTTCGAGCTCAGCGCGTGAGGTATAGTCAATGATGATTTGTCCACGTTCGGTGTCCTTCTCCTTGACGAACACCCGTGTGCCAAGACGCTCATGAAAGACCCGTTCGATATCGACCAGGTGGGGGGCCTTGGGAGCACTTGAATGTGCTGCGTCACGTCTCAGACGTGGGCGAGCCGGGGTCGGCACTCCGGTTGATACGAGTGCTTCGGTTTGGCGCACCGAGAGATGTTGCGAGAGCACCTGGTGGAAGGCAGCCAACTGCGCCTCCACGTCGGTCAGGCCGAGTAGAGCCCGAGCGTGCCCCTGCGTGATCTTCTCAGTACGGACCGCATCGAGGACCTCTTCGGGCAGATCCAGGATTCGAATCAGGTTAGAGATCGTCGAGCGATCGAGTCCGAGACGGCCAGCCAATTCTTCCTGGGTACCACCGTAGCGGCTGAGATACTCGCGGAATGCTGTGGCTTTGTCCACTGCATTCAGGTCCTCGCGCTGCAAGTTTTCGACCATTGCGAGCTCGAAGACCTGTTTGTCGTCGAGCTCGAGCACCCGCGCAGGGATCTCGATCAAGCGGGCTTCGAGGCTGGCACGATACCTGCGTTCGCCGGCGATGAGCTGGTAGCGTCCCCCCACTGCGCGGACGAGGATGGGCTGCAACATCCCGTGCTGGCGCAGAGAATCTGCCAGGGTCGCGATTTCGGCTTCTGGGAAGCGTTTGCGAGGCTGGTAGGGATTGGGGTCGATCTGGTCTACGCCCAGGTGCAAAAGTTCACTAGAAGTCACCCCTGTTTCCTCAAAGCCCATTTCCTCGCGGCCGAGCAAGGCTTCCAATCCGCGCCCAAGACGTCGCCTGTTCACAGCAGATCCTCCCTGTCAATCCTGCCCGAGACCTCCTCGGAGACGATCCAGGCACTAGATCGGCTGAGATGCAAATCGGCTGGAGTGGCGGATGCGAGAACTCCGGAAACCGTGTCGTTCGTGACGAGGTGTGGGTTTAGGGGTGATCTCGCTTGCTGGGCAAGCTCGAAGTATCGCGCCAATCGTTGCGCTCTGGGAGGGCCAGCGATGCCCTGCCCTGGTGCTAGCGCATCATGAGGCGTCTGCCGTCTTCCTCGAGGCGGTCGCTGTAGGTCACTGGGTAAACCGCCGCCGCGTCAAGAGAGCGGAGCTGGGGCGGCAAAGAAGCAAGCTGCTCGCATACTCTTTGACGAATTTCCTCAAGCGATGGTAGTTCGCGAACCAGCTCTCCGCCTCGAATCACTGGAACGAGCAAGGGCTCGCCTGGCTGGTTTTCGTCGTGGCGCGCGACTCGATCTCCGCTGAACCAGCCGTGGGGATCTCGATTGCGAAAGACCTGCTTGGCCATGGGATAGGTACGTTTGCCAGGGCTGAGCTTGTACGCGCCTCGGTCCTCGAGCTGGACCAGCTTGTAGACCATGGAAAGCGTGGGGGCGTCTCGGGGCGCAACGAGTTCCGCGCCCACACCGAAGCCGTCAATGGGTGCATTGGCGGCAGCGAGCTGAGCGATGCTCCGTTCAGTCAGGTCGCCCGAGACGATGATCTTAACGTCGCGACGGCCACATTCATCGAGGATGGATCGCGCTTTGCGTGAGAGTGCATCAAGGTCGCCGCTATCGATGCGTACCGCGGCGATGGGTGGCTCGATCGCTGCCGCCCTGCGCACAGCGGATTCTACCTCGTAAGTATCAACAAGTAGGGTGGTTTGACCAGGAAAAGTGGTTGCATACGCCTGGAAGGCTTCTTGCTCAGTGTCAAACGCCTGAACCCAGGAATGAGCCATGGTACCCACGGCAGGGATTCCGAGCTGGCGTGCGGCTTCGACAAGACTCGTACCGGCGAAGCCCGCCAGGTAGGCCGCCCTGGCGACGAGTAATCCTGCCTGGGGCCCCTGCCCCCGTCGTGCTCCAAATTCGAACAACTGCCGTCCCTGGGCCGCCGTTGCCATTCGTGCCCCTTTTGAGGCGATCAGGGTTTGTGAGGCCAGAGTCGAGAGAAGGAACGTCTCAAGCCACTGGGCCTCAGGTAAACGCGCTGTGATCCGCATCAGTGTCTCGCCCGGGAAGACAAGGGTGCCCTCCGGAACCGACCAGACGTCTCCTTGAAATCGTGTGCGCCCGAGCGCATCGAGCACTGCGCGATCCACCCCCGCAAAGGCAGGTAGACTGCCAAGCCAGGCAATCTGTTCTGGGGTGAAACGAATTTCCAGGATGCCGGCGATTGCCTGTTCTAATCCTGCGAAAATGAGATAGGAGCGGTCTTGCGGCAGGCGGCGAAAGAAGACCTCAAAGCTGGCGTTTTTGTCTGCCAGGCCTGAGCGGAGATAACCCGCCATCATGGTCAGCTCATAGAGATCCGTCATGAGCCCGATCTGGTCGTGCTCGTTGCGAAACGCCAATGGCTGGCGGAAACTCATCGCCGCACCCCCGGTTGAACCTTGCGCAGGAGCAGCAATCCCCCCTGCTCGTTCTGGTGCCCTTCAGCGAGACCCGAGGCGGGGTCGAGATCGAGTCGCACTGGAAGCGTAATGCTGGCGGGAAGCATTCGAGCCACTTGCCAGCCTCGGTCAAGGACTTCGCTGGGCACCTCCTGAAATCCTTCTTGTTTGAGCATCACCTGATCGATCACGCCCCACCCCGTCTGTTCATCACTCTGCTCAAAACCCTGGAGATTGGCTTTGCGGTCGAGATTCACTCCTGCGAGTGCCAGGTAATAGAGGATCGACGGCCGGCCCAGAAAAGTCACTCGCGACCCGTTGCGCGGTAGCAACTGGGAAGCCGCGCCCGAGGCGATTCGCAAAGAATCAGTTGGCTCCAAAACCGAGTGTGTTCCACGCAACACAACGATTTGCGCCCCTGCGGCAGATGCAAGCAGGAGACACGTCATTATGATGCTGAAACGGGAAGGAGCTGGCATCCGAACGTTTTCTACGCGGTGAGAAGGGATGCAAGTGAGGAACGATTCCAGCCAGACGGCCACGACGAGCCATTCCAGGACTGCCACTGGGAGCCAAAGCCGTGCATAGGGATGATAGAACGGAGTTAGTGCCGCGAGCGCGAGCCATGCGATTAGCAGATAGCCAGCGCCACTGGGTTCAAGCCGCTCGCGTTTGAACCAGGCCAGGCTCGCGACCGCGAGTGGAGCGGCGAGCGCGGGTTCTGACACAGGAAACAGTGAGATGAGGATCACTCCCGTCACACGTGCGCCAGGGATTGGCAACCCGGGAAGGCCTGGAAGGCCAGGTCTGAGATACCAGTACGAGCCTGTCGTAGCGAGACTCGCGAGTACGGCCCGCCAAACGCCGCCGTTCAAGGAAGCTTGTTGGACCTGTTGCGCGAGCAGGTGGTGAGGCCAGGCTGACGTCGGCCCAAGATAGGATCTTTGGTGAGCAAGCAATGCTGAGTAACCGCCGTGCTTTTGCACAAACCAGAGCCAGGGAGCATAGACCAGGAGGGCAATTCCAGCGGCGAGCATTCCCCAGGCCCAGACGGAGACAAGACGCGAGCGCTGGCTGCGCCCTGCCCAGATTGTCTGGGCGCTCGCTGCCAGGACGACAATCGCACCAGCGACCCAGCCGCTGTATTTGAAGAGCATGGACAGCCCGACCGCGATCCCGAGCACGAACGCGCGCAACCCACCTGGTTTTTGCAGGAACCGTGCCCCAGCCCAGATTGCAATTAGCCAGACTGCGGTGAAGGAGACGTCGACCAGAGCCATGCGGGAAAACGCGATGTGCGGCCCGGAGAAGGCCGCGATCGAGGCGGCTAGTACGCCAACAGTCGATCCGAACAGATCCCTGCCCACAAGCCATACGAGCACGACCGTCCCCGTTCCCAGAGCGATTGATACGCTGATCGCTGCCAGATCGCTTGGCCCGAGGAGCCAATAGGCGCATCCGACAAGGAATGGAAAACCCGGAGGCGCATAAGGAATCAGTCCCGGATCGATCGCGGCCAGTCCACCGGGATTCAGCGACCAGGCGCCCGCGAGAGCATAGATCCCTTCATCGAAATGATTGAGTCCAAGCCGACCTGGGTTCCAGAGTCGTAGCCCTGCCCCGACGAGCGCCAGTATCAGGATCACGGAGATCGCACCACGAGTCTCGTCTGGCAAAAAGTTGGATGTTCGGTTCATGGGATCTGATCTTACGGTGGTCGCCAGGTCTCAACCATGCGACCTCTGGTCCCTCCGAGTCAGGCGCCCCAGGCGCGGTTTCACGTGGAACCGGTCTTCCGGCCACCCCGGTTTGTGCCCCCGCGCCTTGTTAGAATGAGGACTCCAGGGTCGTGCAAAGGCCGTTGGTGGAAGGAGTGATCTCCATGGCAGTCGCGGTGTTCACCGATCCTCGCATGCTCGATCATCGCGTGCCCGACAAGCATCCGGAACGACCGGAGCGACTGGCGGCCGTGCTCCGGCATCTGGAGCGGACAAAGCTCATCGAAACGTGCGTCCGGGGCAAGGTCCGAGAAGCGACGGACAAGGAACTCAAGCTGGTCCACCCACTCGAGTACGTGGCCCGGGTTCGAGAAGTGGAACAAGGCGGCGGGGGCATGCTCGATCCCGATACGTGGGTCGGCAAGGGATCAGAACTGGCTGCCCGTCTTGCCGCGGGAGCGGCGATTGAGGCTGGAGCATACGCCGTTGCCGGGCCGGGGCGCCGCGCCCTTGTCCTCGCCCGCCCCCCCGGCCACCACGCGCTGCCAGGCGCAGGCATGGGCTTTTGCATCTTCGCGAACATCGCCCTCTGCGCTCAGACGCTGGTTCACAACGAGAACGTGAACCGCCTCCTGATCGTCGATTTCGATGTTCACCACGGCAACGGCACGCAGGAGGTCTTCTACGAATCCTCGCAGGTCGCCTTTCTCTCGATCCATCGACATCCCTTTTACCCCGGTACCGGTCTCCGCAACGAGACTGGCAGCGGACCTGGGATCGGTCGAATCGTCAACATCCCCGTGCGATATGGCACCTCACGAGCAGACTACCTTGCGGCCTTTCGCAACGATCTGGAAAAACTGGCCGATCGAATCCGGCCCGAGGTGGTGCTCATCAGCGCGGGATTCGACGCCCACGAAGAAGACCCAGTCGGCGATCTTGGCCTGCAAAACGAGGACTTCGTCTCTCTCACAAAGCTGATCATCGATGTGGCCAGGACACACGCCGAGGGACGCATCGTCAGCCTTCTCGAAGGCGGCTACAACGTGCCCATCCTTGCAGGGGCTGTGGCCGCTCATCTGGAAACGCTCAGCAGCTAGTCCGCGCTGAGCGAAAATGACCCCGACGGGATTCGAACCCGTGTTGCATGCGTGAAAGGCATGTGTCCTAGACCTGGCTAGACGACGGGGCCGTCGGCAGGCTTGCGTGCCCCAGGAATGTAATCGGCCGGGGCCGAAATCGTCAAGCGAGCCAAACACGATCTGCGATGCATTCGACCTTCTTGCGTTCGAGTAAAAGTCTTTGTAGCTTCATCACGGTCCTGACTCTGCCAGATCTGGCCGGCCGTGTTTTAAGGGTGTTCGTGCGATGAAGCGAATCCTGATCCTGACGGGCGATGCGGGAGAGGCGCAGGAAATCTACTACGCCAAGTTTCGTCTTGAGGAAGAGGGTTGGCAGGTCAAGATCGCGACCACCACGGCCCGTGTGTTCCTGTCGGTGGTGCACGACTTCGAGCCGGGTTTCGACACCTACACCGAGAAGCCGGGGTATCGTGTCCAGGCCGATCTTGGTCTCGATGAAGTCAAGCCTGAGGAGTTCGACGCGCTCGTATTACCGGGCGGCCGTGCACCGGAGTTCCTTCGCAATCGATCCGCTGCCGTTGCAATCGTGCGGCACTTTCTTGAAACCGGCAAGCCGATCGGCGCGAACTGCCACGGGCCGCTCCTGCTCCTGGCCGCAGGCGCAAGCAAGGGACGGACCATGACCTCATTTCCTGACCTCGAACCCGACCTCAAGCAATGCGGGGTCGTGTTCGTAAACCAGGAGGTCGTGGTGGACGGCTCGATCGTCACGGTGCGTGGTTGGCCGGACAACGGACCCTGGATGAGGGAATTTGTCCGGATGATCAAGCAGTCGTAAGGGACGAGACGTACCCAGTGACTGGGGCACGCGACAGGCTAGGAGAGAAGGGAAAAATCCGCGCCTTGGCCTTTTAAGCCTCGGGTCGCACGACTTTCGCATCCTGCCCTACCGCGCGGGCCTGGCTCTGGATCGCTTCGTAAACCTCACGACGATGGACGGAGACATGCTTCGGCGCTTCAATGCCGAGTCGAACCTTGTCTCCGCGAATCTCGATCACCGTGACCGTGATATCGTCGTTGATGATGATGCTTTCGTTTTTCTTGCGGGAGAGAACCAGCATCGCCGCTCCTCTCTGATGCTTATCGCACAGGTGCGTCTCGTTCCCGTCATTAGCCACAAGCAAGTTTGCACAATGACACGGTGGTGACGCTGCGCAGACCAGCTAATTCAACTGTACAAGCACAACCCCCATGGTCAAGGGGACGCGTCTTTTTTCATCGTCCCCACAACACTTTAGGCGAAAATCTTCCCCAGAGGGCCTGGCTCTAATCAGCCGGGTGAGCGTAGTGCGCAGGCTCCCCCACGTGACGCAACACCTTTGTGGAGCCTACTTTTCGGCCTGATGATAGCGCCGATAGAGATGCCCGAGGCCGAGGTCGTTGATCTCTGCCTCAACATCCTCGATTCGGGCAGGGTGGATGGTTTCTCTCAACTCTTGGACAAGCAGGTCAATCCATTTGGCGCGAGCGCGCTGGAGACTCTTACGAAAAGCCTCGGGGGTGACGGCGGTCTGGGTGAGCTTACCCAGCTTTTCGGCAATTTCCTCGATCGAGGCATCGGGATGGTCGCGGCGGAGTTGGAGCACGGTGGAATAACGGTTCTTGGGATTGTCGACCTGGTAGCGCTCGAGCCTGCGCCAAACGCGATTGAGCACGGTTTCGCGCCAGACTCGATCGAAGTCCTGATCGGTTTGTTCTGGATCGACAATATCGCCGGGCGGAAGGCTCTGGAGTTTCCGGCTACGAAAATGATCGATGATTAGCCTGTGCAGGACTGTCCGAAGGTAATCGCGGAACCGCCCCTTGCTGCGATCCGCCCCCGCGAGCTTACCGCCCAGGAGCTTCTTCCAGAATTCCTGAACGACCTCGTCGGCGAGGTTCTTATCGCGGACCTTGAGGTTGATGTAGCGGGTCACTGCGTCCAGGTAGCGAGCGACCAGATCCTCCATGGCAGCCTGGCGCTGAGGGCCGGGCGAGTGGGCCTGCGAGATCGTGGTCCACATCGTTGTGATTTCAGTGAGTCCCTGGGAGGACTTATCTGCGTCTGGCGCGGAAGCCGCCATGGCTTCGCCGGACGCGTCGTCGCTTCGTCCCGTTGCCGCCATCGTTGCTCTTCCGGTCCAGGATCACGCCTGGAACTAGTGTGCTCCGAAGCGGCCAGGACCGGCCGCCTCTCCTTGAGCGTTTCACGCGAAACGTCCCGTCCGGCCAATCCCTGCCCAGACGCCCTCACTTATTCTTTAGCAGACTAACTGGCACTTGTCATCCCGCTAAATTCTTTCTATAGAGCTAACCTGTGCCCGGGTCAATGCTTGAGAAATGTTAACAAGTCAGCAGTGAGACAAGCAAAACAGTCGAGACGCTGGAGGCTATGCCGAATTACGCCCGGCAGGATTCGAACCTGCGACCGACGGTTTAGAAAACCGTTGCTCTGTCCGACTGAGCTACGGGCGCCTCGAGCTTCAGACGTTGTGCGCCTGAACCCGGAATTCCATCGAAGGTTGATGCGCCCGGCAGGATTCGAACCTGCGACCTGCGGTTTAGGAAACCGCCGCTCTATCCTACTGAGCTACGAGCGCTTCGAGGACTGATTCTCCAGACCGGCCTCGGTTTCTGTCAATGATTCGCCTCTCATGGTTCGGAGAAGCCCTATGGAATCGAATTCGCAGGGTCGAGTGGCGCTGGTGACAGGTGGGAGTCGAGGAATTGGCCGTGGGATCGTGCATGCGCTGGCTAGCCAGGCGTATTCCGTGGTTGTGAACTACCGTAGCGACCGCCAGGCTGCGGAGGAGACCTGCCGGCAGGCGCGGGAGCTCGGAGCGCCCGAGGCGATCGCGATCGGAGCGGACATCGCAAATCTGAGTGCAGGCCGGGCCTTGCTCGAGGAGTCACACAGCCGACTCGGGAGACTCGATCTGCTTGTCAACAACGCAGGTGTTGCTCCCGAAGTTCGGGCCGACCTGCTGGAGGCAACGCCGGAAAGCTGGGATCGCGTCCTGGGAATCAACCTTCGCGGAGTTTATTTCCTGACCCAGAGCGCGGCTCGGATCATGATCCACGATCGTCGCCAGGGGTTGGTTCGAGAGCCGAGGATCATCTTCATAACCTCGGTTTCAAGCAGCATGGCAAGCGTATCGCGAGGGGAATACTGCGTAGCAAAGGCCGGTCTCAGCATGGCCGCCAAGCTCTTCGCCTTGCGTCTCGCGGCCGAGGGGGTGCTTGTCCACGAGATTCGTCCGGGTCTGATCGAGACCAGTATGACGGCTCCCGTCAAGCAAGCCTATGATGACCGGATCGCGGCGGGCCTTGTTCCGCTGGGACGATGGGGAACTCCGGACGACGTCGGTCACGCTGTGGCGCAGCTCGCGAAGGGCGCGCTCCCCTACGCAACGGGTTCTGTGCTGGAAATCGACGGTGGACTCCACCTCGAGCGGCTCTAAACGTACGGCCTTGGCTGCCTGGACTGTCGCAGTTGGCGGGTGGCGACGTACAATCGTATGAACGGGATCTTTAGAATCTGGCCTCGCTCCTGACGCACTCGATCGCCTGGAAGCGGCGATTGGGCGGGGTGCGGAGTCGCCGTGACGTCATTTCCCACGAGCGAGCGTGATGGCGACGGTCGACCCAAAACCCGAGAAGGAACCGAGCAAGCCGACGGCGGAAGCCCCCCGGATCGGGAGCTACCGCATCATCCGCCCGCTTGGCTCAGGCGGAATGAGCACCGTCTACCACGGGGTGCACGTCGAGTCAGGCCATGAGGTCGCGCTCAAGGTCCTCACGCGCTCACTCGCGCGAAACAACAGCCTTCTCCAGCGTTTTCTCCGGGAGGCGAAGAGCGCGCTTGCGCTCGAGCATCCGAATATTGTTTCGATTTATGACCGTGGGATCGACCAGGGTAGGCATTACCTCGTCCTGGAGTACGTGGCCGGTGGTGATCTCCACGACTATGTGCGCCGCAATGGGCCGCTGTCCGTCGAGGAGGCCGTGGAGGCGATTCGGTCAGTGACGAACGGGCTCCGTTACGCGGCGGCCCGTGGCTTGATCCATCGGGATATCAAGCCCTCAAATCTACTTCGTGAGCCAAACGGCAAGGTCAAGATCATCGATCTGGGCCTCGCGCTCCACTACGACAACGAAGACGAGCGGGTGACGCGTGAGGGTACAACGGTTGGAACCGTTGATTACATGGCGCCGGAACAGGCGCGCGACAGCCGGGCGACCAGCATTCAGAGCGATCTCTACTCGCTTGGGTGCACGTTCTACTATCTGCTGGCAGGAGTTCCGCCGTTCCCTGGCGGGGACGTGACTGACAAGCTCACCCGCCATGCAACCGCGCCCGCGCCAAACATCCGCGACCTGCGCCCCGAGGTATCCGAGGGCTTGTCGTGGGTGATCCGGCGGATGATGTCCAAGAATCCGCGGGATCGGTTTGTGTCGTACGACGCGCTGCTCGAGGCACTCGGCCGCGCGATGGCTGGCGATGATCCGTCGTCGCCGCCCGTGCTCGACGCCATCGTCCTCGACGACGATGACGACGACGACGTTTCGCTTCTCAGGGAATCTTCTCCCGCCGAGGATCGGCGGCGGAGTTCGCCGCTCGCGGGAGCCTCCTCGAAGTCGTCTGTTCTGAGACGCTGGGATGCGCAAGAAGCCTCGGACGATGACGATTTGCCCTGGCCGGAGCCAGAGATCGCTCCCGATCCCTTTCAGGATCTGGGTGATGCCGAAGAGGGCTTTGAACCCGCGCCGCTCGTCGGTCGCGGTTACACCACAGCAACACGAGCGGGCAGTTTCGGTGTCGGTAAAATCGGCAAGGAATACTGGGTGATCGGCGGGGTGGCTCTCGCGATCGCCGTGCTCCTGTTTGTGATCCACGGCATCCTGCAACTTCAGGAAGGTGGAGCTCAGGCGATCGCCAGGTCGGGCGAAACCTCAGAGACGGCTGCAGTGGAACCTGCCGCGGCCCCGGTGATCGAGCCCGCTCCCGTGGTGCCCAGCCGGGGGCCAGGGCCCATCTCGAAGCGTATTCCGGCAAAAAAGACCGCCCCGGCTCAGCCTGTGGTTCAGACCTGGGTCGAGCCGGTGGATCTGGAGCCTCCTGCTCCCGACCCGCGATCCGCCAAGGATCGTGAGCTGCTGCCGGCCTGGGCTCGTGTTCCAATTCCGGAACGTGTACCGGGACCGTTTGTAGAGGTCTCGCGGATCGCTGCTTCGATGGAAAGCAACGCAGTGGGATCGCTCCACGTCGCGCTCGATCGGAACATCGGCGGGACGGTTGAGCTGATTGACGAGGGGCCGTTGCCAATCGACGCCTTTCGCGTGTCAGGGTCCTTGCGACTGATCCGCGCCAGAAAGGGACGAAGATCCATCATCAAAATCGAGACTCCCACGATTGCTGGAGCCAGGGAGAGCGCGGCGGTGTGTACGCTTGAACGTAAGCATTTGATCCTCGATGGGATCGATGTGATCGTCAACGTGCGCGAGCTGACGACGCGGCAGACCGCTCTATTTGCACTGAAATCGGCCGAGCTCACACTCAGGGATTGCACTGTCACGATTATCAACCCCGGGGGTCAGGCGTTTGTTTTTGCTCGAGCTGACTCAACGGCCGCGCAGCCTTCGCGCATCCGAATCGAGCGATCACTTCTCCGCGGGGGTTTTGGGCCGAGCTTCGAACTGGCGGGCGGTCACGGCCAGCTTTCTCTGTTTGAATCCGCGGTCATTGCTTCTGGTGGACCCCTCGTTCGTCTCACCAATGTCGAGGCAGGCGAGACCAGGCGGCTGTGGTTTGTCGACAGTTTTCTGTTTGGTCCGGGGCCAATCGTGGACCTTCGGGCCGTGGAAGTCAAGCTCAACGCTGCGCTTGGAATTACCGCCCACGGTTCAACCTTCGGTCGGTGGCAGGGGGCCGGGGTTGCGAGTGTCATCTCGGCCGCCGATGCCATTCAAAGCCCCGCCAAGCAGATCGCGTGGACGGGAGACGAAAATACCTACGCAGGGTGGATGGGGTATTTCGCTTGTGGGAAGGAGAATGCGATCCGCGTTGGAAATCTGGACGAACTACGTTCCACGTGGAGCGCTCGTGAATCGGAGAGCCAGGAGGTTCTTTCGCGTTGGCCGCGGCCAACGGATGCATCCGCAAGTGTGCTCGCGGAACTTGCGACCTACACACCGAACGCCGAGCGTATTGCCCTCCAGGTGGCACGGCCGCGCGAGGGGCTTTACGAAAAGACCTATGGCATGTTCGCGCTGCCGCCGATTCCAATCCCCCTGGGCTGGTCTCAAGTGGCGGTTTCGCCTCCCCAGGACAGGTTTACGTCACGGCGGAACAAGCGGGGACCGATGTCCGCGCCCAACCAGGCGGCGGGCGGATTTGGGCCAGGTTTTCCGCGTCCTGGTGCTTCGCCGGCCACGGCAGTCGACCCTGGCGAGATCGTTTTTGACGCGAATGCAAAGCCCTGGAACGGTGATCTTGGCCGGTTTCTCAACGAGCAGTTCGCGAAAGGACCACGCGGTTTGCGAGTCCGCGCAAGGGGCGGCGGAGAATTCCGTTCGACCCCGGTTCGGATTCCTCGGGGATCAACGCTGACAATCCGGGTCGACCTGCCGTCAGGAGGCCTGGCTCCTTCGTGGACCCCCAGTCCAGGCGCTTCGGCCAAGGCTCTCATTGATGCTTCGGGCAGTGCAGTCTTCCTCGCGGGAGTGGTTTTCAAGCACGCCGACGACGAAAACGTGGAGCATCTGATCAGCGTCGATGAAGGGCATCTGGCCCTGTCGCGTTGCCGTCTTCTTGCCCATGGCAGCCGAGTGGGCAGGGGCGCGGATCTCATTTTCTTCGCAGCGAAAACGACCCAATCGATCCCGGGCGCATTTAACCCGCCACTTTTTCAATCGCCACTCGATCGACCGACCTGCTTGATTCTCGAAAGCACGTTGATCACGAGCGGCGTTGCCCTTCACTGCGAGCTCGGACGCGGCCTCATCGCGATCTCGGAATCCGCCATTTTTGCGGGAGAATGCGGCTTCGATCTCGTCCCTGCAAAAGTTGCGAAGAATCGGTTTGTCGCGGATCTGGTCCTGTCCCGGTGCACCCTGGTCGCTGAACGCGAGATCATGCGTACGCGCGGCTGGATTGGCGCGGATCCCGGCCCGGATCGGCCGTGGCTCGTGAGCTCCGCTGGATGTGCCTTCTTGACGCCTTTCGAACGGCGTCAACGCAAAAGCGTGTTGCTCCGCGCGTACGACGACTCGCTCGGTAAGGGAGCATTTTTCTGGCAAGCCAACGACGATGCGCTTGAAGTCGACGCGTTTGCGCTCCCCCCGGAAGCCATGACGGCGCCCAACCGCTTGCATGACGTCGCGTTCTGGCGATCGATTTGGGGCAAGTCGCGTACAACGCGGCTCACAGGTCCCAATGGGAGCGGAGCGCCTGCTTCGATTCGATTGCTTTCTCGACTCCAGACAGGCCACGTCGAGCCCGAGGATCTGGTGCTTGATCCGGACTATCATCCTGGCCGCAAGGAGCTTACGGTCGGTGCCAATCTGGAGCTTCAGGGCGTGGCCGCCCGTCCCACCTCGCGGCGGCGGAACTAAAGAAATCGCGATTCAGTGGCTCGTCCATTGCTCAGGCTCGACCTAAGATGAAATAATGAGGCCTGTGCAATTCGTGGAAGGAGTCGCGGGGATGGCACACAAATTCGCCCGCCGACCTCTGGCGGCTCTGTGGCTGGCCGTGCTTTTTGTCGTCCTGATTGACGCCGCGCCGGTTCATGCCTGGCACGGCGGTCACGGTGGGGGCATGCACGGCGGCGGAATGATGTACGGTCATCATCCGTGCGGCGGCCCGCTTGTGGGAGTGGGTTTCGGCGTGGGAGGCTTCGGCGCCTTCGCACCTGGCCTTTTTATGATGCCGACGTTCATTCCTGTCCCCTTGGCGTATCCACCCATCATCGTGCCGGCTGGGATGCACGGTCCGATGCTGCCTCCGCCACCGCCCGGCTTTGCACCTCGGGCGACCCCAACGGTGCGGAACCTGGTCCTCAAGCGTGCTGACCCCGCTCGGGCGGCTCAATTGACCACCATTGGAGACCGTCTGTTCCGCGTCGCCAACCTCAAGCGGGCTGAAGAGCGCTATCAGCAAGCGATCCGAGCCAATCCCGATGCCGCCGCGCCGCGGGTCCATCTGGCGCAGGTGGCCATGACACGGGGCCGTTACGATCTCGCGGCCGAATACTTGCGCCGGGCCGAACTCGCGGAGCCTGGCTGGATCCTCAAGGCGGCCGATATTCAGACGCTTTACAGCGAGCCCACCGACTTCGCGCGTGAACTCGCCAAGCTCGAGACGCATCTGCAAATCAATCCGGGAGACCGAAACGCCTGGCTGGTCCTGGGGGCGGAGTGGTTTCTCTCGGGCCGCACAGCCAAGGCGGCGGATGTCTTTGCGCGCCTGGCTGATCCGAACCGCCGCCCGGATATCGCGCTTGAAGCATTCCTGGAAGCCACGAACCAGAAGACGCCGCGAGGCGTACAGCAGTGATCCTGCGGTGGATCACGTCTCATTCCGCTGGTTCGCTGCCTTTCTGGAGGGTCTTCTTGAGGCGATGAGCACCATTTCGCGCTATTACGCGGCAGCCTGCCAGACGGACTTGCCTTGCATCCAGGGTCGCGACGAACTGCCCGCGCGCGTCGCCTATTTGCTGGGCATGATTGATCGCGCTGTGGTTGGTTACGAACCCTTCTTCGACATTCGTCTGCTCGTATTTCCGGAGTTCGCGCACGCTGCGCCGATCTACGAAAGCCCCCAGGAACTCCTCGACCGGCTGGCTGTTCCAATACCGAATGAACACACCGACCGTTATACCAGGAAGGCTCGGGAGCGCGGCATCTACATTCAGACCGGCTCGTTTCTCGAAAGCGATCCACAGTGGCCTGGGGTCGTCTTTAACACAACGTGCCTGATTGGTCCGGACGGTTTGATTGGGCGCTATCGCAAGGTAAATCCCTGGCTCCCGTGGGAAGTTCATGCGAGCCCTTGCGACCTGCCGGACTACGACCTGCCGCTCTTCCCAGTGTTCGATACTGAGATCGGCAAGCTGGGCGCGGCGATCTGTTACGACTGGCTTTTCCCGGAGGCGATTCGCGCCCTTGGGCTGGGCGGGGCGGAGGTGCTCATCCGCGTTTCGGCCTACATGGATCCCTGGGGCGCCACGCCCCCCATGGACTGGTGGACGCTGTTCAATCGAGCCCGTGCGGTGGAGAATCTCGCGTTCGTCGTCGCGGCCAACCAGGGTGCGAGCGCCGCACATTACCCACCGTTCTCCTGGCCAGGCGGTAGCATGGTCGTGGATTTTGATGGCCGAATCACCGCGCAGGCCGATCCAGGGCCAGGCGAAAAAATCGTCGTTGCCCCGATCGACATCGCCGCCCTCCGCGCTGAGCGGGAGCGCAGGCGCGGCCATCATTTGCTTTCTCATTTGCGAACCGCTGCCTATACTCCGTATTACGAGCGTGCCAGGCCATGGCGGTCGCCCGGCCAGGCCTAGCCATCCCCGAACCAGAGCGGTTTAGGGGCGTGCGGCCATCATCCTCTCCGTGAGATGCACCGATGCAATTTGCTCGCTTCACGCGGAAGCCCGCGTGTGCTCTCGTGATCGCGATCCTGGTGCTGGGAGCGGCCTGCCAGTCGAACACTCCCGAGCCGGAAGTACGTCCCGCTCCAGGTGCCGCTCTGCTTCCCAGCCAGGTGACCGCCACGCCCAGGAACGAGATCCCCCCCGCGGAGCTCGAGGCCGTTTCCGCAGCCCATTTCCAGGGGCTGGGGTACATGGAGCAATTCGAATATGCAAAGGCCGTTGACTCATTTCGCCAGGTCGTGAAGCGCGCTCCGGGGTGGATCCCAGGCATGGTCAACCTGTCGATCGCGTTGCTCAACGACACAGGCGTGAAGAAGGAAGAGGCCAAGAAGGCAGGCTCAAACGAGGCTGAGGCGGGCAATTTCGACGAGGCCCTGGAGATTTTGAGCGGGGTGATCGCCCGTGATCCCAATAATGCATACGCGCATTATTGCCGCGGGGTGATTCTCGAGCAGCAGGGACAGATCAAGGAAGCCCACGAGCACTTCAAGCGCGTGACAGAGATCGATCCTGCCGATCCCGCCGCCTGGTACTGGGCCGGCAATACACTCGCAGATCCGGAGAACCCAACCCGGCCGAGCAAGGCAATCGCAATGGAACAGGTGAAGTATCTCACTCGGGCGCTTGAGCTCGATCCATACCTCACGCCGGCGATTTACCGGTTGTCGTTCGCGTACGTGATGGCGGGAGAGCGGAGCAAGCAGGCAGCCTTGCTCAAGCGATGGGGGGAGTTGAATCCCGATCGGCCAGGTTCCACGCCAGGCCCCGGGAATCCGCTCGAGAAACGATACGGTGCAATGGGCCGGTACGCCATGGTTGTCGATCCCTTTGTGAAAACGACAACTCCCACCGGCACTCCTCTTATTCCACCTCGTTTTGCCGCGGCCTCGGCGCTCGAGATTCCGCTTGCCGCGGGCGAGCACTGGTCAAGACCGGAGGACTTTCGAGACGCTGCCGCGGTTGTCGGCCGAATTCGCGCTCGCTTTGGCGCAGCGATCACCGCGTTCGACGCGAATGGAGACGGCAAGCTCGATCTGTTCCTGGCCTCGTCCGTCGCTGGCGAAAAAGGGGTGAGGGACTGCCTGCTCGTCAATCAAGCAGACGGGCGATTTGCCGACAGGACAAGAGAATTCGGCCTGCCGGTGGGCCGGGGGAGCGTGGGCATCGCCGCCGCCGACTTCGACGCCGATGGGTACATCGATCTGTTTCTCACGAGCACTCAGGGCAATCGCCTGCTGCGCAATCGCGAAGGTAAAGGGTTCGAGGACGTCTCAAACGTGCTCAAGCCTGCCCAGGCTCAAGCGATCTCGCTCGCCGCGCGCTGGCTCGACCTGGATCAGGACGGTGACCTTGATCTGTATGTGATCAATTATTGTTCGAGCGAACATTCCGCGCGGGCATTCACGGCAGCGCCGCCGCCGCCGGGAATTGCGAATTCCGTCTTCCGCAACGACGGCCAGCCCCCGCCGATCCCGGGTAGCCCACCCCCCACGTTCGCACCTCTGGCCGTTGCCACGGAGGACGTTGCCTCAAGGGGAGGGCTCTCGCTCGCGTTCTCGGCCTGGCCAGATGCAAAGGTGCTTTCTGGCGATGCCGCGGCGCATACCGGCATCGCCGCGCTCGATGTCGATAACGATCGCGACATCGATCTGGTTCTGTCCGCTGATGGCAAACCGCCCACGCTTTTGCTCAATGAACGCCTCGGTGTTTTTCGAGCGGCCCAGGATTCAGGTCTCGGCGACCCCGTCGCGACCTCGGGAATCCTGACCATTGACTTCGACAGCGACGGCAGATCCGATCTCGCCGCTCCACAGGCCGACGGTAGTCTTGTCGCCCTGCGCAACACCACGAGCCGCGCAGCGGGTGGAAGGCCGAGGATTGCCTTTGAGCCCTGGCCGAGCAATGTGGCACGCTGGCGCGTCGCCCAGGTCGCCGATCTGGATCTCGACGGCCGGATGGATTTGCTCGGCGTAGCCGCGGCACCCGCAAGAGCGGGGGAGCTGTCGATCCCGGTCTGGGCTCGCAACGAATCGTCGCGCCATACCCGCGCTGATTTGCCGGTGGTCCTCGATCAGCCAGGGATCGAAGGGGCGCTCGCCGTGGATCTGATCGGCGACCCCTTACCGGAGTTCGTCGCGGTTCGCGCGGGTGCTCCGCCGGTCGTCGCCCTCAATCAAGGAAACGGACGCAAGTACCTTGCTCTCGAGCTCGGCGGGCACTGGCATGTCCAGCCCAAGCTGATGCGCACCAACGCGCAGGCCATCGGCACCCGGGTACTCGTGGAAGGCAATGGTGTTCATTCATCATATGACCATACTACTCCAGAATCGGGACTTGGCCAATCGGTTGCCCCTGTTGTGCTCGGACTGGGCGACCACCCGCGCGCCGATCTGGTACACCTGCTCTGGCCCGACGGCGTGCTCCAGTGCGAGCTCAACGTTGCCGCGGACCAGAAGCTAGAGCTGACCGAAAACAACCGCAAGACCGGAAGTTGCCCCGTCCTTTTCACGTGGAACGGCACGCGCTTTGAGTGCCTGGGCGATTTTCTGGGGGGCGGCGGCATGGGTTACCTGGTCGCCCCAGGCGTCTATGGCAAGCCTGACCGCGACGAATCCATGTTCATTGAAGGATCGCAGCTCAAATCCGCGGCGGGGATGTACCGGATCTCGGTGGCTGAACCAATGGACGAAGTTGTATATCTTGATCATGTCGTGCTCGACGTGGTCGATCGTCCGCCAGGTGTGAAGGTTGTGCTCGACGAGCGCTTCGCCCCCGATGGCGAGCGGCCAACAGGGGCCCTCCGCGCCTGGACCAGGTCCATCGAACCAGTCCGGGCCACCGACCTGGAAGGGCGCGATATCTCAAATGCCCTCAGAGACTTTGATCGCAATACCGTCGATCAGTTCCGTCGGCGTGAAGGCTGGATTGGCTACGCCGAGACCCACGGCATTGTGCTCGATTTCGGCACCCGACTGAGCAATCTTTCCAGCGCAGCCGAGATCCTGCTCTGCCTGGCCGGCTGGGTCGAGTACCCTTACTCGCAAACGAATTACGCCGCCTCCACCGCGGGAGTTGCACTCAAGCCGCCGACCATCGAACGCAAGCAGCCGGACGGCACCTGGCGCTTGATCGAGCCGCATCCTGGATACCCCGCTGGGCTGCCGCGGATGATGTCGATCCCGCTCACCGGCAAACTGGGCGGAGCAAGCTGTGTGTTGCGAATCACAACGAACATGGAATGCTACTATGATCAAGCCTTCCTCGCGATTCGCGACCGTGCGGCGGAATCACGGCTCCGGCTGACGACCTTGCCCGTCGCGGCCGCCAGGCTCTCAAGCAAGGGCTACATGCGTGAAATATCGCCCGACGGCCGGCAGCCGCTGCTCTATTCGTACGAGCACGTCGATCCGGCTCCTCTTGCCCGCATGGCGGGCATGCTGACGCGGTTCGGCGATGTTGCATCCTTGCTCCAAAGTGATGACGATCGCTACTGCGTGGTCGGTCCGGGAGACGAGGCGCGGATCGACTTCAAGGCCGGCGGAGTGCCCGCTCTCGAGCCAGGCTGGAGTCGCTGCTACGTGCTTCGAAGCTACGGCTACTGCAAGGACGCGGATCCGTTCACAGCCGGCAGCGATTCCGTTGAGCCCTTGCCCTGGAAGGGCATGCCCGATTTTCCCTTCAAACCGGGCGTGAAACAGCCCAATGATCAGACGCGGCAGACTTACGTGCGCGAGTATCAAACGCGCCCCGCGGGTGGCAATTAGCGGTTCGAATGCCGGCGGAAAACCGATGCATCTCATCTCTGCGACCCTACTCTTTCTGGCGGCCGTAATCGATCCTGCGCCGGTGATCCGTTCCCGCGCGAGCGGCCCATGGTCGGCGCGGAGTACCTGGGAAGGAAACACCCTGCCAGGCGCCCAGGCACGGGTTCAAATCAGGTCGGGCGATCTCGTGACGTACGACCTCGCGAATGGACCTGTCATCCGATCGATCCACGTGGCCGGCGTACTGCGATTCGCGGCAGATCAAAGCACCAACCTCCGCGTTGGACTGATTAAGATCGAGCCGGGTGAAGATGCGTCTGAGACCGGCCTCGAAGCCTCGTCACATCTGAAGGCAGCCGATCCTGCACAGGCAGGGCTCGAGATTGGTCAGGCAGGCACACCCCTGGATCCGCGGTTTCATGCAACGATCCGACTCGAGCCATGCCCAGGGCTCGATCCCGAGCTGACACCAGTACTCGTATGCCGAGGCGGGAGAATCGAGCTCCACGGGGCGCCTGTCTCGCCAAGCTGGATCAAATTGTCCCAGACCGCCGAGCCAGGTTCGACGGCGCTCAAGGTGTCCACGGCACCGGTGGGATGGAGCAGGGGAGATCGGTTAATCGTCACCGCAACCGAGCGTCAGCGCGTTGCCGATCACGGCAAGATCGCGAGCGTGCGCGAACATCCCCAAACGGAAGAACGCACCCTCACCGCAATCCGCGACAACACGGTCGTTCTCGACAAAGCACTTGCCTTTAAGCATCTTGGGCAGAATGGGAGGCTTGGCGAGATCGCCAATCTCAGCCGCAATATCGTGATCGAATCCGCTGACATGGGGCCAGGACGCGGGCATGTCATGATCCACGAGGGATCACGGACGTCGATCGAGTACGCGGAATTCCGACATTTGGGCAAGCTTGGCCGACTGGGTCGCTACAGTCTCCATTTTCACAAGGCAGGAGACTCGATCCGTGGCGCATCGGTCGTCGGGACTTCGATCTGGGATTCGGCCAATCGCTGGATAACCGTGCACGGCACCAATCGCCTGGTCATTCGTGACTGCGTCGGATACCGCTCGATCGGTCACGGTTTTTTTCTCGAGGACGGAACCGAGGTCGAGAACGTCTTCGATCATTGCCTGGCGGTGCAGGCCTGTCAGGGAGATCCCTTACCGGGACAGGTGCTCGAGTTCGATCACAACGAGGGAGCGGGGTTCTGGTGGGCCAACAATCATAACGCATTCATCGGTAATGTCGCCGCAGAATGCGACCAGTATGGATTTCGGTACGAGTGCGAGCCGGGACCCCGCTTCGATCCCGTTCTCCGGGTTCGCATGCCAGGTAGAAAGCCTGCCCCTGTCGACATTCGCACGCTTCCATTCCTGCGATTTGAATCCAACGAGGCCCACACCCAACGTCGGTACGGACTCAATCACGGCGGGGGAGCGGAAGATGGCGCGACAGGCGGCGTGGGTGACGTCGGCGCGGATGTTCGCCATCCCTTTCAGTTTCGAAGGATTAAAATCTGGGACGCGCACTGGGCCGTCACCCTCAGCGCTCCTGGTTCATTGCTCGATGGTCTCGAGGTGAACGACTGCGAGTTCGGCCTCTGGCGCCCACGCTACAAAAAACACGCGTACCGCGACCTTGAGATTCGCCGAACCAAGTGGGCGTTCTTCGCGGAGAATGGCTCCAAACCGAATCCAGACGCTTTCCCTGAACCACTCACGCCCACGGACGATCAGGCCCCCGTGACCATGATCACATCATCATTTGTCGACAAGATTGGCACCATCACGATTCGCGGCACAACGGTGGACGACGGTTCGATTGAATCCGTGCTCGTGAACGGCCGACGGGCGCGTGCGACCGCAGCGGGGTTCTTGCAGTGGGAGGCGACGCTTGAACGCCCCGAACACCCGCCGCTTTTGGTTTCCGCCCATGCCCGAGACGCGGCCGGGAATGTGGAATCCACCCCTCATCGCATCGCGGTGAGCTGGCCCTGAAACCTTGCATCCAGCGAAACCTGGAATGACGAGCCGGGATTCCAGGCCACTTGCGGCCCTTTGGTGAATCGAAGCATCACTGACGCGAGCGAATCGTTGCGAATCGCGACAAGTTTGGATAGTGTTCCGGAATAACTCCAGGAGCAACTTGACCTGAATGAATCCGGCTGGCGCCTGGACGCCTGTCACGCGACGCTGCGCTGGGCGGTTGCTCCTGGGAGACACAACGCCTTTTTCCGGTCGTGTCGGCCTGGTTTTTCTCGTGCGTGATTAGCAACGAAAGAAATGAATGGAGTGATAGCCATGTGGGTTCGGCAAAGCGGCAGACTGGCGCCTGGTCGATTCAGCGTTTTATTGGGAGTGGTTGCAACTGCGAGCCTCATGGGAAGCCCGGCGGCGGCAGGGGATTGGGTCTCATTTGCTGGCAATGCGCAACACACCGCGCGCGTTCCAGGGCCGTCGCAACTCCCCCAGCAGATTCGCTGGTCAACGCCTGTCGATCTCAACCCGCAGTATTCCGGCGGGTCGCTTTACATCCACTATGGTTCACCGGTGATTTCAGCCGCGAATCACGTGTTCGTGCCCCAGAAGGTTGGGGCAACCGGCGGATTTGTGGTCAATGCTTTCCAGGCGGCCAATGGAATGCCCCTCTGGTCGCTTCCGACAGACTACATTCTCCCCAACCATAACTGGACACCCTCCATGGGGATCACGCTGGTACCGGATCAGAAGCTCCTCGCAATCCCCGGCGCGGGTGGAACGGTGCTACTGCGCACAGCGCCAAATACCAAGGTGGGGAGAGTGATCCGCATGGCGTTTTACGGAATCAACAACTACAACTTGAATCCTGATGCGTTCAACAGCGCGATCCAGATCTGCACTCCGATCCTTGCTGACGCGCGCAACACCCTCTATTTCGGCTATACCTCGAATGGCGCAGCGCTTCCGGGATATCCGAACGGCATCCCCGGGGGCGTTGCAAGGTTGCCGCTCAGGGGCAACGGATCGTTCCTTTCGGCGGCAGCGATCACCGGTGACGCCCACATGGCAAAGCCGGCCTTCAACTGCGCCCCAGCCATGACCCACGACGGCGCCTCGCTCTACATCGCTGTCAATCAAAACAATTTCTCATATGGATATCTTTGCAAGCTCAAGGCCACCGATCTCTCTCCCGAAGCCGCAATCCTTCTCCGGGATCCCCGGAACGCAAGCTGGAATGTGCCAGTGCCAGATGATGGCACCGCATCGCCGACGATCGGTCCGGATGGCGATGTGTATTACGGCGTTCTGGAAGCAAGTTTTCCGTCGAATCACGCACGTGGGTGGATGCTTCACTTTGACTCTGATCTGAAGACCGTGAAGACTCCGGGCGCGTTCGGCTGGGATAACACAGCGGCAATTGTGCCTTCGAATCTGGTGGCAGGCTACACCGGGAGCTCGGAATACCTGGTTCTCACGAAATACAACAATTACGCTGACTCGGGCGTGGGCGGCAACGGCCAGAACAAGGTCGCCATTCTCGACCCAGGCGCCACGATGACCGATCCCGTGACGGGCGCGACCGTGATGAACGAAGTCATTACAGTTCTGGGCCCAACCGCGAATCCGAAACTGCCTGGAGTAGACGAATGGTGTATCAACTCCGTCGCTGTTGATACCGCCAACGCCTGCGCGGTTGTGAACAGCGAGGACGGCCACGTCTATCGCTGGACCTTCGCCACCAACAGCCTTTCGCCTGGGCTCAAGCTTGCGCCGCCGACAGGAGAGGCGTATACGCCGACGGTGATCGGGCCAGATGGTGCGATCTATGCGATTAACAACGCAGTGCTTTCGTGCTGTGAGGCGAGCGGCTCCGGAGTTCATCGGCTGACGCCGTTCGGGGGCGTAGATCTTCCCGCGAAGGCCAGGCAGCAAGGGCAGGGGCTAACTGGACTCTCCGATCGAGCAGGAAAGCTTTTGCTCTACGGGCTTGTCGGCTTCGGAGCGCTTGCCGCCTTTTCCTTCCAGGTTGGCAGCTCGCGTATCAGGCGGGCGCGGACGTCGTCCAAGAGTTTCTTGTCCCGGTGAGGCGTCAGCGCGTCGAGCTTGAGCGCTTCCTCGGCCTCACGGGCGGCATCCTGGAACATTGAGATACCCGCGCTTGCCAGGGCGAGCCGGGCGTGAAGATCGGCGTTTGTGGGATAGAGCCGTGAGGCGGTACGCGTGGCCTCGACGATATTCGCCTGGTAGGGCAACGCCTTGCGCGGGTCGAGCTTGGGGCCGATTCGCGCAAGCAATTGAGCGGTGATCTCTGCGCGCTCCTTGTGCAGGCTCCAGACGTCCGGGTTGCGTGGCGGCGTCACCGCCTTCAGCAGCGCAATCGGGATGGTCTTCCAGCGCTCGTCCTCGACCTTCGCCCCGCGTGATTCCCAGATCGCCGCTTGAACATAGGCCAGTCCCAGCCAGGGCCGGCTATCGTATGGTTCCGCCTTGATCGCCGCGTCATATGCTGCATACGCGCGCTCGAGATCCGGCGGCATGCGCTGCATGGCCTGATCCCCCGTATCCAGCAGGCTCTCGAATTGCCAGTACGGGATCGCGTTTCCAAGAAATGCGCCAATCAGGCCGGCCCAGCCGCAAGAAAGTGCGAACGCGGGCAGTCGCGACTCGACCTCACGTAAACGGGCTGAAGCCTGAGAATCCGCGAGATTGAGGCCGAGCGCGAGCATCACCCAGAGCTCGATTGCAACGGTTGGGATGCCGATCCCGCCCGCGGCGAGCAGGTTAATCACAAGGCCGGCGACCGCGGCGCCGAGGATTCCCGACGTGACGGATTTCGCGGTCCACAGCGGGCGCGACAAAAGTGCGGCCGTGGCCCATCCTGCGCCCAGAATGAGCCAGCGGAAGAACAGGTCGCCCATGAACGGGTTGAGCTTGCCGAGCACGATCACCACGAGCCAGCCTGCACCGGCGGAAACAAGGAGCCAGCCGGGGGCGAGCCCATCTTGTATTGCCCCCTGAGTTCCAGGCGGGTCGACCTGAGCCTGGCTTGATCTCAGGAGCATGGCGATTCCAATGGCCAGGGTGACGACCAGGATCAGAGCCGCGAAGACTCCCGCCACGGCCCAGACCTCGAGCACCAGGTTATGGGGATCCAGGATCTCCTCGCTCGATTGCGGCAGTTTGTGCCGCAAGTAAGGGCCGGCGAAATTGCCCGGTCCGACGCCGCTCCAGAAGTTGCGGGAATCCAGTACGCCGCGATCGGGGGTTGCGCCTTCCGTGATGACGCCCCAGGCTCCTTGCCAGAATTCCCAGCGGTAGCGCAGGGAGCGAGTGGACTGGGTGAGGACCTCCCGATCCAGCTTGCCAAGCGCCACGCCCGCGGCCGCAAGTCCGACAGCAATCAGCAAGACCCCTGCGCCGATCATGACGAGCGCGCGTTTCGACAGGACATGCCGGTTCCACCATGCCACGATGAGAAGCGCAACGGCGACCCCAATCCAGGCACTTCGGCTCTTACAAAGGACGAGGCAAACCGCCACAACCAACGTGAGAGGCGCAACCGCCAGCACGCGGTTGAGCCGCGAGTCTCCCCGGCCGGGTCGAAGGATTGACTCGAGACCCGCGCCCAGTGCAAGTACGAGCGGACCGATCAGGAAGCCTGCTAGCGAGTTCGCCAGAGCGAAGGTTGAGAAGATCTCCGAGGAATAGAGCAGTCGATCACGAAAGAGTGCCTCAGACGGGGTGCCCTGTCTCACGTGTGCGGCGGCGAGCATTGGTCCAGGATTCCGCAGGAACTGCGCCTGCATGGCCGGCAGCTCGACAAATTCCTGGTAAAGCCCATAGAGCGAAGTTGCCACGGCGGTGGCAAAGAGCGCTGCGGCGAGGGCGATCGACTCGCTCCGGGTCCGGGGCAGATTTCTGACCAGAAAGTAGACCGAAGCGCATGCCGCGCACTCCCAGGCGAGATGGATCGCCGGGCCGGGATCAAGCGCATGCCCAGCGCTTGAAGCGATCAAGCCGCAGAGTGCCAGCACTCCGAGGTCGATCCAGGACCAGCGAAATCGAAATCGGCCCGGAAGCAGCAGGGAGACAAGAGCGACCCCCATGGTGATGAACAGCCACAGAATCCAGGACTGTCCATCGCTCGCGCCCGTCTTGAGATCAGGCTCGCTTGGCCAGAACGCGCGCGCAGTGACAAGCGCGGCGGTCATCCCGAGCGCTATCTTGCGGAGGCGTTCCGCCCAGAGCTCGAGAGCGCCTGTTGAATCCCATCGAGCCCTGGCGGCTCCGCGCTCCAGCGCCTTTGAGTCGGGCTCGGATCGTCGCGTGAGCCCCGCCGTCTTACCCGCGCCGCGTCTCGCCATCCCCGTTGTCCGTCCGCGACGCGGAAAACTCAAGAATCGCCACCACGCCCAGCAGAGATGCCGTCTGAGCAAGAACCACGAGCGCACCAACCGCGTCGAGCCGGTGCAAGAGAAGAGCGCCCATGCCGCTTGCGAGCGTGACCAGGATAATCGTCCAGACCGCTTGCGGCGGCGTCAAGCCATGCGCAACGAGCCGGTGTGAGAAATGCCGCCGATCAGCCTGGAACGGGCTTCGCCCTTCGCGCAGCCGGATTACGATGACCGACGTCATGTCGTAGAGCGGCACCGCCATCACAAGCAAGGGCGCAAGCACGCTGTACGGAGAGTAATTCTCGCGGGTGAATGTTCCGGCCACGGTGAGCGAACCCAGCAAAAAGCCCAGATAATTACTCCCTGCGTCGCCCATGTAAAGTCGCGCGGGCGCGTGATTATGCAGCAGGAAGCCGGCGAGCGCGCCTGCGATCACCAGCAAGACCCCAGGCGCGAACAGACCGCCGACGGCGATTTGAGCCATGCAGAACACGAGTGAGACCACCAGCCCCACTCCCGCGGCGAGCCCATCCATGTTGTCGAGCATATTGAAGGAATTGGTGAGGCCGGCGATCCAGAGGACGGTCACCATGCCGCCGAGGAGGGGATGCGTGAAGGGTCCAAACAGCGTGATCCGGACGCCGCCGATCACCACAGCCGCGGCACACCCAAATTGAACGCTGATCCGGATCCGCCAGTCGAGGTCGTAGCGGTCGTCAAGAAAGCCCATGATCATGATGATGGTGGCCGTGGACAGGATCAGGAGCAGCTCGCCCGATTGGGCCGCTGCGCCTGCCGTGTGTTGCGACAAGGACTTCGGCAGATAGGGCAGGGCTGCGAGCGCAAGGCCGAGGCTCAACCCTGTGGTAATCCAGATCGCAATGCCGCCACCCAAAGGCACGGGCGCCTTGTGCCCCTTGTGCCCGCCGGGACGGTCCAGCAGCCCGAGCCGAGGAGCGTACTTTCGCGCCAGCGAACAAAGGCCAGCGCTCACCAGGGCGGCGATCAGGAACAGCCCAAGTCCAGCGGGAACGAGCGTCGAGAGAGGAACAGTCATGTGCTCGTTGTGCGCCCGTGTAAATGCGAGGAGTTGCCGTAACGAGGGGCCGATTTTGGATCGACCCAGCGCCGCCACCATCCGACGGTCAGGCAAGTGAAGAACAGCGTAAGGTGGAGGGCGATCACAGCGCCGAGCACGATCCACTCGACAGGGCGGTCGGGGGGCCAGCGCTCGCTTTCACCGCCTTTCACAACCCCCAGGATCACGAAGGGGCCGCCGAAGGAGACGAGCGTCAATCCGCCGAGCATGGCGAGCGGCAGCCTCGCTCGCCCCAGCCTGATCATGACGACTTCGCGGCGTTCCGCGCCCGCTGCCGATCCGCGCATTCGCCAGCACGACGAGACATCGCTGTCGCGAGCCGCGACAGGATCGCCTCCGCCGCGCCCTCCGCCGAGATCGTTTCCGCCGCCGCCTGGTCTCGCCACTTTAGCTCGATCACGCCGTCCTTGAGCCCGCGCTCGCCGATCACAACCCGCAGCGGAATTCCAATCAAATCAATGTCATTGAATTTGACGCCCGGGCGCTGATCGCGATCATCGGTGAGAACGTCCACGCCCGCGGCCTCAAGCGCATGCTCGATCGCGGCGGTGCGCTCCATCACGGCGTCGTTTTTCACTTGCAATGGCGCGATCACAACCTGGTAGGGAGCAAGCGCGAGCGGCCACACGATCCCCGCCTTATCGTGCGATGCCTCCACCGCGCCGGCGATGATGCGATTCACGCCGATGCCGTAGCAGCCCATCACGATCTCGACCTCGCGTCCGGCCTCGTCCAGATACCGGGCGCCCATCGCGCGCGAATACTTGGTACCCAGTTTGAAAACGTGGCCGATTTCCAGCCCCGCCTTGATCGCAAGCGCCTTGCCACAGCGCGGGCAGGGATCGCCTTCCTGAGCGTTGCGCAGGTCGTAAACCGCGGGGACAGGGAAGTCACGCCCCGGGATCACATTTACCGTATGCACGTCGAGCGCATTTCCCCCGACAACCAGCCGCGACAAGGAGGCGACAGCACGATCAATATACAGAGGAATCTTGATGCCAATCGGCCCCAGAAAGCCGATCGGTACGCCGGTTGCCTTTTCCACCTCGGCAGGATCAGCAGGTGCAATCGCAACCGCACCCGCCACCCTGCGGAGCTTGGCCTCATTGAGCTCGTGATCGCCTCTGAGAAGCGCCGCGATTGGCTTGCCATCCGCCATGTAAACCAGCAGCTTGGCCGATTCGGACTCCGGCACGCCCAGAAATTCGCAGACCTCGCGAATCGTGCGCTTGCCCGGCGTCGGCACGCTCTGGCACGCCGCGGGATTGGATTCGACGACGAGCGTGGCGGCCACAGGCTCGCCGATCTCAGCCCGCTCTTGATTGGCCGCATATCCGCATGAAGAGCACTGGATGACCTTATCCTCGCCGGTGGAGCAGGGGACCATGAACTCGTGCGACGAATCGCCGCCGATCGGTCCGCTTTCGGCCTCCACGACCACATATGGCACGCCGCAGCGGTCGAAGATGCGGCAGTAGGCCTCGAACATGGCGTCATAGCTCACGTTCAATTGCTGTACATTTGTGCCCAGGCTATAGGCGTCCTTCATCAGGAATTCGCGGGTGCGCACCACGCCGAACCGGGGCCTGGGCTCGTCGCGAAACTTGGTTTGAATCTGGTAAACCGTGAGGGGGAGCTGCTTGTAGGAGCGAACGAGCCCCCGCGCCATCTCGGTGACCACTTCCTCGTGAGTCGGTCCCAGGGCCATGGGGTGCGACTTGCTCACCATGAGCCTCATGAGCAGGTCGCCGTAATCGTCGTAACGGCCTGATTCCTTCCAGAGTTCCACCGGCTGTAGCGCGGGCATCAGGAGCTCGAGCGCCCCTGCGCGGTCCATCTCCTCGCGGATGATCGCCACGGCCTTGTGAAGCACGCGGAAACCGAGCGGCAGATAGGTATAGGCCCCGGCGCCGAGCTGGCGGATCATGCCCGCGCGGAGGAGCAGAACGTGGGAGGGGGCGACCGCGTCGGCCGGGGTTTCCTTCAGGGTCGGGATCAGGGCCTTCGACCAGCGCACGAACTCGTCCTCAACAGAAAGCAGGAATCAGGGGGTTGGGGCGGTCCGAACAGTGGTCTCGCCCTGGAGGTGGGAGTGTACCACAAAACGTGGACGCAAGCCGCGTCGCCTGGGTTCGCGGGGACGGCCTCAGGTCAACCAATCGTCAAATGCGCAAGAACAGCGAAGCCTGATTCGAGCGTAACGGCGCGTACAAGACGAACTCGCGGGTTTGAAATCCAGGAAAAGCGGCCAATTTGCCGCCGCGAGGGGTCGAATTGTGTAAACAAGTGGTTCGACCGCGCTGCCTGATTGAGAAGCGCGCGCTGGCACGGTTTTGATCCACGCCACACCCGCGTACGACGAACGGTATCCAGTCGGCTCACGATCCGCGCGGGGCGAACCGCGACCTTTCCCGGTGAGGGTAGGGCGTGGCCCCCGGAATCAGGGAGGTGTTCGGTGTTGTCCAGGTCATCTCGATCCACCGCGAAGGGACGTCGCTTGGCGCGCAGGAGCCTCACTCGAGTGCTCGAGCGTCTGGAGGAGCGTACAGTTCTCTCGTTCAGCTCGCTTGGCTTTTCGTTGCCCCAGCTTGTGATCACAGGCGACGCCGGGCCGCGCGCTGCCTGGGGCGGCATGCTCGACGTCAACGCCTATCTTCAAAACATCGGCTCCAGCACAATTACGGAGCCATTCGCCCAGGCACCTGGCGCGACGAGTACGGCTGATGCCCCAGACTCGGTTATTACCGTGATTGCTACCCCTACCCGAAACTCGCTCAAGGGTGCGATTTCGATCGGGACCATTCAGGCCCCGCCAGTGAGCCAGAACAGCCTTGAGCAGCTTGCCGCCGAATTCACTCTGCCTTCTCGTCCGGCTGGATTCCAGGGTCCCGGCGGTCGCTTCTTCGTTCGCTTCGAGGTCAACTCGAGCTACCTGAGCAGGCCCGTGCCAGTACGGATCACGAACTACGTACTCCCCGAGCTCCGCGCCATCTCGCTTTACACACCCCCGACCATGCAGCCCGGCGACACGATCGCGCCCGTGATCCAGATCGAGAATCTGGGCACGGCCCCGACGGATACTCAGGGACCGCTCACTGTTGCACTGGTGGCCTCGGTCACCCCCAGCTTCACCATCGGTAGCTCGATCGTGGCCGAGTACACGATCAACAATATCCCTGGAGTCTCCCAGACTCCGACTCGCGGCGACTACAAGACGTTCGCCAGGCGAAATCTGACCGCCCCGAATAACGTCGTCACCATCAATGGCTCGCCGGTGACGCTCCCAACCATGCCCGCGAACTACTACCTGGGCGTCGTGGTCGATCCCAACGGCTCGTTCCGCCAGCTCAGTTTGCCTGCGAATCCGTTCCAGGTCTTCCGCAAGGTCGGCCCGCCGATCTCCAACCTGCCGCCCGCCGGCGTCGTGAGTGCGCCCTTGACCGGGGTCTTCCCGACCCCGCCCGCCGGCCAGTTGATCGGCAACGGCTAGGCCCGCTCGCCAGGAGTCGAGGACATTCCTCCACCGCCGGGCAGGCGCACACGCGCTTCGCCCGGCGGTTCCGCGCGCCTTTTGCCGAAATCGTGTACATGCGTGCTCGCTCGGACCGCATTCTTGACCCTGGTTGCGGCGTGCGCCTAGAATCGCCCTCCGTGACGATGAGCCGGCGAGGCGCACGCATCACGAATCGGCCTTCGAGTCAATAGCCACGCATGTCGCGCCGTACCGTGAATCAATTGACCCATGGCGACTCGGTAGACGACGTCTTCCTGGTGTCTGACAAGCAGCTCCGCGTGAATCGTCAGGGAGGGCTCTACCTCCATCTCGAGCTGCGAGATAACACCGGCTGCGTGCAGGGCCGAGTCTGGAATACCACGGAAGATCAGTCCAGGCGGTTTGAGTCCGGCGACTTCTTGCACGTGAAAGGCAAGATCCAGCTCTTTCAGGGCTCACTTCAGCTCATCATCAGCCAGTTCGAGACGCTCGATCCTGCCACCATCGACGCCGAGGAGTTCTTGCCTCGCCCGCGCGAAGACGCCGATCGCATGATAGCCCGGCTGCGCCAGGTCCTCGACAGCATGAGCAATCCCCACCTCCGTGCACTCATCGACTGCTTCCTGATCGACGACGAATTCGTGCGGAAGCTGCGCATCGCCCCTGCCGGAATCAAAAATCACCATGCCTACCATGGCGGATTGCTCGAGCACATGGTCTCCGTGCTCAACGTGGCTGACCGAATCATGGATCTTTATCCCGAGGTCGACCGCGACGTGCTTCTGACGGGGATTTTTCTCCACGATCTGGCCAAGGTTGACGAGCTTTCATATGACCGCGGGTTTGGTTACAGCGATGAAGGGCAGTTGATCGGCCATCTCGTGATGGGAGTCGAGATGCTCTCGGAGAAAGCGGCGCGTTGCTCGGACTTGCTGGGCGAGCCTTTTCCTGCTGAGCTTCTGATGCGTCTGAAGCACATGATCGTGAGCCATCACGGCACCCACGAATTCGGCAGCCCCAAACTGCCGATGACGCTTGAGGCCGTTGTGCTGCATTACCTGGACAACCTGGACGCCAAGATCCACTCATTCAGCCGCGAGATTCGCGACGATCCCGGGGATTCGAGCTGGACCCCATTTCATCAAACGCTGGGGCGCAGGCTCTACAAGGGATCGAAGACCGATGAAAAGGACGCGGTGGGTCTCGAGGCCTAGCTCGAGCATGACCCCACGATGGACGACTACGCCGATCGCTTGCTCACCCTTGTGCTGTCTCCGGGGTACACGCCGCTCAAGTTGAAGGCGCTTGCCCGCCGTCTTGAGATCGCGGATGAGGAGCGTCCCCAGCTTCGAGCCGCGGTGCGCGATCTTGTTCGCGCGGGGAAGGTCGACGTCGGCCGCGACAAAACGATCCGCCTCCCCGATCGGCGAGGTCTCATCCCGGGAACGTTTCGCCGCTCATCTCGCGGCTTTGGCTTTGTCAAACCCGATGAGGCGAACGCGGGGCGCGGGTCGATCTTTATTCCCTTGAAGGGAGCACGTGACGCCGCGACCGGCGACCGAGTGCTCGTGAAGCTCGTGCGCCGCGGCCGTCGACCAGGCGAAAGCGACGAGGGCCGCGTGGTCCGCGTGGAGTCGCGGGGAGCAGGCTCGTTTGTGGGCGTGTATCGCGAGCGCGGCGGAACGGGATACGTCACCGTTGATGGCGGGCTGTTTCGTGACCCAATCCCCGTGGGAGATCCAGGCGCGAAGGGCGTCAAGCCGGAAGACAAGGTCGTGATCGAGCTCGCGCGCTATCCCACGCACGAGCGCGAAGGCGAAGGCGTGATCGTGGAGATTCTGGGCCCACGGGGCGCGCCCGGGGTCGACACCCTCTCGGTCATCCGCGCCTTCAATTTACCCGATCGCTTTTCTGACGAAGCACTCGCCGAAGCGCGCGAACAGGCCAGGCTTTTCGACGAGGAGCAGCTCGACGGCAGGCTCGACCTGCGCTTGACCCCCACGATCACGATCGACCCGGCAACCGCGCGTGACTTCGACGACGCCATTTCGCTCGACCGCGATCACAATGGCTACTACAACCTCGCGGTACATATTGCCGATGTCTCTCACTTCGTTCCCGCTGGCTCGCCACTCGACCGCGAGGCCCGCGAACGCGGCACGAGTGTTTATCTGCCCGATGTCGTGATCCCGATGCTCCCGGAACTGATCTCGAACAATCTGGCGAGCTTGCAAGCCGATCGGACCCGCTTCACCGTGAGCGTGTTCATGGAGTTTAATTGCGACGGAGTGCTGACCAGCCGGCGCTTCGGCCGGTCCGCGATCAAGGTGGATCGCCGCTTCTCCTACGAGCAAGTGATGGAGTTCTTCGCTCATCCCGAAACTCCGCCGGCGGATCTCTCAGCGGAGATCATCGGGATGCTCACCCTCATGCGCGGACTGGCCGCCAGGCTCCGCGCGCGCAGATTCACGCGCGGCTCGCTCGAGCTGACCTTGCCTGAAGTTGAGATCGACCTCGAGTCTGGTCGCGTCGCGGGCGCCCACCTGGCCATTCAGGACGAGAGCCACCAACTGATCGAGGAATTCATGCTGGCCGCCAACGAAGCCGTTGCGGCCGAGCTCCACGAACGCCAGATCGCCTTCATCCGCCGCTCGCATCCAGATCCAGACCCATTTAAACTTGATGATTTCGCAGAGTTCGTGCGCGGGCTAGGGCTCAAGCTCGACTTGCCCCAAAGCCGCTTCGAGCTCCAGAGGATCCTGAGCGAGACCAAGGGTCAGCCCGAGGAATATGCAGTCCACTTCGCCCTGCTTCGCAGCCTGAAGCAAGCGCGCTATACCACCGAACCGGAAGGGCATTACGCGCTCGCGAGCGATACCTACTGCCATTTCACCTCGCCGATTCGGCGCTATCCGGATCTGACGGTTCATCGTCAGCTCGTCGCGCTCCTGGCAGGGGAGACGCCACGGCTCAAGCTCGATCAGGCCGCCGCGCTCGCCGAGCACTGCACCAAAACCGAGCGCAGAGCACAGGCAGCCGAGCGCGATCTCGTGCGAATTAAGCTGCTAACACATTTGCTAGACCACGTGGGCGACTCTTTTCACGCGGTCGTGGTCGGCGTCGAAGAGTTCGGGCTCTTCTGCCGTCTCATCGAGCTCCCCGTGGAAGGGCTCGTCCATATCACAACGCTTACTGAGGATTACTACTATCTCGAACCCGGTACCCACACTCTCGTGGGACGCCGAGGAGGCTCACGCAGGCGACTGGGAGACCGTCTAATCGTCCGAGTGGCACGCGTTGACGTCGATCGCCGCCAGCTCGATCTCGTGCTCGACGAACCCGCACCTCAGGCGAGTCGCCCTGGCACAATTCGAAAACCGGCTACAACCGAATCACGCCCTCATCCCCGGCTCGCTCGCCCAGCTCACCCAAAGTCGCGAGGCCCCTTCAAAGCCTTGCCACACCCTAAAAAGAAAAAGCGACGGCATCGCTAGAATTCTGGCTAAAACGCCCGAACCCCCTGGTCCTCTCAGGCGCACTCGCTCTCGAATTCCAACAACTTCCGCCTGATTTGCTCCCACTCTGGAAGCTCCACCAGCAACGGCTGCTCAAGCTCCAGCCCATCCTGGATCCAGAGATACCACCGCTGGCAAGCAAGGCATACACCCAGCAGATTGCCCGGTTGGGTCTCATCCGGCTGGTGAAAATCCAGCGGTTCCTGACACGCCGGACATTCGACCAGGGGTGAATCCGTATCCGTATCCACTGGGTAGGCCGACATCGAAAAGGCGAACGTCGTCAGGCGCCGATTCGTGGCGCGGAAGGGCAACATCGATCCCTCCTTGTTCGACTCAACATCCAGATTAACTGCCGCATCTTCCAACCCTACGACGAATTTGGGGCTCCTCAGATTTAGTTAAGCGTCGTGACCGCTTAATGATCATAGTCCTCTCTTATAGCAATGCAATAAGGAAAAGACGAAATAAAAGGCGTCTGAAAAGGTTACGCCATATATTGCCACATGGAAGCTGAGTGAAACAGGTGCTGGAGAGAACCTGGGAATACGAACGGACAGCCACAAGCTGCGGTGTTCGCCACCAGGAGTGACTGTCGATTCTGGCTTCCCAAGATTCGCGAAGACGGACAGAATTCGACTTCCTCGAGGGATGAGGCGCGGGTCGATTTCGATCCCCGTGGATGTCTGCAAGGAGTAATAGCCATGGATGGATGGTCTTTTGGAGTGAAGTTTGGAACGATCGTCGCTGGTGTGTTTGCGACGAGCTTTGGATCACTGCAAGCCCAGACGATTGAGAGAAATACGACGATTACCGGCCCTCGCGGGCGTTCGGTTGAACGCCAGGTTGAGATACAGCGAACGCCTGGAGGGATCGAGCGTGAGCTGAAGATCACGCGTCCTGGGGGAACGTTCGAGCGTCAGGTCCAGATCCAGCGTATCCCTGGTCCTGGTGGGTTTCGCCCTGGCCCGATGTTCCGTGGCGGCTGGGGTCCTCCTGGCCCGGTGATCCTGGCCCAGCCGGCGCCTTTCGTGGGCCTGGGGCTGGTCGGGGCGCCCATGCTCAATTTTTCGTTCGGCGGCGGAGGCATGATGGGCCCCGTGGCACCCGTTCCTCCTGTTGCGCCCGCGCCGCCGCCGGATCAGGTGGCGATCGAGACCCAGCGCCTCCAGAGTTTCTACTCCGGCACCCGGAAAGAAGCAGCCTATGCGCTTGGTAGGCTCCACGATCCGCGGGCAACACCTTCGTTGATCAACGCGCTTAAACATGATTATTTCAAGGATGTGCGTGTCGCATCTGCGATAGCACTCGGTGAAATCGGCGGGTCGGACGCCGCGGTGGCTCTCGAACGGGCTGCGATTTACGACCACAAGGACGACGTGAAGCGTGCGGCCAGGACAGCGCTTGAGCGGTTAAATGCGCGTACCACGGCTGCGGCAGCGGCCGCCAGGGCCGCTCGGCCTCTGGCACGCGTCCCCGCGCCACGACCTGCGCCTCCGCCTTCAACGCCGGGCGGCTCGCCCTTTACGCCCGAATCAGCCCGCCGGGCGTTTGGTGTGCCGCCGGCTCAGTCGATCGGCGAACCCGCGGCAGCCGCACCGGCGCAGGACGAGACACCGCCGCCGCCACCAACTCCCGTTGGGCCAGGTGCACGCTAGGGGAGAATGAGCGGCGGAGCAGAGGTCTCCGCCGCTCTAGTTCGCGTTCGGCCAGGGATTCTGCTTGTAGTTGGCAAGCCCGCGGTAGTCGTTGCAGATGGCGATATCCCACGCTCCGACCACGAGTCCGTTCTCTTCAACCGCCAGCCGCTCGATCGACTCCATCGACGCAAACACGCCCTTTTTCACCATCTGATTCGAGAAACTTGGCGGCATGTTGGCGTCGTCGATCAGGATGCCGACACGTCCCTTGAAGGCTTCATAATCCAGCCGTGGATTGGGGCGCCAGAGGTCATGCTGGCAAACCGGGTCTGGCGTCATACCGTAATTCCAGCCCAGGCAGTATGTCTCTGGCTGGCCGGCCAGTTGGAATTCCAGCGTGGCGGTGAGAGCGTATGTCGTGGTGAGTACGAACGGATTCTCGCCGCGCGCGCGGAGCTGGGCGAGCTTCTGGTCAATGACGCGGGCGAGCTCCTTGTGTCCGCGCATTCTGCAGGTGGGATCAACGAGGCGGAGTGGGGCAGGCCAGCGCTTGGTGGGGGCAGGTATCACTCGTGCCAGGAGTGGAAAGGTCCACTCGGTGTGATGCAGCACCACGATCACGCCGAGCGAGACGCACCAGGCTGCCACCCATCCCCTGGCGTTGCCGCCGCCGTGAGCCAGGATTCGTTCTCCCTTCAGACCCATCAAAATCAGCAGGGGAATGTATCCAGGCACCATCCAGTTGAGCTCGGATTCACCGAGGACGCTTGCGCCCAGGCAAGCCGCCCAGACAACAGCCCAGATGCAGAGCAGATAGACAATTTGCGGGCTCTGGCTTGCGGATGCCAGAGGGGCGTCCGCGTTCTTCTGCTGACCACGCATGACGAGCTTGATCGATGAGACGATTGCCAGGAGCGCCAGGAACCACCAGGCGATTCCGAGTGCGAGAATCTCGCCCCCCAGAAACGAGATCAGGGGACCAATCGAGCCCCAGACGGAGTGTTCCGCGAATCCCAGTCGATCCGCAAGCTGAGCGAACGCCACCCAGTGATTCATCGCGTTCCAGATCACGATTGGGGCCAGGCCAAGAACCACGCCAATCGTGCACATGAGCCAGAACCCAGGACGGAGCAGGGCAGATCGGCGTGAACGATCGAGGAGTAAAAACAGGCCGATCGCGGCGGGAAGCGCGAGCATCGTGTACTTGGCCAGGATGCCGATTGCCACGAGAAAACCAGTGAAGATCCAGGCTCCTGGCCGATTATCGCGCCAGGCTCGGTAGGCCCAGAGCGTTGCCCAGGTCCACGCGCAGACCAGTGGCGTATCGCTCGTGGCCAGGATTGCTCCCACCATCAGGGCAGGGATCACCGGCATCAGAAAAACGGCGATGGCTGCCGCCCGAGGTCGTGCGAAAAGCTCGAGCGCGAGTCGGTAAACGCCCCACGCGGTCAAGCCTCCCAGCAGAATCGAGGAGATCCGGATCGCGAACATGGTGTCGGTTGTGGATCCGGGCGAAACCAGGCGAGCGAGCTCCGTGCTCAGGCGAATCAACCAGGCGCTCAGTGGGCCCCGCGTGAAGTAGCTCAGATCGAGCCTGCGCGACCAGGACCAGTACTCGGCCTCGTCCCCAGCGAGATCCCAATCGCAGCCGACCAGCAGGAACACGATCTGGAGGGTCATCGCCCCCAGGATGACCCCAGTCACCAGGGTCGACCAGGAAAGGCCCCTCGAGTGCGCTGGCGAGGGTGGAACGAATAACTTCCGCTTCGTGACCGACTGCGTAATCAGTGACATATTACCCCCAGCCGTCCGTAGCTCCCGAAGTCGTTTGGCAATCCGCCATTCCGCCTGCACTCACGAATCAGCGATCGAGACGCGCGGGCGTGACCTAGGGGGCAATATCTCTTTTATCGTCGAACTAAACGGGATTGATCAAGCCGATCAGGGCTTGGTCTCGGCGAAGTCTCGCCAGCTCGTGGCGGCCTCCTGGTGCTCCCTCGCGGAGCCAGCGTGATGGAAACGGAAAGCGGTGTTTTAGTCGAGGTCTCGCAAGGGGTTCAAGACCAGTCCGGTCAGAAGCTTGGGATAAAAGTAAGTACTCTTGGGTGGCATCGTCTCGAGTTGGGAAGCGATCTTCTCAACGTGTGCCATCCGGGCAGGTGGAACGAGGCAGACGAGGTCGGACCCCTTGGCCGCAACATCGGCCGCAACTTCCGCGAGCGAATGGACATAGCGGCACGTGGGCGTTCCGAGCGGCTTGAGCAGGTGATTGAGCACAAGCACATGCAGAACGCTGACTCCCAGGTCGCGCCAGTCGGGTGAGTGTTCCGGGGCGAGCTTATCCATTGTGACGTCGGAGCGGAGCCGAGCCGTGATCCACTCGGAGTCGCTGAGCGTGCCGAATCCGAGAACATCCTGGTCCCCGCCGTGCTCGATGAGTTCCCACGCGGCCTTGCAGCCGGCCTCGCCGCGCCCAGCCGACTTGACCTCAAACTCATTCGAAAGCCGTTCCGCGAGCGTCCTGGAATCGAGCCCGGCAAATCCCGAGACCAAACGGTGGGTGGGCAAGATCAAGAGTCCGGGATCGCTCATGCCCACAAGCATCATCATGCAGAAGCGGGCGGGGTCGTCGCTGGAAAGCGCGCCCGCGTCGGCGCGTTCCTCGGCATACTTGAGGCCGGTCTCGTAGCGATGGTGGCCGTCGGCGATGAAGATCGAGCGATCCGCCATGAGGCCGCTCACGAGCGTGTGCACCTCGGGATTGGTCACTGGCCAGAGCTGGTTCGCAACACCGAGATGGTCGTGTGCCACAAGTGGTGGCTGTGACCGGCCCTTTTCCACCGCGGCCTGCACTGCACCTTCGGGGTCTGGGAACAGCCCGAAGATCGGGCTTAGATTGAAACCCGTGGCCTTGTAAAGCGCAAGGCGATCGGCCTTGGGACCTGAAAGCGTTTGTTCGTGAGGGAAGATGCGTCCCTTGCCGAATGGCTCCAGCCGAACCCGTGCCAGAAATCCCTTGCGGGTGTACTCGGCGCCATCGACCTTGAACGTTTGGTGGTAGACATAAAGCGAGGAAGCCGAATCCTGCCTGAGCACGCCGCCGCGGAGCCATTCGCGCAGGAGGCGTGAGGCGCGGGTGTAGCGATCGCCCGGGGAATCGCCGGGCTCGTCGCGGTTGAGCTCGAGCCGGATCACGTTGTACGGACTGGCCTGGTAGAGCCGCTCCTGGAGCGGAGCGTCGATCACGTCGTACGGCGGCGCAACCTGGTCGGAAAGAGCGCCCACGCGCGCAACATCGTACCGGACTCCAGGAAATGGTCGAACCTCAGGCATCGGGCGTCCCTTTCAGCTACGCAATCAAGTCGCCAGTCGGGGAGAAACCAAACGAGCGAAGCGCGCGGCCTGCACCACGCGCTCCGCGATCCGAAAACGCGTGGGAATTAGGTCCCCATTTCCCAGCTTTCCAGGTACTTCTTCTGTTCCGCCGTGAGCGTATCGATTGCAACGCCCATCGTCTGGAGCTTGAGCGCGGCGACGAACTCGTCGACTTCCTTCGGCACCTGGTGGACCTTGTGCTCGAGCGAACCCTTGTTCTTCACCGACCATTCGGTGGAAAGCGCCTGGGCCGCGAAGCTCATGTCCATCACGCTGGCCGGATGCCCGTGGGCCGCGGCCAGGTTGATCAGGCGGCCTTCGCCCAGCACGTAGAGCCGGCGGCCGTTCTTGAGGACGTACTCATCAACGAACTCTCGGATGTTCTTGTTCACGCTCGAGGCCAGCTTGGACAGGTCGTCGAGGGCGAGCTCCACGTTGAAGTGGCCGGAATTGCAGATCATCGCACCATCCTTCATAAGGGCGTAGTGCTCGGCCCGAATGACGTGGATGTTGCCGGTGACGGTGATGAAGAGATCGCCGGTGGCCGCGGCCTCGGCAATCGTCTTGACCTGGAATCCGTCCATGGCGGCCTCGAGCGCCCGGATGGGGCTGACCTCGGTGACAACCACGTTCGCGCCCATGCCGCGGGCACGCAGCGCAACGCCCTTGCCACACCAGCCGTAGCCGCAAACGACGACCTGCCGTCCGGCAATCAGAACGTCGGTTGCGCGGATGATGCCGTCGACCGTGCTCTGGCCTGTGCCGTAGCGATTGTCGAAGAAATGCTTTGTCTGGGCGTCGTTGACGGCGATGACCGGCAGCTTGAGCACGCCGTCCTTCTCCATCGCACGCAAACGAATCACGCCCGTCGTGGTCTCTTCCATGCTGGCAACAACATTCGCGACGAGCGCAGCGCGGTCCGCGGTGCTTAATCCCGCGGCCCAGGTGCGAACCTCGGGATGCACATCGTTGAGCCGGCCAAGCGCGATGAAGATCATGGCGCTTACCAGATCCGCGCCATCGTCCATCGTCACGTTCGGCGCGTGCTTGAGCGCGGCGGCAATGTGCCGGTAGTAGCTGTGCTCGTCCTCGCCCTTGATCGAGTAGGTCGAGATGCCGTAATGGGCCACCAGGCTGGCCGCCACGTCATCCTGCGTCGAGAGCGGGTTTGAAGCACAAAGCAAAAGATCCGCGCCGCCGGCCTTGAGCGTCCGGGCCAGATTCGCGGTCTCGGCCGTCACGTGCAGGCACGCAGACATCCGCATGCCCTTGAGCGGCTTTTCTTTCTCAAACCGTTCGCGGATCGCACGCAAGACCGGCATATCACGCTCGGCCCACTCGATCCGCTTCCTGCCCGCCTCGGCCAAGGCCAGGTCTTTCACGTCATTTCCAACAGATGCTGTACCCACGGATGCCAACGGATGCTCCTCTCAAAAGGACAGGAAAAACGAGACTGTTGCACGATCGGCCGCGAGCACGCTCGCCGTCCGGCCGCACCCATCCCGTACAAACAAACAAGCAAGCTTAGCTCAGGTTAGAACGCGCCTGGGCTCACTGAGCCCTTCTGAGTGCAGGCAATAGCTTGAGCGCCTTGCGACGCTCCCAATCCTGCCAGTCGCGGAGACCGGACTCGGCGCGTGTCTCCGCGTCCTCGAGCAGGCGAGAGATCACCGCGCCATAAGCCCGCGCCTGGGTTGGCGCGGCCAGAATCGCCCGCGCAGCCAGCCTCTCGAACCGATCCCAGTCCGATTCCGGCATCGCCAGCCGCACCACCCGACTAATCCACTCCTCGGGAAGCGGAGGATGAAGCGGACGCAAACCCCGCTCCTGATCAGGCGCTCGACGCCGACCAAGCCGATCCTGATCCATCTCCATACCCCCCACGCACACCATACCCTCAAACTCAGGATGATGTGTTATCACGTGCGTACACATGTGTCAAGCCGTCTGCGAAGCCCGGCCGACATCGTGTGAAATCTGTTGCTCCAGGACAACGCACAGGTGCGCCCGATGTTCCGCGACCTTTGCAACGCGGGATTTTGACCCCTGCCGCTGGTCGCCGGTAAAATCGCATGACGTCTTTGAACCCCCACTTGCTCTCGTCTCGCAGAAAGGCCTCGACGCCGTGGTTCCCGCCAAGGACTTCAAGCGCAGGATGGTCGTGGAAATCGAAGGTGCGCCGCACATGATCGAACAGATTCAGGTGCAGACGCCGTCGGCCCGAGGTGCGGCAACGCTCTACAAAATCAAGGCCCGGAACCTGAAGACCAAGAATCGCATTGAGAAAACGTACCGCGGCACCGATTCGCTCTCGGAATCAAGCTTCGAGCGCAGGCCCGTGCAGTTTCTTTACCGCGACCCAGAAGCGTTCCATTTCATGGATTCAGAGTCGTTCAACCAGTTCTCATTTACCCTTGAGGACCTGGGCGAACAGGCCTCGTTCATGACCGAGAACATGGCCGACATCGAGGCCCTTGTGGTTGATGACGAGGTGATCGCGATTGAGCTGCCCGACACCGTCGACCTGCCGATTGCGGAGACGGCTCCAGGCGTTCGAGGCAATTCCGCGACCGGGCGCACCAAGCCGGCGACACTGAGCACGGGCTTCATTGTGCAGGTTCCAGAGCATCTCGAACCGGGCACGCTCGTTCGCGTCGACACGCGGACCGGCGAGTATCTCGGCCGGGCGAACTCGTGAGATCGCGCCCGAATTCCCGGTTGCCTGCTCAATTTCCCCCGCCCGGGATGATCGGGAAAATCACCCGCGACAGATGACCTGCGTCATGGTGCAGCGTGTTCTGCGCCGGCTGCATTCTTCGAAAGTCTCCGAGAGCTTCCCCCGTGTTGGGATTGCGATCGAACCTGGGATAGTTGCTGCTCGACACGTCAACGCGAATCCGGCTCCCCTTCTTGAAGACGTTTGAGGTGGGGTAAAGCGTGACCACTGCCTCGACAATCTCGCCCGGCGTGAGCGGCCTCGCCTGGTGGTCGAGCCCCTCTCGGTATCGCATGCGGAGGATCGAGTCGCCCAGATTGAGTGCAAATCCCAGGGGGTAGTCGGGGTTCGGTGGAATCTCCTCGATGAGTTTCACCGTGAAATCGGTGTCAGGGGCGTCCGAGCTGACGAACAGGCGCGCCTCGACGGTTCCTGTGACCTCGACTTCGTTCTCGAGCGGCTCGGTGCGGAAGACGAGGACGTCCCTGCGCTCGGCAAGCGGCAGGCGGTTCTGTGCGGCGTGGGTGTCTTCGCGCGCCCGCTGGTCGTACCCTCCGTTGGTGATGAGCCCCTGGTTCGATGAGATATTCCCGCCGATGGTCGGCACGGGGTGCGCAGGGTCGTAGGTGTATGTTGTGGCGAAGGCGGGCTCGGTCTGGGGCTCGCGGGCAAGCCGGCCGTCGCTGTGAAGATAAAACGCAGTCGGGCGCGTGCGAGCAAGGGGCCACTCGCGCTCGGCTCGCCACCGGCCGCCGTGGAGCAATCGTCCCGCGGGCGACTTTCGGTCGTCGCCGCTCCCCATCACATAGATCAGGACAGGCGGGTCATCCCCGGCGACCCCAGTTGTCTCGCCCATCCAGCGGTCGTACCACCGGAGACGAAACGCCAGCAAGTTGATCGCGGCGTCCCGGGAAAACTCAACCTCACCCGCCACGTTCGACTCCTGAGATCCGTGCACCCACGGACCAATCACCAGTCTTTGCGGCGATTTCTTGGCCCTGGAAAGCGCCTGGTAGCTGAGCACCGTCTGCCGGGTCCAGGAGTCGTACCAACCCGTCACATGGAGCACGGGCACATCGGCATATTTGTCGACATGATCCACCACAGACATTCCCCGGGCATGCCACAAGGGGGCTTCGGGGCCGCTGCGTAGCGCTTCGACCAGCCACGCCTCGTACTCGGGAGCCACCTTGAGCGGGCTCAGTCCCGCGCGGAGTGGAAGCGAGTCGACGTGCTCCCGAATCCTACGCCCATTCTCGATGAGCGCGTCCCTGAGCGCAGGGTTGGCCAGTGCCGCTCGGCTGTTAGGCGCTCCAGTTTGAAAGATCCAGTTCATGAATCGCAGCTCGAACGCGCCCCCGTGTCGCATTCCGCTAACCCCGCAATTCGCGAGCGCATCAATCGGAATCAGCGTGGTCAAGTGCGGGGGCCGCAGCTCCGCGAGTGCGTGCTGAGTCCCTCCCGGATAACTCGTCCCAAACGTCCCAATCTTGCCATTCGACCAGGGTTGCGCGGCGATCCATTCCACGACGTCGTACCCGTCAGCCGGGTCATCGGCCATCATCCGCCAGCTTCCCTCGCTGGCGTATCGGCCCCGGACGTCGTTGGCCACGACCACGTAACCTCGCTGTGCGTAATACCAGCCCTCGCGCTCCGCGCCTCGCTTGTTATAAGGAGTGCGTGTCAGAAGCGTGGGGAACCGAGACCCTTGCTTAACCAGTGCACCCGCGGGTCGATAAAGATCGACGGCCAGCTTCGTCCCGTCACGTACCACGACCGCCTTGTCATGCTCGATCGCAACGTCATAAGTTGCTGCTTTGTTAGTGACTTGCGGAGCTTGAGCAAGCGCACGCGGCGCGGCGAGGCTGGTCACGATGCCAAACCCAAGCACGATCCGCGCTCTCAATTGAATCACACGTTTGCTGTCCATGGCTTGCTCCAGACGTCACGAGGCATTCCGCTTTGACGTCTCATTCTCCGAGGTCACCCGTCCAACGCAAGGAATCTGTCCGGTTCCCTTGAGGTAGGACGAGAGAGCCCTGGCACCATTGACTGCACGCACGCGTGGTTCGTATCATTGGGTCATTCAAGAACGAAATTGACCTCGATGTTTGGTTTGGATTTGATAAAGAGTGTCGTGGTGGCGAATGCGGGGTCGGCATCCTAGATTAAGTGCGGTAGAAGGTGGGCGTGCGATCGATTCGGGCGATTTGCTCGTATTCTTGGAAGTAGGGTGGTTGCGGTCTGACCGGATTGGCCGATGGAAGGCAATAGGATTGGTGTAAAGCCAGGGCGATTCGACACCAGAAGGTGGTGATCGTGGGCGTGGGCGACGACGGGAAAGCGCGAGCTCGGCGTGAGTATCGGCCGAGCCTTGAGGGTCTGGAGGCGGTGCGGCTGTTGTCGGCCGGCCAGACTCAGGCGTTCTCGCACGTATCGCCCTCGCTGGAGAGTAACTCCGCGGGGGGAGACGGCGCGGAGCCGTCGGCCCATCGCGTGCGGGAGTCGCTGGCGAAGGCCGCGTGGGACGCTGCGCTCGTTGAGTCGAGCGTGTCGGACCTGCTGGCCGAGCAGCCCGCGGCGGTCTCGAAGTCTGAGCCGACGATTCAGGCGCCGAGTGATCCCGCCTCGGTTTCCACCGGTCTTGCTCAACTTGGCAAGTATTTGAATCGAGCCTGGTACCGCGCGGGAATCCCCACGCAGTATCACGACGATAGCTCGCAGGCGGTCTACGAAACCCTGCTCAGGACAATGGGGCGGCCGCGCTTCGAGTCGCTGGTCTCAACGGTGGGCGTGTCGCGCGTCAAGGACGTCTTCAATCGCGACACGAGCCAGGGCGTTGCATTCTTCCGCGCGGTGGATATGGTGAAAAAGCGGGCTCAGCGTGAGCGGATCCACACGTCGCTGGATGCTGTGAATGCGTCGGCCGATCTTGCGCGGCAGGAGCACTCCAGCTCGCTGCGCGAGGCCCTGCGCGAGGCGATCGCCCACAATCTGAGTGCCCGCGAAGCCGCGCTGATCCAGGACACGCTCGCCGGCAAGACGCCCGCGGAGATCGCCAGCTCCTGGGGTGTCACTCCCAAGACCGTTAGCAACGAAAAGTCCCGCGTTCTGCAAAAACTGCGGGACGCACTCGTCGATCACGAGCTGAACTGACCCTCGTCGTATGTAATACCGAAGCGACTTTGGCGCGCATCGACTGGGAGCAATGCACCAGGTGAAGTCGATCGCGGAGCTCAAGATGCTGATGAGCAAGAGCGACGACGAGCTAAGAGAGCTTGCCAGGACCGACCCGCGATTCAAGAAGGTGATCCGCCAATGAGCGTGACCATGCTGTTTGGAGACGACCAGATATCGGAGCAAGTCGCCACGAATCGGGGCTGGGTCGACTTCCTGGACTGGATCACCGACGACGAGGACGACGAAATGCTCGAGCGTTGCCCGGTCTTGCTCGCACTTGCTGAGCATCACGAATGCACCGACCTCGCGGGGCTGACGAAGGAAATCGACGAGCTGGTCAAGTCGGGCGACGTCGAAGATGAGACGATCAAAAGCACGTTGATCGGCATCGCCGGCTTCGCCAAAAAGTATAAGGCCGAGCGGTACGCAATTATCGGCGAGCGTTCGATTGATGAGTATGACGAGGACGGGAATCCGATCGAGACGGACGACGACGACGACGACTAAGACGAAGACGAGGACGAGGACGAAGACGAAGACGAGGACGAAACCACGCGAGCGCTTCAGGTGGAAGGCGGCAGCGAGCCCATCGAGTATGACGAGCGCCCTCCAGCCACGCGGGGCGGCGAGACCGAGGACAACACCGCCGAGGAAGACGAACCGCACGAGACCGATGATCCCGAGGACGTCGATGTCACATCCCCGGCACGATCAACTCCGGAGCGCGAGGACTACGACTACGACCGTGAGCCGGCCAACGACGCGGCCGACACGGAAGAGACCGAGGAATACGAGGGAATGACCAGCGATGACTACGAGCCAGAGAAGGGCAAGTGAACGAGCGGACGTTACTTAATATCGTCCGCGCCACGGTGGCCTTGAAGAAGGCCCGCATGGCTCGTGCGCGGCTGCACAAGGCGCGGACGGCGTTTTCTCCCCTGGGCGACTCACGGCGAAGTCTCGGGCGTCGTTTCGTCCGAGGCTGGCGTGCACGCCTGGAAATCGCCAGAGGGATGCGAGTCCGAGAGACCATTGACCAGGGGAGCCCTGGTTCGGTTGTTTCTGGTCTGATCGTTTTCGAACTCGCGGTCGTAGAGCTCGAGATTGTTATGCTCGTGCCCGGGATTTTCCGAGATTGACCGCGGCTTCACGAGCATGCTGGCGATGGCGATGACGACCATCCCGGTCCAGAAGACCGATTCCGGCATCCGGGAGGCGATCCATTCGGCCGTGTCGAGGCTGCTCAGAACCAGCTTGATCCCAATCCAGGCGACGAGGATGTACGCCCCCTCGGCCAGGCCGGGAAAGCGGTCGAGCAAGAGCACGAAGTAGCGGACCACGAACCGCATCGTGATGATGCCCAGCACTCCGCCCACATAAACGATGAAATACTTGCCGTTATCGCCGAAGCGATCCGGGAAATCCTTGGCCATGGCCACTGCCGCGAGAATCGAGTCGATCGAGAAAGCGACGTCCGCGAGGGTGACGGAGACAACGGTTCGCCAGATCCCACCGCTGCGGAGTTCGGCGGTCGAAGCCGGATCTTCGTGTTTGGAGCGAACGAAGTGGTCGATTGTCAGATAAATCAGGTACGCGCCGCCGAAGAACTGGAAGATCCAGAATTTGAAAAGAATCGCCGAGAGCAAGACTCCGACGAACCGGAAACCAATCGCTCCCCAGATCCCATAACGGAGGACGCGTTTCTGCTCGTCCTTGGGTAGGTGGCGGACCATGGCCGCCAGCACGAGCGCGTTGTCCGCGCTCAGGAGCCCTTCAAAAAAGACCAGCACTCCGATGTACCAGAGGATGAGCGGTAGATCGGAGAGCGTGAATGGGAACATTCCTATCGACCTCGAGCAAATCCTGGGTTGCGAGCATGCAAGGCTGGCCAAAGGGGCGGGCGGCCGTCGAGCGCGCCGTGGTGCTGGTCCGGGATGTTATCTTACATCGAATGCGCCACGGATTGCGAACGCTCGACCGCCGGCGATTCCACCGGGCTCCTGTTGTTTCCCCAGGTAACCACGCGTGAGCAGCGAGCAGCGACAGACGAGCGGCCGGAGCACGCGGTGGATTCCGTGGGGGCTTGGAGCGGTTGCGCTCCTGGCTGTGCTTGCAACCGTGGCGGGGCCAGGAATCACGGTCGATGAGCCGCTCGACGTGCGCCCTGGGCGGAATTACGTCGCCACATTGCTCAAGCAGGGCTGGCGCAGCTTGCAGCCCGACCTGGTTGCTCAGGTCTACGCCGACAATGCCGAGCATCCTCCCCTCGGGCGCTGGCTGCTCGGCATCGCGTCGAGCGTTTTCGAGCCGGTGGAAGTACTCTGGAAAGGCCCAGATCCCACAGGAACTTACGTGCTCGCGGGGCGGGTCGCCCCCGCCGTGTGCTTTGCATTGCTCGTCACCCTGGTCTCCCGCGCGGCGGGACGGTGGGGCAACGCCGCGGCCGCCAGCGCGGGACTCGCGCTTTTGCTCTCTCCACGCGCATTCGGGCATGCCCACCTCGGTGCGCTTGATACCTTCCTCTGCCTCTTCTGGACGCTTGCCCTGCTTTCGCTTGAGCGCGCAGGACGCGTTCCACGCCCTCTGCTCGCCACCATCCTCGCCGGCCTCTGCTGGTCCCTTGCGCTGCTCACCAAGATCCATGCCTGGTTTCTGCCGCTCTTTGCCTTGCCGCTCTTTCTCGCGCGCTTCTCCATACGCAAGGCGCTTGCCCTGACGGGGCTTTGGCTGGGAGTCGGGCTCGCAGGCTTTTTTGCAGGTTGGCCCTGGCTCTGGTTCGATAGCAAGGCCAGGCTGCTTGCATATCTGGGAACAGGCGTCGACCGAACCCCGATCCTCGTCGAGTACCTTGGCCGCGTGCTCCAGGATCGCAATGTTCCCTGGCATTACCCCATCGTCTATTTCTTGCTCACCACCCCGCTCGGCTTTCTCTTGCTCGGTTTCGCGGGGATCGGGAGCACGCTCGCACGCGACTCCGCGCGCACGCTCGGGCGGGCGGCGATGGCGGTGGTCGCGTTTTTTCTTGCCCTCTTCGCTTGTCTCAGCCCGGTTTACGACCAGGATCGGCTTTTTCTCGTCGTCGTTCCCTTCTGGGCGATCCTGGTTGGACTGGGATTCCAGCGCTTCTGGACGCGTTTTCAATCCCGGGCGGCACGCGGGCTTGCGTGCCTGCTTCTGGCCGGTCAGGGCGTTGGCATTGCGACCACGCATCCCTTTGAACTGAGTTATTACAACAGCCTGCTCGGGCCCGCGAGCCTGCGGACCGCCGTCCGGCTCGGGCTCGAGCCGACTTACTGGAACGACGCCGTCGATCCCGCGCTCCTCGATCGCCTGGCGCAGGCCGCGCCCGCCGGCGCGCGTCCAGCGCTCGTTCCCTCCCTCTATCCCGGACAGGGGATTTTCACGACATCGCGTTCGCTTGTGCAAAAGGACATCATCCTCGCCGACCAGGAAGCGGCCGGATCCGCCGAATGGGTCGTCGTCTCCCGCCGCACGGCTTACTGGCCCAGGGCATTCCAGGATCGTCTCGCATCGGGCGCAGGCCGCATGGTCTTCGCCAACGAGCGGCAGGGTGTCTGGCTCGCCGGCGTCTGGCGGTTTCCGCCAAGTCCGCAGGAATTCAAGGAGTTTCGTCCCGGTTCCCACTAGCCTCATGCGGGGCGAATCGTAAAATGGATTCAGTTTGAATTGAAACTCGCGGGACCATGAGGGTTCAATGTCTGGCTTGACGCACTTCGATTCCACGGGTGCGAGTCGCATGGTCGACGTTTCGGCGAAGCCCGAGACGTTGCGTACTGCGCGTGCCAGCGGGTTGGTCACTGTTTCGCCCAGCACGTTTGAGCTGATCCAGGGCGGGCGGATGACGAAGGGAAATGTTTACGAGGTTGCACGCCTGGCGGGTATTCTGGCTGCGAAGCGTACAGGGGAGCTGATTCCGCTGTGTCATCCGCTCGGGCTGGACTCGGTCGAGGTGAGCTTCGACCCCCGGCCGCCGGGGACAATTGCGATCGAATCGCGGGTGGCCATGCATGGTCGGACGGGGGTTGAGATGGAAGCTCTCGTTGCCGTGAGCGTGTCCGCCTTGACGCTCTACGACATGTGCAAGGCGGTTGACCGCGAGATCGTGATCGGCCCGATTCAGCTTGAAGAGAAAACGGGCGGTCAGCGCGGGGACTATCGCCGGGGGGCGAGCGGCGCGGATGATTCGTAGGTCGTCGGGCCGCGCACGCTCACCGCGTGCACGCGTTTTGTAGACGCTGGGAACGGAGAGAGGGTCGATGCCGATGCGGACGCCAGTGAATCTCGAGGAGACTCGTCCCAAGCTGGCGGCGATTCACACGCTGATCGCTCCGGGCCTGGATGCGGCCGAACGCGTGTTTCAGGAGGAGCTGGGCAGCCGTTTCCCGTATGTACAACATCTGGTTGACCACTGCGCCCGCTACCAGGGTAAGCGGCTGCGCCCGACGCTGGTTTTGCTCACAGGGCTGGCGTGCGAGGGGCTCAACGAGTCCCATCCCGTGCTGGCCGCGGTCGTCGAGATGATCCACGTCGCCACTCTGGTGCACGACGACATTCTCGATGAATCCGTGGTCCGCAGGCACGCCGCGACTGTGAATTCCGAGTGGGGGAATGAGTCCGCCGTCTTGCTCGGCGACTATCTCTTCACCCACGCCTTTCACCTGGCCGCCTCCCTCGAATCGACCAGGGCCTGCCGCTGGATTGGCCGGGCGACCAATCTCGTCTGCGAGGGGGAGCTCTTGCAAATTCATCACCGGGGCAACCTGGAGCTCACCGAGGCTGACTACTTCAAGATCATCGAAGGCAAAACGGCCGAGCTGACGGCCGTCTCCTGCCGTCTCGGCGCAGCCTACGCCGGAGCATCGGATGACATCACCGCCGCGATGGACGAATACGGGCGAAACGTCGGAATCGCCTTTCAGATCGCCGATGACGTGCTCGACATCTGGGGCGAAGAGCGGCAGACGGGCAAGAGCCTGGGAACGGATCTCGAAAAGCAGAAGCTCACACTTCCCTTGATCCGCGTCCTGGCCGGAAACGATCCCGTGGCCGTCGCCGCCGTGCGCAGGGCGTTCACCGAGGCACGCGCAGAGGATCGCCGCCGGCTCCAGCCCATTCTGGAGCAAACGGGTGCACTCGAGGAAGCGTGGGAAACCGCCAAGAGCTTCGTGGACCGCGCGCTCGCGGCGCTCGAGCGACTTCCCGAAAATGAAGCCAGGCACGCGCTCGCCCGGCTCGCCCAGTTCGTCCTCAGGCGCGCGAACTAGGGCAGTCTCCCCATCCCGGGGGAATCCTCGGATACCCCCGGATTCGGGAAGTCCGCTGCCCCGTCGGCTTCAAACACCGCCGCGGGCATCGAACCCGGCTGCTCCTCACGCAACTGGCCCGGCCCGAGCACCAGGTCAATCAGCGCCCGAATCTGACGGTGCGCCTCGACCGGATGACGCAGGGGACGCTCCGGATGCAATTCGTAGCGATTCCTGCGCCCAGATCGCGCGCGGGTCAAATACCCCTCCTGCTCAAGATCCGCCACGATCCGCTGCACGGCTCGTTCCGTAATCCCAACCTGTGTCGCAACATCGCGCAAACGTATCTCCGGCGCCTGGGCAATACACAGCAGCACGTGGCCGTGGTTGCTCAGGAACGTCCAGGCCACCCCTTCGCTTGGTCGCGCGGATTCCTCACCTGCCATCCCTTGACCCTCCGAAAATACACGATATAAATTACGCGACTTATATGTCGTACGAAAGCTCACTTTTTCTGAAACGTCTGGGAGGCAACGGCGATCATGGCGAATCGAGTGCCCATCACAGTGGCGCGTGGGGACGGGATCGGCCCCGAGATCATGGACGCGACCATTGCTATTTTGCAGGAGGCGGGGGCGGCGATCGAGCCCCAGTTCGTTGAGATTGGCGAAGCGGTCTACAAGGCAGGCCACAGCGCGGGGATCACGCCCGCGACCTGGGATTCGCTCCGCGCCACGAAGGTCTTCCTGAAGGCGCCGATCACCACGCCGCAAGGGGGTGGGTTCAAGAGCCTGAATGTCACGATTCGCAAGACCCTGGGTCTGTATGCGAACGTTCGGCCGTGTCGCTCTTACGATCCATTTATCCGCACGCGGCACGCGGGGATGGACGTGGTCATTGTGCGCGAAAACGAGGAAGACCTTTACGCCGGGATCGAGCATCGGCAAACCGACGAGGTTTACCAGTGCCTGAAGCTGATCTCGCGCCCCGGTTGCGAAAAGATTGTGCGCTACGCTTTCGAATACGCCGTGAGAAACGGCCGCAAGAAGGTGACGTGTTTCACCAAGGACAACATCATGAAGCTCACGGATGGGCTTTTCCACAAGGTGTTCGATGAGATCGCCGCGGAGTACCCGGGGATTGAGAACGAGCACTGGATCGTCGACATCGGCGCCGCCAAGCTGGCCGATACGCCGTCCGCGTTCGACGTGATCGTGATGCCGAATCTTTACGGCGATGTGCTTTCGGACGTGGCGGCCCAGATCGCGGGTTCGGTGGGGCTGGCGGGGTCGGCGAATATTGGGCCGATCTGTGCCATGTTCGAGGCGATCCACGGATCAGCGCCCCGGCGCGCGGGGCAAGACCTGGCCAATCCCTCGGGGTTGCTCCTGGGGGCGGTGATGATGCTTGTTCACCTCGGCCAGCCAGAGGCCGCCGCGCGGGTTCACAACGCCTGGCTGCGGACGATCGAGGAAGGAATCCATACCTACGACATCTTCCAGGACGGTGTCAGCAAGCAGAAGGTCGGCACGAGCGGGTTTGCCAAAGCGGTCATCGCCAGGCTGGGCAAGACGCCTGAAGTGCTTGCGCCGGTGCATTATCTGGCCGGAGACACAGGGCCCCAGGTGCGGCCGGCGACGCACACGCGGGCACGCAAGGATCTCGTCGGCGTCGATGTGTTCCTGCATTGGCGGGATGGAGCAACCGAGGTTCTTGCAAATCGCTTGTGTGCTCTGGATGCGGCCCCGCTAAAGCTGGTCATGATCACAAACCGCGGCGTGAAGGTCTGGCCCGGCGGCTTGCCCGAGACCTTCTGCACCGATCACTGGCGCTGCCGGTTCCAGGCCGCCAACCCAGGCGATCCGGTCTCCCCGCGCCAGGTCATCGCCCTCCTCGATCGCGTGGAGAAGGCTGGGCTCGACTTCATCAAGACCGAGCACCTTTACAACTTCGACGGCGAACCAGGCTACTCGCTCGGCCAGGGTCAGTAATTCTCGCGGCATTTCCCGCTTCCGGACCTCGACACCCCAACGCGCGGGTGATCCGCAAGCGGGAGATGCCCTCACTCCTCCTGCATCCAGGTCAGGTTTTTCCCCACCCCGACTCCACTCTCTCCCGATTCCGCGATTCCTTTCTCGAGATTTCTTGATTCTGAAATTGAAAGTCGACGCGCTTGCGGTATTATCGAGAACCGTAGCCGGTTCGATCGATCCAAACCTCATGACCTGACCCCACGAACCCCGAACGACGCACGGCAGCAGGCGTACCATTCGTTTTTGGGAATTTTTTGCAAATTCGAAATGACGGACTTCCCCCGCATCGGGGATCCGTCCTACGGTCGAGTCATGAAACTCAAAGAAAAGCTGCAATTGCTCATGGCTCGCGCTGGCCTGAACGGCCAGAAGCTTGCTCGGCTGTCCCAGGTGAGCGACTCGGAAATCTCGCGAATTCTCCAGGGAAAATCGCGCCCGGGTCTCGACAATGCCTTCCGCCTGGCACGTGCGGTGGGGGTTTCACTCGACTTTCTGGCCGATGATTCCCTCGATCTCGACGCGGCGGCCGCACCCACCGACAACCTCTCGGCCGATGAGCGCAAAATCCTGGCCATCGCCGCCAAAATCGGGCTCAACGAGACCGTGACCCTGATCGAAACCATCCGCTTCATGGGCTATGAAGCCGCGATGGGTCGGCTTGTCGCTGGCAAGCCGGTGGTGGAGATCGATCGCGAGTCCTCTGCGCCCGTGGTTCCCGCCGTCGCCTCTCCCCGCATCTCGTCCGCCTCGGCCTGACCCAATGCAGCCGCTCCTTGCGGTTTCAACCGCCAGGCCGACAGCGGAAGCGGTCGCACTCAGAATTGCTTGCGCTGGCGGCTCGATGGAATCGAAAGCGCCTGGCGATATTTGGTGATCGTGCGGCGGGCCACCGTGATCCCTTGCGCCTGCATCGCCTCGACGATCTCGTCGTCCGAGAGCGGATTCTGCTTGTCTTCCCTGGCGATGACCTCAAGCAGCTTTTGCTTGACAATGTCCCACGCCAGTTCCTCACCCGCCGCCGTCGTGGTGCCGCCGCCAAAAAAACGCTTCAGCGGAAAGTTGCCGCGGGGGGTCTGGATCCATTTGTCGTCCACGGCCCGGCTGACCGTGGTCACGTGCACTCCAACCTTCTCTGCGATTTGCTGCATCTTGAGCGGTTCAAACGACTCGGGCCCGTTGTCCAGAAACGCCTTCTGGTGCTCCACAATCGCGCGTGCAACCTTCAGCAGCGTCGTCCTGCGCTGCTCGATCGACTCGATCAGCCAGCGCGCGGATTGAATGCGCTTCTGAATATACTCCCGCGTCCCAGGGTCGGTCGACCGATCGCGGAGATACCGCTGATACCGCTGCGAAATCGCTAATTTGGGCGTATTCTGATCCACAAGCTGAACATCGTAGCTCCCGTCCTCGATGGGTGTGGCAATGAGATCCGGGACGACGTACTGGGGCTCTTCTGCCTCGAACGACGCGGCTGGCCGCAGGTTAAGCCGGCCGAGATGCGTGAGCGCCTCCTTGATGCGTTCGATCGGGACGCCCGTCTTTTTCTCGATCAGCGGCAGCCGGTTATGTTCCAGATCCTCCAGGTGATTCGAGATCAACGTGTGCAACAAATCGTGGCAAGGAATGTCGGGCGTTAGCTGAAGAAGCAGGCATTCGCGGAGATCGCGCGCACCAATCCCGGGAGGGTCGAGCCGCTGTACCAGCCCCAGGGCCTCTTCAACCTGGTCGAGTTTGATTCGGCCGTTGAAATCTCGTGCAACTTCGTGAAGGTCAAGCCTAAAAAATCCGCGTTCATCGAGGTTGTTGATGATGTACTCCGCAACCTCCCGGATCAGGGGATCGGTGTCCAGGAAGCTGAGCTGGTCGATCAAATCATCGTGAAACGACCGAGGCCGAGACGCCAGGTTCTGCATCGCCTCGAGCTTGCGATCGGATTCCTCGCCGAGCGCGGCACGGCTTCGTCTGGGGCCTTCCTCGTAAAGCTCGCTCCAGTTCTCGTCGAGCCCAATCAGGCTTTCAAATTCGTCGGGTTCCGTTTCGGCCGCCGTTTGGGCGGGCTCCGGCGCGGTATCGGTGTCAGGATCGGCAGCGGGCGACTCTGAAACCTCGACGAGCAGTGGGTTCTCGATCAGCTCCTGCTCGATACGCTCCTGCAGCGCCATGATCGGAAGCTGCAGGATCTCCATCGACTGGATCATGCGGGGCGCCAGTTGGAGCCGTAACCCGGTCTGCATCTGTTGCGATGTATCGAGCCGCATAATCCTAGCTTTCAAGGGCTTGCGTCGAGCAAGCAGATCCGGCCGCGACGGGATCCCTCGAATCCCGAGGGACTGTGCCCATCTGTTGTGCAAATTCTATGCCGATCGCCCCGAAACTTCAAGGCAAAGCTGAGCGGGGAGCTACGGCTTTCGGCCGGGATTCAGACCGGTCGGCGACCAACGAATGCGTCGGCGAGCATATCTCGGTTGGCGAATTCCAGGGTTCCTCCGGATGCGAGCCCACGCGCGAGCCGGGTGACCCGGATGGGGAATTGTGCCAGGCGTTCGGCGATGAGCAGGGCGGTGCCATCCCCCTCGAGGTTGGGGTTGGTCGCGAGCACCACTTCCTGGATCGTGCCCGCCGAGACGCGCTCGACGAGCGTGTCGATCGAGAGACTGTCGGGCCCGATGCCCGAGAGCGGGGAAAGCCGGCCGAGCAGAACGTGATACAGCCCCCTGAATGCGGCCGATTTTTCGAGCGTGAGCAGGTCTCGAGATTGTTCCACCACGCAGATGGTGGTCTGGTCGCGAAGCGGGTCGCGGCAGATGTCGCAGAGCGGTTCCTCGGCTTCCGTGAGATGGCAGCAATTCTGGCAATGACGGATGCGGCTTTTGACTTCGCGAATCGCGTCGGCGAGTTCGAAGGCCTCGGCCTCGGTGCACTTGAGCAAGTGGTGGGCGAGTCGCTCGGCAGACTTCGCGCCGATGCCGGGTAGCCGCCCGAGGGCAGCGCACAAGCGGTCGACGGCTGTGCGATAGCCAGATCGAGGCATCAGGGCGCTCCCGGGCCGCCCGGTCCGGAAAACGGCGCCAGCCCCGGCATCAATCCCGCTGGAAATGCTCCACCGAGGGACGAAAGCGATTGTGCAGCCGCCTCACGCGCTTTGGTTTGGGCCTGGGCGATCGCCGCAACCAGAAGATCTTCGATCAGTTCCTTGTCCTGGTCGGCCAGCAGGCGAGGTTCGAGCTGGATCGAAACCACCTCGAGCCGACCGTTGACCTTGGCTCGCACCAGACCTCCGCCCGCTTCGCCTTCCACAACCAGCTCGCCCAGCGAGGAAAATGCCTTTTCCGCGGTCTCCCGCAGTTTGCCGGCGTTCCGGATCAGCTCGGTCAGCATTCCCATCTGGTTGAACATGATTTGGTTCTCATTTTTTCCAGGTGTTGCCGAACGCGCGCTCGGCGCGGATCAAAACAGGGGCTAGCCGCGCGACTCGCCGCTCGCCGGTTGATCGTCGTCCAGGAAGTCGAGCTGGACCAGGCGGGCCTCGAAGAGCTCGACGAATTTCTGAACAAAAGGGTCGGCCGCCACAGCCGCGGTTCGCTCCGCTCGCGAAGCCTGGCCGGATGGAGATGGAGCCGCAGTCCCTGCCTCGCAGGCAAGCCGGATCGGGCGATCGATCAGCTTTGAAGTAACGGCTTCCGCCTTGGTTTTCAGGTCATTCGACCACCAACTGAGGTCATTGTAGCCCTGCCGGGGGACGAGGACCAGCGTATCGGATTCGATCCTCGCGGGCTCGACCTGCCTGAGTCCCCATCCGCGGGGACCAACCTTCTTGATGATCTCCGCCCAGCGTTCGCGGATGAGCTCGATTTCCGAGCGGTCGCCGCCCGCGATCGAGACGGGCTCGGCTTCCGGCTCGGCTTCCGGCTCGTGGTCGTCGATCCTGGCCGCGGTGCGAGGCGGTTCCGCGAGGGCGACGGCCGTCGACTCTCGGACCGGCAGTCTGGCTTCGAGCGGCTTTTCACGATCGCGGCTGGCCGGCCGTGCGGGGCTGGATGCGGGTGCTGGTCTCGGCTCAGGCTCAGGTTGTGGATCGGGCCTGGGTTCGGGCGTCCGGGATACGGGCCGCTCCGGGACCGGCTCTCTGCGCGGGGAACTGGGCGGCGGTTGTGGAGACTGGGGCGGCGTCCAGGAGGTTGAGCCGTCGAGCGCCAGCGCTTCAAGCCGATCGACAAGCGGGCCGAGCGCTTCAAGCCGCTCGATCCGCGCGGCCTTGACGAGCGCGATTTCCGCCACGAGCGCTGTGTGCGCGACCCCCTTCAGCCGCATCCGATGCTCGGCCAGAATCTGGAGGATCGCCATGATCGTGTCGACCGAGCTCTGGGCCGCGAGCGCTTTGAGCCGGGGTCTCAGCCGCGCTGGAATCGAGAGCACAAGCGATTCCGACCCAAGCGCGGTCACCATGGCATCGCGGACGACGTCGATGAGGCCCCCGAGCAAATCGCCCGGTTGAACCCCCGCCGCCAACGCCTGCGCAAAGAGGGCAAGCGCGTGGCCCGGCTGGTGCCCGATCAGCGCCTCGGCAAGCTCGAGCAGGTGTTCGTCGCTCGCCGTCCCCAGGATCGACTGGACAAGCTCGAGCGACAGTTCCTCCGCGCCCGACGACAGCAGGCTTTCCAGCAGCGACTGCGCGTCGCGCATCGAGCCTCCCGCCCGCCGCGCCACGGCCACAAGGGCCTCGTTGGTTGCCGCGATCCCTTCCTTGCGGCAAACCTCCTCCAGGCTGGCGGCGATCATATCCGGGGTAATCCCCGCAAAGTCGTAACGCTGACACCGCGAAAGGACCGTCACGGGGATCCGGTTCGGCTCGGTGGTCGCGAACAGAAATTTGACGTGCGGCGGTGGCTCCTCTAGCGTCTTCAGGAGCGCATTGAAGGCCGCGGTCGAGAGCATGTGCACTTCGTCAATGTAATAGATCTTGAACCGCGACCGGCTGGGGCGAAGGCTGGCGTTCTGCCGGAGCTCACGGACCTGTTCCACGCCATTGTTGCTGGCGCCATCGATCTCGATAACGTCCACATCCTGGCCGCGGGCGATCGCCACGCAGGCGTCGCATTCCAGGCAAGGATCGATGGTCGGTCCCCGCACACAATTGAGGCACTTGGCGAAGATTCGTGCGATGGAGGTTTTGCCGACGCCGCGCGTGCCGCTGAACAGGTACGCCTGGGCGATGCGATTGAGACGTATCGCGTTCGAAAGCGCGCGGACCACGTGGTCCTGGCCGACCACCTCCGCGAACCGGGTCGGGCGGTAGCGGCGCGCAACGACGGTGTAGGACGTGGCAGCGTCCGCGGCCGGGGCGCGCAGAGCAGCCCGGGCGACGCTCGCGCTCGCGGCGGGCGGATCGATCTCCAGGCCCTCAACCCGCGCAAGCTCCGCAGGCTGCGGGAGTCCAGCCGCGGATTCGAGCTCAGGCAGGGGTGATACGCCTGCCGGGTCCGGCTTGGCCCGGCTGGATCTGGGCTTGCTCGACTTGGCCACGTCCGCCTCCCTGGGCGATCGCCCGGCGGCACGAAGATCGATTCAGGATCGCTCCGCCCCGTTTGCCGCTCGGGAGTTGCGCCCGCGCTTGAGGGGCTCGAGGAGAGCCGGGGAGGTTCTCCCAGGCACATGCGGATGTTGCTTATGGCTGCTGCGTTCCCGCCCTGACCAGGTTCACAAATCCCCATTGCCAGGGTCCCCCCCGGCTCACCTCGAGCCCCGCATCGAACGCGGGACACGCTGAACGGATCATTATCCGCACCTGGGCCGTCCAAGTTCAAGGGAAGTCAGGCGAATCGGGGCGGTTTGGGTGCACGTCAGCTCCCGCGTCCTTCGCCTCCCCCTCCAAAACGTCCATTCGGAGAACCTGCCGATTCTGAGGGCGACCGCAGCTCCCCTCCGCCCTCGTAGCCGCTGCACGATCACGACCAGTACGACCACGACCAATGCGCCCGCGCCATACGACCACGAAGCGTCCGCTGGTGCGTCCTTGCGCCTGGTCCGTCGTGACTTCCTTCGCGCGATCGCTCTGAATACGCCCACGCAGCGCCAGCGCGTTTGCCCCAACCCGTCCGCCCCCGCAACCTCCAGACGCCGTGTCCCGCGCGGAGCGTTTGTTCCGCGAAGCGGCCGTTCGTGTCCGCCCGAGACAACCGAGCGTCCGCTCATTCACAAGGCTCGGCGCGACGCGGGTTCGCCAGGCCGGTCCTGAGAGAGTACGCAGGTGTTTCCGCGGTCTCCATGCCCTTGCGACTCCCGTGTGGGAACGGATCACTCGGTTCTGAGCGGGGACCTTCAGCGCCCTCTTCTAACCTCAAGGTTCTTTGCCGTTGTGCATCGTTCGAGGCTTTTTGCATGAACCTGGAAGCTTCCTTTCGATCAAGAAGCTGAAGACCAGGAAAGCCCAGAGGGGTCACGTAGAACACCATCACGCGGAAGCCGCCCGGGTCGCAAAATGTCAGAGCGGGAGTGTTGCCTGACTCGACCAGAAGCTCGGTCCTTACCTGATCCTTCTCGTTGAGGAGCGTCAGCCCGGGTGATCCGCCTCTCTCGATCCGAGCGTACACCCGCAGCCGATCCTTCGAATCGCCGAGGTAAAAGCGCGGCCCTCCGCGCGCGGTGACCCCGATCGATGCGATCGATTTCTCCCGATCCGACATGATACTCACGCCATAAGATGCATTGGTGTAGGCACTATAGATCAGTCGAAGCCGGCCATCCAGGCCGTATCGCCGCAGGGCGATCTGGCCGTTTTGCACCATATCCGAGGCGGCGACACTTTGATCAGCCCTTACGACCATGGGTATTGCGTAGTCGGAATCCTGCACGAATCTTCTCACATACCCTTTTCCGGGAAGCCCTTGATGGATTTCCCCGATTTCGCCTGATGAGAGAGCCCGCGCCGAGTATCCACAGGACTGCCGCGGGGACACGAGGGATATTCCGGCCCCTTCCTTTTCCATGAGCCAGAGCCCCGCTCCTGAGACCAGCGACGGATGGTTGATGCCCATCGCCGGCCCTTGTGGACGAACGATCAATGAGAATTGATCAGCGTCGGAAGGATGAATCAGATTGAGTGAGGGCTCCGCGTTGTCCGTCACGCCAAGCTCGGCTCTGCGCCGGCCTTGCCGGTCGCGGAGAACGACTCCCCGAGCGTCAATCGTGCGTCGCGTGGGTGCTGGTCGGTCCGCCGCGGAAACAACAGCCACAATCAGCAGCGCCAGGATTGCCCAAAGCCAATCGACGCCCTCTTCCCGCACATGCCGTGGTAGTACCCAGCGACTCTGGGCCATGGCAAATCTCCCCGGTACGGATTCGTGAACTGGCATTGGAGGAAAACGCTCCTGAACGCGGTCGAGCGCACTGGGTGCGGGAGCGACGACATGTCTCGATTCGTGGATTTGTCACCCAGCACAACGCGGGCATTCGTGGCCTCGCCGCGTAATGGCAAAGGCGCTGGGTTCGTGGAATTCAAGGCGTCAACCGTCATGGGGCCGACTGTTGCTTCATCAACATCAACGGCGCGCCATGGCTGTCGACCCCCAGGCACATCCTGACCTCCCCCTTTTCGTCGGTCATGACAAGCTCCGACTTACCCTCGGTCGCGCTCGTGAGCCTTGCCGTCGCGACTCCCTTCTCATTGAGCAGGATGATTCCAGGGGAGCCGTCCTTGCCGAGGGAAACGAGCAAACGTGCTCTTCCCTCTTCGTCCTTCAAGCAGAGGCAAGGTCGCCCCTGGGGCGAAGCGGTGATCGCGACCGCGTCCTTACCAGATGCGTTATGAACAGAGATTGATGACGTTCCGGAGTCATCGATGCCGATGGAGACCCTGGCGCGACCGTGTGAGTCATACAACGTTTCGGAAGGCCTGCCGTTCCCGTCCACCCGATTCACGATCGCGGCGGGACCCTCGGCGTGGTAAAGCGCGGACTCGGCCGCTCCTTCCTTCGTGACCCGCGTTGCGATTCGTCGAGTGCCGCGGCCGTCCACAATCTGTTGCTCGACGCCCCCATCTTCGGAGGCGATCACTTCGAACCGCCCCTTCCCGGACGGCTGATGAACCTGGAAAGCAGCACGGCCATCGCGCTCGACCGAAAGCCTGATTCGCGCTTTCCCCGCGCGATCATTCGGCGAGATCGACGACCCCCCGCCGTCGTCCGCTCGCACACAGAACACCAGAGCTCCACCGGCGTCAAAAAACTCCAGGACGGAACTGCCAGACGTGTCAGTCCCCAGCCGAGCCGAAAGCTTGCCGGCCGCATTGTGAATCTTGAGCTCCTGGACCTCCAGCACGTTGAGGACGTCGTCCTTCGTCCAGGCGGTTGCTCGCCCGGCGGCAAGCGCGAGCACGACAACCACGAAGCGAACACCCACGCGACGCAATCGAAAAGCCATGATGGATGCCTCCTTGTTGCGCAAACCCAGGGCGGGGCTCCACTATTCCCCTTCTTACGGCCTTTCAAGGTTCGAGAGTGATCTTACCCTGTCCCGCCCTTGAGTTCCTATCGATTCTCGATTCTGATTTGGACTCGATCCTTGGCCGATCGCTGCCATGGAAACGTACCTATAATTCCAATCTGTCCGGCAGGAGCCGTTATGAATCCAGGCCAGAACAAGACACCCATTTCCCGTGGGCCAGGCCCATTCTCCGCGGGCCGTGCCGGCCGTTGATCGATTCCTCGCGAGTTCGATCTCGCGCTGATCATCAGCAGGCGTCGTGACTCCTGTTCCTGGGTGTCTGCTTCTGCCCTTGTTCCTGGGTGTCTTCTTCTGCCCTTCGCGTGTTCCTGGGTGTCTTCTTCTGCCCTTCGCGCAAAAGTTCCCGCAAGCCAGTCGCAGACTGAGAATCGAGCGACGACGTACCAGGTCCGCATGCGAAGCTTCCTAACCTGGCGTTCCAGTTACTCAAGACGCTCTTCGATTGGATCTTGCATCTGTTTGCTTCGAAGATCTGTGCATGCCCTGATCAGGACTCTTGCGCGTTCGTGGGCGCTTTACCTCCATCCAGCAAGAAGGGGACGTGTCTCAACGCTCTGATGCTGCCCAGTTGCATGCGTTTGTTTACTTCTATCGGCGCGCGAATCCGGGGAATTTGGACGCAAATCAGCGTCCGTTGATTGGAGTGGAGAAAACGGTGCGTCCGTTTTTGTCTTGCGTGGTCACTCTCGCCTCTTTCCCAGGCAACTGCTCCGCAATGAGTCTCTGCGTATTATTG
>DAIDHX010000072.1 GCA_027451885.1 Planctomycetales bacterium
TATCGCGGATCAGCTCGCGGTCGAGGAGCTCAAGCGCACCAGCCTTCATCCCGTGGGGCCCGCGGGCGCGGAGGCGTTCCAGGCCGCGATCGAGCGGCTCATGGGGCTCTATCCCCCCGAGATCGTGGCCGTCATGTTCAACCTGCTTGGCAGCCATGACATGGCGCGATTCCTGACCCTGGCCCGCGGCGACCGATCCGCGCTGCTGCTCGCCACGCTCTTCCAGGCCACCTATTCCGGCGCACCCTCGATTTATTATGGCGACGAAATCGGCATGGTCGGCGGCCACGATCCCGATAACCGCCGGGGATTCCCCTGGGCCGAACCCGCCGCCTGGGATCAGGAAATCCTGGACGCCTTCCGCCGCTACTTCAACCTGCGCAGAGATCGCCCCGAGCTACGCCGAGGATCCTTCCAGTTCGTCGCCGCCAGGGCCAATCTGCTGGCTTATCTCCGCAAGCTCGACGGTCACGCCGTCCTGGTGGTCCAGAACGTGGGACGTGAACACGCGCGGCTGGATCTCGACGTCAAGAAGGACCTGGCCGAAGGGCTGGTGCTGGAGGAATGCTGGCGCCCGGGCACGGTCACGGTGGTCGGCGGGCGGATCACCGCGCTTGAGCTCGAACCGCGTTCGAGCCGCGTCTTCGCCACCAAACGCGCCTGAGCGCAAGAAAATGGGCGAAGGAGAAAACTCCTTCGCCCCGGTCCTGAGATCAAAGCATTGTGACGCGTTCGCCCGGCTCGCGATGCCAGAGCAGGGCTTCTGACAGCCTAAATTCGGCGGGGACGGCGCTCCGCCCCAGGCCGCGCTGCATCCTCGGACCCCGCGCCCGGGGCCGAGCGATTCTCGGGACGCTTGCTCGCCTCGCATTTCTCCCGACCCCGCGCGCGAATTCGCGAGGCCAGGAAATCCGCGAAACGCTTTCGCGATATCTCCTCGCTCTCATCCACCATCGCTTCTCGCTCCTTGAATCCTGAACGGAGAAGAGCCGAGCTCAAGCAGTTGGTTCGTCGTCTGGCCAGGAAGGGACGAAGATAAATGAGTCCGTGGCCGCTCCACTGTACGTACGAAGATCCGCTGCTCGGTCGGATGACCTTCACCCTCACAGGTTAGAATAGGACGTTGATTGCGTTCGCATGAAGTGCCAGATAAAGGCGAAAGTATCATACTCCAGGCGCAGCGCATTCGTCCAACAAGAAACGAAGACTCTCATGGGTTGTGACGGACTCGGTTTTGGGGCGTGGCAGGCGCTGCGTCGGAGCGGTCTGTTTCCTTGTGGAGATTGAGTGCGTGGCCCTGCCGCGAATCCCACCGCGTTGGCGTTTACCCGAAGGCGTGGATGCGCCCTTGTGGCAATATGCGCATACTCCCCGGCTTGCCGCCGAGGAGGATGCGTATTTCTCTGGGCACGCCATGCACGAGCAGGATGGCGCGATCCTGGACGCGCACTTCCCGGCCCCAGGCGCACTGGTCGACCTCGGCTGCGGGATCGGACGCCACGCGCTTCGGTTCGCCGCTCGCGGCTTCTCCGTCACCGCCATCGATCTCTCCGCCGACATGCTCCGCCTGGTCGGTTCGCGCGCGCTCGAGCAGGGTTCATCAATGAACTTGCTGCAAGCCAACCTGTGCCGTCTCGACTGTATTCCCGACGCAACCTTCGACTACGCCCTGTCGATGTTCAGCACGCTGGGGATGATCCGCGGCAAGCAAGCGCGCGCCCATGCGCTCGCCGAGGCCGCACGCATCCTCAAGCCCGGCGGCAGGCTCGCACTCCACGCCCATAACCTCTGGCTCAATCTCGGCGATCCCCAGGGCAGGCGCTGGCTGGTTCGACACCTGGGACGCGCCCTCCTGCGCCAGGACTCGCTCGGAGATCGCTCCATGACCTACCGCGGCGTCCCCGGCATGAGCGTCCATCTCTTCCGCTGGGGCGAGCTATCACGCCTTTTCAGGCGTTCCCACCTGCGAATCGACGAGGTTCTGCTCCTCGATCGCACCACCGCCAGACCGATCGATCGCCCCTGGCTCTTCCCCCGCTTCCGCGCAGGAGGCTGGATTCTCTTCGCAACCCGCGTCTAGGGCGCCTGTGTGCCTGGCGGCAAGCGCCGGGCTGACACGCAGAACCAAGGCCGCGCGATCGTCCTCGGCCAGCGTGGTCAGAAGCGTGTGATAGAGCGCAAGCGGAGACGATCCGCTCGTGTCAGGCACCAGCCAGTTGAGCTGCTGGAGGTGATCGTGACTCCAGGCGTCGAGCGGCTGGCCGAACGCGAGTGCGGATTCCACCGAGACCAGGCCGTCATTGGGGCCTTCGAGCTCGAAGAGGGCTGAGCGTGGTTTGCGCATCGGCCATGAGGTCGCGTCCGCGCCTGCGTCCCCGGCGATGCTGTAACAGCGCACGCCGCGGGGCTGGGGATGCCTGCGATGGAAGCGCCTGGCCGCTTGCCGCGTCACATCCAGGCAGCCGCGGGGATCGATGCCGATCGAATCGAGCAAGTTGTAGATACGCCCGACCCGCAGCTTGGCGAAGTCGGCCATCCAGGTTCCCAGGTGGGGCGTGCCGATGGTGGTGAGGGTCAGCACGCGCTTGCGCCAGGCGGGGTCGGCAAGGAGCTTGCGCGCGTCGAGCCCGCCCGAGCTATGGCCGATCAGGTGCACAGGCTCGTCGGGAAAGGCGCGGTCGATCTGTTCCGCCAGTCGGCGGGCGCAGGTGTCGATGCCGGCGATCGAGGGCACGCGGGTGGTGAGCACGCGGTTGCCGGAGCGTGCCACGATCTCAGGAATATCACGGAAGTAAGACGCGATCCGCAGCCGTCCCAGCCCCACCTGAGTGAAGCCAAAGAGGCCATGCGCGAGCACGATCGGCGCGCTCAGGCGAGGGAAGGCCGGCGCGATGGTTGGGGCGATCGACACAGCGAGGCGTTTCCTGATCGGTCCGCCGCGGCAGGCGCAGCCCGCGCCGCTCGCGCAAGCCTGCTCCGAGGCTTGATCTCAAAGGGCTACAATACATTTTGCGGAACGACTCGCCCCTCGCGTACACAAACTGCAATTGAATTGCAGAAAATTGCACGGATCGCAGCGGTTATGCCGCGCAGACCTCTTACGCCGTCTCCCCTGCGATTATCGTGCCGCGGAACCCAGCATCCGGCTCTCAGGGTCAGACGCCCGCGGCCAGCCGGGAATAAAGCGCAAGGTAACGGTCGACGACCACCTCGAGCGCGTAGTCCGCCTCGATCACCGCGCGGGCGTTCTGGCCCAGCCGCCGCGATTCCACCGGGTCCTCGATGAGCTCGAGCAGAACGCGCGCCCAGGCCGCGGCCGTGGCTTCCCCAACCACGCGCCCGGTCTCGCCGTCGCGCACCAGGTCGGTGTTGCCGCCGATCCCAGAAACCGCCGCGGGAAGCGCGCTTGCCATGGCCTCGAGCAGCGAGTTGCTCATCCCCTCGGCCACGCTCGGCAGCACAAACACATCCGCCCCCCGCAGGTAGTCCGCCGGGTTCTCCACCGCCCCCACGAATTGAACCCGCTCCGCGATCCCCAGCCCGCGCGCAAGCTCCTCGAGCACCCGGCGGTCGGGCCCAGGGCCGACCAGGATCAGGTTCGCCCGCGACCGCGCGGCAACCTCCCGCCAGGCCTCAAGCAACAGCGGAATGCTCTTCTGCGGATGCAAACGCCCCGTGTATATCACACGCGGGCGCGGTAAGAGCTGCAACTCCACGCGGCTAGGCCCAGGGCAGAACCGATCGGCGTCGACACCGCTCGCCATCCGCGTCAGCCTGGTCGCGGCGACGCCCAGCCCCAGCCATTCCCGCTCGATCTCGCTCGAGATCGCCGCGAAGTGCGTGTTCGCCAGAATCGCCCGCCGCAACAAGCCATGACCCCGGGTTCGGCCTAGCTCCTGAGCCTCGCCATAAAACCCCGCACTCGCCGGCTGGACCAGCGCTGGCACCGCCAGCCGCCCCATGCGCAGGCCGATACCCGTCGCCACCGCCTCCCAGAGCGCCTGGTGCGTGTGCACAATGTCATACGCACCCCGGAGCTCCCCAAGCGCACGCAGAACGCTTGCCACAAACGTCAGCCCGAAGAGCGGCCCACGCTCGATCGGCCGAATCCAGCGATGAATGAACACGCCCTCATATTCCTCGTCATCGACCGGATAACCCGGCACCGACCGCGTGACGACGTGGACTTCATGCCCCCTGCGCGCCAGCGTCATCCCCTGCGCGAGCGCCTGCCGCTCCGCTCCCGATGCGAACGGATGGAACAGGCTCACCACATACAACACCCGCGGACGGCCTGTCGAACGCTCAGGCATGGGGCCGAAGTCCGCCACCGCCCAGGATCACTCCGCCGGCTTCACGTGCTTGAAGTGCGGATGCTCCCGCAGAATCTTGAGCGCCTTCTCCGCCTGCGACCGCGGCACGAAAATGCGATGACCAGGCTCAAACGGCAAGCCGCCAAAAACGCTCGAGCCCTGCGTGGCGTCGCTCCGGGCCTGGATCTCCTCTTCCTGAAGCATGTTCACGATCATCTGCGCTTCGGTCTCGTTCACAACCTCGCAGAGCTCGACCTCGGGCACCTCGTCCATCGCTCTTCTCCAGTGGGCAAACGCATCGAGGCGCGGAGGCAATCGCCCTCGCGCCTCGAACCGGGGCCGGGATTGGCCGGCACGTGTTGTTAGTAGCTGATCACCAGGTTCGGGATGTCGCGCTGTTCCGCCACATCGAGAACCTTGCCATTCTGCACCAGGACCTCGCGGACGGGATAAACCCGGCCGCTGGGGAGCGTCACGCTCACGGTCCAGTCGCCGTCGTCGAGCCGGATCGCGAAGCGGCCCACGGCGTCGGTGAGCTGGCTGCGAGCAAGGTCCGGCTGGGTCCGGCTGGTCGCGGTTACGCGCACGTTTTCCCGCGCTGCGCCGTCGTTGGTCTCCACCGCGCCCAGCAACACCCAGCGCCTGTCGCGCGCGGCGGCACGCGTGGGCACGACCGGCTTCTGCACCTGGTGGCGCTGGTCGCCGGCGTCTTCATCGAGCAAAGGCGCGGGCTGGAGATCGATGTCGTCCTTCCTGGTCTCTGCCGCCGCGGGACCAGGCTTCGCCGCGCCGGCGGGACTGGTCGGCTTCGGCGTCTCGGCCGCTGGCCGCGCGGTCGACTGCTGCCGCGTCGTCGTCTGCGGCGGCGGCGGCGACTGCGGCGCAGGCGGCGACTGCGCAGGGGCTGCGCCCGGCTTCTTCGCCGCCGTCTCCGCCGGCTTCGCCTGCGGCTGCGTCTTGCCCACCGCCGACGAAATCGTCTCCTCGTTCCGCGCGGGGGGATTCGCCGCCGGCGGCTTCGTCACAGGCGCCAGATCCTCTTCCTGGCCAGGCGCCCGCGCCGCACGCACCGGCTCGTCACAAATCGTCGTCGGTACCGTGGTGTACGCCGTCTCATAAACCGTTGGGTATGTGTAAATCGTCGGCCGCAACACCGTGCGATACGTCGTCGGCACCACGTAGGTCGTGGGAGCCATGTAAGTGGTGGGCACCACGTAGCTCGTGGTGTAGCTCTCGATCAGCGGGCGCTCGACAATCGTCCGCCGCCGGCGGAACAGCCCCCGTTCGTACACCGTCGTCACCATCCCCGCCGGCACCAGCGTGACAGGCTCCGTCACGTAGGCCGTGGCGTACACGCTCGGCAGGCTGAGCGAGGTCTCGACCACCCTCGCGGTTTCATAGCGGACCGTGGGTGCGACGGAAACGGTCGTCCATGTCGGGACGTAATAGGATGTTGGCCAGTACCAGTAGGTATCCGCGCGGGCCTCGCTTGCCAGGCCGGAGGCGAGCACGGCCCCC
>DAIDHX010000073.1 GCA_027451885.1 Planctomycetales bacterium
CCGCGATATAAAAGCCGATGCAGGCGCGGGTGAACTGGTAATTCATCACCGCGTCCCACATGTCTCCCTTGAGCCAGCGTTTGGCGTCGGACCAGACCTCGCCCACGATGTAGGCGTCGGGATTCACCTTGCGAACGCGGCGGCGGAATTCACGCCAGAATTCGTCGTCCTCGATTTCGTTGGGGACGTCCAGGCGCCAGCCGCTGGCTCCCTGCGCGAGCCATTTTTCGCCGATCGTGAGCAGGAACTCCCGCGCCTCAGCGCATTTGATGTTGAACTTGGGCAAGGCATGCAGGCCCCACCAGGCGGCGTAATTGGGGGTGTGGTTGAAGTCATAGGCGTGTAGCGGATAGCCCTTGATCAGGAACCAGTCGCGGTACGGCGAGGATGCGCCATTTTCGAGGATGTCGTGGAAGGGGAAGAAGCCGCGGCTGGCGTGGTTGAAGACGCCGTCGAGGATGATGCGGAGTCCGCGTTCGCGGCAGGCGGCGGCGAGCTGGGCGTAGGCCGGGTCGCCGCCGAGCATGGGATCAACCTGCTCGTAGTCGTGGGTATGGTAACGGTGGTTCGCCGCGGAGCGAAAGATGGGATTGAAGTAGATCGCGTTTACGCCCAGGCTGACCAGGTGGTCGAGCCGCTCGGCGACGCCGAGCAGATCACCCCCCTTGTACCCGTGCCCCGTGGGAGGTGCGTTCCAGGGCTCGAGCGGCCCGGGCTTCTTGATCCGTTCGCTTTTCGCGAAGCGGTCGGGAAAGATCTGGTAAAAGATGGCGTCACGGACCCATTCGGGCGTTTCAGGCCTGGACACGGCGTGCTCCTGCGGTGGCAATCGAACCAGCCCGGCCGGGCTGCTGGTCACCCGGCCTTGACCTTGTACCAGTAGATCTGCTCGCGATCGCCCCGCAACCGCAAATCGTCGAGCATGGGGCCGAGCTCAAGCTTGACCTTGGACTGCTTGAAGTATGTTGTTTTATTGATTCGAACCTCGAGCTTGCGGCTGAAGTCGAACAGTTTGGGGGAGAGCCAGACGTCGAGCCGCTTGATGCCGTCGGTCTGGAGCGAGATCAGGTTGCTGATCCCGCTGGTTTTGACTGCGAGGGTGGCGGGTTTGAGATTCTGGCCGAGCGGGTCGACGACCTCGGCGGCGGTTGAGCGCCCGGGTGAGAATTCCTCGATCACGACGCCGTTGAACCGCACATCGCAGCTACGCGCGGTGACATATTCAAACGATTTGGGGTAGGGATCGCGTTTGTGCCGCGCCATCCAGTCGAGAGCGAGGGGGATTTCCTCGGGGAGGATTTCGAGGCCGCGGCGGAAATATTCGGTGTAGGTCACGTCGAGCGGCTTGACGATGAGGGGCTTGATATAGCGGCTGAAGAGGAAGGAATCGACGGCGGGGGCGAGGTCGCCCAGGACGAGATAGAGCGGCATCCTGGCGTGGTGGGTGAGATAGCGGGGGACGTATTTGCCGGGGAAGCCTGAGATCACGACCGCGCCTGCGAAGAGGTCGGGATGGCTGAGGCCGAGATCCCAGGCCATGTTGCCCCCTTCGAGCATTCCTGCGACGCAGACGCGGTCGCTGTCGATGGCGTATCGTTTGCGGGCGTCGCGCAGGGCGAGCTCGGCGGCGGCGTGCTCGCTGGCGGTGTATTCGTAGGCGGCGGGTTTGCGCCTGGCGGCCGCGTATTCGGGGGCGACGAGAATGAACCCGCGCCTGTCGGCCTCTTGAGCCCAGAGGTCGATGACCGATTCCGGACCGGCGCCGGAATGCAGGAGGAGTGCGGCGGGATAGGACCGCAGCGGGTGATATTCGGCCGGCAGGCGCACGGCGTACTCGGTGGGTTCGGCGTTATCGCTGTCGAGCGTGCGATGCAGGATCGTCTTGCCGGGCCGGGCGGTTTCGGCGTCGTGGCGCGGCGGCGGCATGAGCTTCACGATCTGGGTGAGCAGGTCCAGGATCGCCGCGGTCTCGAGCCGGGGACCGTCGCCAGCCCAGGCCAGGTTTTCGAGCTCGTCGATCTTGAGGCTCGACTCGTCCAGCGTGGCCCGGTTGAGCTGTTCGCGGACGATCCGCCGCGCGTCCCAGTAAGCATGGGCGATCTTGAGGTCGCGTACGGCCTTTTGAACGCCGACGACGAATCCAGACATGGCGAGCGCGAATTGCTCGCGGGCCGGGACGGCCGGATCGTTCCTGGCCTTGCGCCAGGCCGCCAGGCGGTCGCGGACGGCGTCGGGCGCGTGCTCCATCGCCTCCAGCACCTCGAGCAAAGGGGCCTTCCAGGCCGCGCGCTCGGCCTCCGAGATCCGCGCGGACAGGCTCCGCAGCTCGGCGGCGATCGCCCGGTCCTCGCCACGCTGCTGCTCGTGGTTCCGCGCAAGCTCCCGCGCCTTGAGCGCCACCTCGACGCCGCTCTGCTTTTGATCAAGACCATTCAAAATCGCAAGCGCCCGCGCAGGCTGATGCACCCGGAACAGATCCTCGACCTCCAGCAGCTTGCCTTCCGCCTCACGCTGCAACAAAAACGCCCGGGCGCTGCGGGCGCGCTCCTGGAGTTCCTTCTGCGGAAAATCCATCAGCAAGCCGTCGAGCGCCTTTCTGGCCTCGGCGTCCCAGCCCACGTCCATCAAGAACCGCACCACACGCTCGCGCTCCTCCATGTTCTTGCGATCGACGCGATCGAGAATCCCCACGATGACCTTGTGCGGCACGCTCTCGGTGGCGACCTGGCTCACCCAGAAGCCGTCCACGCCGCGGAACTTGCAGATATGAGGCGATATTTCAATGATCGCCTGCTCCATGCTGATCGTCTTGCGCGAGTTGGAACCAAGATAGCGGAACATGCGCCTGCCGCGCTCGTCCCAGGGCCCGGCCTCGACCGCCAGGACTTCCCTGGGCATCACGCCGCCGTGCACCGACATTGGCTGCACGAGCTGGAAGCGTTCGCCGCCGCGGAAGGAATTGTCGGGGTCGATGCGTTCGATCTTGGAATCGCGCACGATGACGCGTTTGATGCCGTCGCTCATGAAGACGAGTGTATTATCGCGGTCGGGCGGGCCGAGCGAGCGGTAGATCATGCCGCTTTTCATGGTGATGGTGTCGGGCCTGGCCTGTGCGGCCAGGGCCACGGCGGCAGCGGCGGCGAGCAGCCCGATCGCGCCGGATCGAGCTTTCCCAGCCTTGCGCGGACGGATCATCAGCGGCCTCCCTCGCGAGCGGGGGGATGGACTGGGCGGCAATGACGGCACCCGATCGCCCCGGGTATTCCCATGCGTTTCATTGTGACGTGAGCCGGGATGAGGTCAAGCATCCGCCCCGGTTGCCGGTCAGCGTGGTGGCGAAGCGCGGCCAAACCACTTAGGCTGGAGCTTGCGCGGAAACGGTACGAAAGATTCGAAGTCGGGTGGAAGGGCGGGGCGGGATGGCGGGCGAGCGGCTCAAGTTTCGCTGTTATCAGTGCAACCAGTTGCTGGCGGTATCGCAATCGAAGCAGGGGTCGGTGATTTCCTGCCCCAAATGCGGGGCTGCGCTTTTGATACCCCGGCCGGAAGCGGAGCCGGCCGCGTCGTCGAGCCTGATCGAGCAGGCGTTCGAGTCGCGCAGGGCGGCGCAGACCGAGCCCTCGGAGTCGGAGGGTCCGATCCTGGGCGACTTTTCGGAGATTGCGGCGATCCTTCCCGTGGAGCTGGCGAAGCTGCGTCCGGAAGATGTGCGGGTGGAAGCGGAGGTTTTTGAGCGATTGCTGGAGTCGCGCAAGGCGGAGCCGCCCGCGGAGCCTCCGCTGGATCTGAATGCGATCGCAAGCGCGGTGGGGGCCGCGCCGGAGGTCGACCAGGTTGCGGCGCGGGAGGCCGCGCCCGAACCCGCCGCGCCCGAAACGCAAATCCCGGAACCCGGCACAACCGAGCCGCAGCCCGCGCCCGAACCCGCCGCGCCCGCGCCCCTTGCAACCGCGCCAGCCCCCCTGCCGCCGATCGCCGTCGAACCCCCCACCATCACCCCCATCGGACGCTCGCCCCGACCCATTCGCGAGGTCGCCATCCCCGCGACCGTGGTCCTGGCATGGT